>JARGOV010000015.1:37533-44280 GCA_029212965.1 Porticoccaceae bacterium
CATGACCCCTGTGTTGGCATTCGAGCGACACCGATTGCCGAAGCTATGTTGGCTCTGGTACTGATGGATCATGTGCTGCGCCATCGCGGACAGAACGGGGATGTCAACAGCCAACTCAAGCCAGTGCCGCCTGAAGTTGACGCTGGGGTTTGCGAGTAATTGTTACCCGAGAAAAATAATTTAGCATTACCGTACTGGCGACTTTCTGGATTTTATTTTTTCTATTTTGCCCTGCTGGGTGGCATGTATCCCTACTGGCCGTTGTATTTGCAACACCTGGGTTTTACGCCGGAGAGAATAGGACTGCTCTTAGCCGTGCCAATGATCACCAAATTGATCGCGCCCAACCTATGGGCCTGGCTAGGTGACGTTAGCGGTCGTCGTTTGGCGATTCTTCGTCTCGGCTCTTTTCTCGGTTTATTATGCTTTTTAGGTATCACCATCAACCAGAGCTTTTATTGGCTGGCTATTGTCATTGGTGGTTATAGCTTTTTCTGGAATGCCATATTGCCCCAGTTTGAAGTGATCACCCTGGGCTTTTTGCAGGATAAACCCGAGCGCTATAGCCTGGTGCGGGTGTGGGGGTCGATTGGTTTTATTCTCGCCGTTCTCGGTGGCGGCTATTATTTTGAACACATTGATATTGCGTTTTTCCCCTGGGTGGGTATTGGTCTTTTGGCCTGCATATTTATCAGTAGTTTATTAATTCCCCCCTCAAGTGAAGAGGTGCGCGAGCACAAGCGCGAAAGCCTTTGGCAGGTAGTGCGCCAGCCAACGGTGATTGCTTTTTTAATCGCTGGCACATTACTACAAATGGCTCACGGCGCTTATTACAGTTTTTTCAGTATTTATCTTGAAGAGCTAGGCTTTTCTCGTACCGCAATTGGTTTTTTATGGTCCATTGGCGTGGTTGCAGAAGTGTTGATCTTTATGGTGATGCACACGCTGTTACTCAAGCTCGGCGTGCGCTTTGTACTTATCGCTAGCCTGCTTCTGGCAGCATTGCGTTGGTACATGATCGGCAACGGCGGTGAATGGTTGTGGCTGCTGATACTCGCCCAGTGTTTACACGCGTTTACGTTTGGCACCTTCCACGCGGCTTCCATCGAGTCTATTCGCCGATTGTTTCAGGGTGGCACCCAAGCCGGTGGCCAGGCGCTGTATGGGGCGATTAGTTTTGGTATCGGCGGTGCCAGTGGCTCTTATCTGGCTGGTCACTTTTGGGAGCAAGGGGCGTCACACATTTTTACTGTTGCCTCGGGCTTGTGTCTATTGGCGGCTTTGGTCGCCTGGTATGGTTTTCGTGATCCGCGTTTGCATCACAGTATTACTAACGCATAAAAGATAGTGGTGCTTACTGTTTCGTGTGGCCCAGAAAAATCACGCGGAGTGAGTTAAGGCGTTCGATGAAACGTGCTTAGCTTACTTTACAAAATAAAAAAATAAACCTTTTTAAAAAGTAATACGCCAGAGAAGTAACTATTGCATCGTATGCATTGGGTATTGTTCGGGTTTTTTCTTATTGACAAGGCTGAGTCACGGCAAAACTTCAAGTGTTTTCGTCGGCGTTATTGAATGTTTTCCTGTCGATAGCAAGTCGGTTAGTCTTCTTGTCGTACTTGTTGTTTAACAGTGGGCTGATACCTCTAAAAACGAATGGAGATTGCAGTGCTAGAATACCTTTATGGCAATAGAGTAAGCTTCTGAATAGCATGCGCTAGAAGGCTCTCCGTATTTCAAAGAAATGCATTCATAACCCAATAATTTCGAAGGGATAAAATAATGACAGATCAACCTAATGCAGCAATGGCTGAATTCTGGAATGGCAAGGGTGGCAAAAACTGGGTGAGTCGAGAAGTTAGGCTTGAATCTAGCCTTAAAGTTTTTGGTCAACAAGCAATTGATGCTGGAGGCATTAGTCCGGGTGAACGTATCCTCGATATCGGTTTTGGCTGTGGTGAAACCAGCATTGAATTAGCACAAAAAGTTGGGCTTAAAGGGCAGGTGCATGGGGTCGATATTTCCGTAGCTATGGTGCAGGCGGCAGAAAAAAAAGCACGAGAGAAAGCTGTTGCCAATGTTTCCTTTGAATGTGCTGATGCACAGACCAGGACTTTTCCGGTTGACTACTATGACCTGGTGTTTTCCCGTTTCGGCGTTATGTTTTTTGATGACCCCATTAGTGCGTTCAACAATCTTTACGCGTCTCTAAAGCCGGGTGGTCGTCTTGTTTTTATTTGTTGGGCATCACGTGATCAAAATGCTTGGGTGGGATTGCCATTACAGGTTGTTGCTCAACACCTTGGCTTGCCTCCAGCTCCGGCTAGTGATGAGCCAGGTCCTTTCTCGCTAAGTGACGTGACACGTGTCAATGGTATTCTCAGCGCAGCGGGGTTTGCCGATATCTCAATCGAGTCATTTCAAACGTCTTTTGTACTGGGTGAGGATGTGGATGAGGCTTTGAGTTTTCTTATGCAATTAGCGCCATCGGGTAGCGCCATAAATAACGCAGACGCTGACCAAGAAACGCGGGCACGAATTGCCCTTGATATGGCTGAGTTACTTAAATCCTATGCTGATGATGAGAATGTGAGTATGAATGCGTCAGCTTTACTGGTGACGGCCTGTAAACAAGACTAAGATCATAGAAAGGCTTTAAAATTTAATTATGAATAGGGTTAGAAAAAAATGGATGAATCTGCATTGAAAGACGCCCAAAGTAATTACCCTCCCGGATATTCACCACCGAAGGTGTGGGCCTGGGACGCTGAGAGCGGAGGCCGCTGGGCGAGCATCAATCGGCCCATAGCTGGGCCAACTCATAAAAAGCCCCTACCTGTAGGCCAACACCCGATACAGCTCTACTCTTTGGGTACGCCGAACGGAGTGAAGGTTACAGTGATGTTAGAGGAGCTGCTGGCCCTGGGTAAGTCTGGGGCGGAGTACGATGCTTACTTAATTGATATTAGCGAGGGAGAGCAATTTGGCAGTGGTTTTGTCGAGGTTAACCCTAACTCAAAAATCCCCGCAATGCTTGATCAAAACACCCAGCCGCCAATTCGAATTTTTGAATCCGGTGCTATTTTACTGTACTTGGCAGAAAAATTTAATGCGCTATTGCCCGTTGATCCAGCCAGTCGAGCAGAGTGCTTATCATGGTTGTTCTGGCAAATGGGCAGCGCGCCCTATCTAGGAGGCGGTTTTGGCCATTTCTATGCTTATGCCCCGATTAAAATTGAATACTGTATTGACCGCTATGCCATGGAGGTAAAGCGTCAGCTGGATGTGCTCGATCGGCATTTGGCGGATAAGCAATACATGTGTGGTGATGAATATACGATTGCAGATATTGCCATTTGGCCATGGTATGGCTTGTTAGTAGTAGATGGCATCTACGACGCGTCTGAGTTTCTTAGTACAGATACGTATAGCCACCTTAAGCGATGGGCTGAAAAGGTTGCTGCAAGAGAAGCCGTTCAGCGTGGCAGAATGGTGAACTGTACCTGGGGGCCTTTAGAAAGTCAGCTTCATGAGCGGCACAATGCGAGTGATTTCACTAACAAAACCCAGGACAAAATTGGATCATAACTTCCCGATTTTTATCAACAGGACTTCAAAGTGACTAGAAATTCAGAAGCGGCCTACATTATTTATGAAACGCCTCAAGAAGGTATTGCGCGTATCGTACTCAACCGGCCAGATACAGCCAATGCTCAGGACACACAATTTCTCTACGAATTAAATGCGGCCTTTGACCGTGCCGCACATGATGATGATATTCGCGTCATTATTCTTGCCGCTAACGGCAAACATTTTTCATCCGGCCATGACCTGGGGGAACAGGACTGGTACGAGAATATGTACAATCATCAGACAGTTGGCCCCTTGTGTGGTTTTACCTGTGAAGGGGCAGAAGCGCAAATGAGTCGCGAAGAAGAAATCTACCTCGGTTTTAGTGAGCGTTGGCGGAATATTCCCAAGCCGACAATAGCTGCGGTGCAAGGTAAATGTATTGCTGGTGGTCTGATGCTAGCTTGGCCTTGCGATATTATTATTGCTACGGATGATGCCAGTTTTACCGACCCTACGGTGAGCTTTGGGGTGAGTGGTATCGAGCACTTTACCCATTTTTGGGAAGTGGGTGCGCGCAAAGCGAAGGAAATGTTATTTACCTCCGATGCTATTCTGGCTGATGATGCCCTGCGCTTAGGAATGGTTAATCAAGTGGTATCGCGCGAAGAGCTTGAAGAAGCAACCTTGGTGATGGCGCGAAAAATTGCGGCTAAATCACGCTTTGCCCTAAAGTTAACCAAAAAGGCCATCAATGCCTGTCAGGACGCTCAGGGCCGTGAGTTGGCAATGGATAATGCCTTCCATTTGCACCAGTTAGCCCATACCCACTGGTTGAAACTTTACGACACACTACTTGACCCCAGTGGTTTGCCCGAGGCCACCCGTAAAGCTCTGGGGTTAAAACCAGAATAGTTGGCATAATATTCAGACAAAGCCCTGAATGAGCAGGAATTCAAAACGGTCTTAGATTGGAAATATTGAAAATAAAGGTTACTCATCTAATGGGCCAACCCAGAAAAAGGGGTTGTGAGCAACTTCCCACAAGTAACCATCGGGGTCTTTGAAATAACCGGAATATCCGCCCCAGGCCGTTTTTTGCGCCGCTTTCGATAAGACGCCTCCAGCAGATAATGCGTGTGTAATGATACGGTCGACTTCTCCTTCAGAAGCGACGTTGTGCGCGAGAGTGAAGCCTTTGAAGCCATCAATCTTATCATCGGCGCTAATTTCTCCAGCTGTATCCTCTGCCAGGTTTTTATAGTCATACAGGCCCAACCAACTACCATTGAGCGTGAAGAAAGCAACCTTCGGTGGAGATGCCATTTGTGGAAAACCCAAGCCATCTTTATAAAAGGCCACCGATTTGGCCATATCCTTAACACCCAAGGTGATCATGCTAATTCTGGGGTTCATTTCAATACCTGAAGAACACGTAATGCGAAAGACTTTAACAAGAAATTTTTTACGGTTAGTTTTTGAACACGGGTTTACGCTTGTCAATAAAGGCGCTAACGCCTTCCCTGCCATCGGGACTGCCAGCGAGTGATGAGATGGCTCGACTTTCCAGTTCCATTTGCGATTCGAGACTTTCGGTAGCACCGGCAAGTATCAGTTTTTTGGATTCGCCATAAGCAGTCATAGAGCCTTGCGCTAGTTTACGAGCCATTGCCATTGCATTTGTCATCAGTTCATCATCGGGCACGACTTTATTAATTAAGCCCCAGTTAAGGGCTTGCTCAGCACTAAGCACAGTATTGAGTAAAACCATCTCTTTGGCGCGACGCATGCCAACCATTTTTGCTAGGTAAAAGCTGGAGCTGCCATCGGGCGGTAACCCCGCATTGGTATAGGCCATAGTGAATTTTGCCGACTCGGCGGATACAGCGAGATCGGTCGTTAATGCCAGGCTTAAGCCGCCACCGGCAGCGGTACCATTAATGGCAGCAATTACGGGTGGTGCCATATGATTGAATTTTGAAATGGCACCGTGAAATAACTGCGTAACTAACTTCAAATGTCGGGTGATGTTGCTGCCCTGTTCAGCAAAATCTTTTAGACCACCACCAACGCAGAACATACGCCCTTTACCGGTGAGTACGACGGCGCGAATGGCAGGGTCTTCGTCGCAAATGATCGCTTTGTCGAGTAATTCTTCGACCATGCCGTGAACAACGGGGTTGCCTTCATCGGGTCGAGTAAGGGTGATGAGCCCAACGCCATCAGCAACCTCAAGGGTCATGTGTTTATCAGACATGTGCTGCTCCCTTAATATTAGTGAGCTTTTTAGTGGGTCATATTAATGGTTATTCTTCAATGACCCTATATTATGGATTATCTGCCGACAAATGCGTGGTAGTTGGGTATGCCCTCGTCGAGTTGAACGCCTGTACTGTTGAGAGCCATCGACACCATGTTGTATTGGCCGACAGCAAAAATAACATCGAAGATTTGTTTTTCGTCAAAGTGTTCTTGTAATTTAGCAAAAGTGACATCGCTGATAAAAGCGTCGGCGTGTAATTCGTCGGTAGCTTGAATAAGAGCTTGTTCTGCTTCTGACCAATTGGCGGCAGTATTTCCTTCGGCAATCGCTTTTATCTCACCATCATTTAGGCCGGCATCGCGACCGATAATAATATGCTGGCCAAACTCGTAACCCGATTGACAGAGCCAGCCGATGCGTAAAATAACAATTTCTCGATCTCTAGGTGCCAGACTAGAGTCAAACATGACGTGATTTGCAAAACCTAGCCAGGCTTTAAACAACGCGGGGTAGCGAATCAGCGTTTTAACAATATTAAATATCTGATTCGGTGAGCCAATGTTAGCTTGTAGTTTTTCAATATCCATACCCAATGCTTGACTTTGTTCTTCCGTCCAGTTCGCAGGCTCGACAGGTGGTATACGAGGTGTGTTTAGTCTCATTTTTTGCTCCGCTGTGATCCGTCTGTTAAAAAATTATTGTTTTTTGCTTATGTAAAAGGTAAAGCGAGTTGTACACCTTTTAGCTTTATTTTAATGCGCGCAATAATTGTTGTCCTCATTCCAATTAGAGGGCTTTTTATTATTTTAATCAAGTGATTGTAGAACAGTGTGAAGATTGAATGGGGCTATAGCTAACAGAATTACACCGGATCGGACTCGTTTATATACTCTCCATAAACGCGTGAGAGGGTA
>JARGOV010000015.1:44380-54046 GCA_029212965.1 Porticoccaceae bacterium
GAATTACACCGGATCGGACTCGTTTATATACTCTCCATAAACGCGTGAGAGGGTAAAGATTTGATACCCTTGTCGACGGTGTTCATTGGAGCAATTTAGGGGGCGTTGCTTAAGTCACAACCGTCAAGGGGTGCCGGTAAATTGCGCCATTGACCTTGGCGTATTCGCCACGTCATAATCTGCCGCTCAATTATCAATCTAAACTTGTCTTTCTAACGCTTGGCAAGGAGACTTTTTGTCTCTGTGCCACTCTGATCGTTGGGGCCTAGTTTAAGCATTTATTAACCCTATTTATTAACTTTGAGGTAGTTTTACAATGGCCAAATCAAAACAGAAAGCGGGGACAGATGGCGTTGCCCAGCTTAGTTCTTTTGAACCAGCCGCTGGTGATGGCAAACATCCACAGTCTTACTATGATGCGATAAAAGCAAAATTCGCTGAAGAGCGTGATTTACGTTTGAATTATCGCCCTGAAGGTACCGGTCAGTTTAACTCTAATCTGGATGGTGATTTAGCCCATTTTGGCGAAGATACCTACAATCGAGATGTTCAAGAACGTGATGCCTTGACTGATACCGTTGAAGTGCTTTTTATTGGTGGCGGTTTTTCAGCGTTATTGACGACTTCGCAGTTGCGTAATGTCGGTGTTGAGAGCATCCGCATCGTCGAGCGCGGTGCCGACGTTGGTGGTACTTGGTATTGGAACCGTTATCCGGGAGCAGCGTGTGATGTGGTTTCCTACGACTATTTACCACTGCTTGATGAAATGGACTATGTCCCAAAAGATCGCTATGCAAAGGCACCTGAGATTTATGAGCATTGTAAGGCGATTGCGAAGAAATACGATCTCTACGATCTCGCGGTTTTCCAGACTACTGTTACATCTACTGTCTGGAATGAAGAAGAAAATTTGTGGCATGTGAAGACCGATCGTGGCGATCACATGAAAGCCAAGTTCGTAATTTGTGCCAATGGCCCAATGTCTAAACCCAAGCTCGCTAAGATTAACGGCATTGAGCGTTTCAAAGGGCACTCTTTCCATACCTCGCGTTGGGATTATGAGTACACCGGTAAAGACCTTGAGAACTTGAAGGATAAGCGCGTTGCTATTATTGGCACCGGTGCAACCGCGGTTCAGGCTGTACCCCAATTGGCAAAGATGGCGAAAGAATTGTATGTCATTCAGCGTACACCTTCGTCTATCGACATTCGTAATGACTGGCCAACCGACCCGAACTGGGCGCGTAAATTGCAGCCGGGTTGGCAGGCCAAACGTCGCCAGCGCACCATTGATGGGCCGGTAATGACAGAAGAACAGAAAAAAGCGCGCGAAGCCATGACCAAGGAAGAGCGCATTCAGAAGCAGGAAAATGCCAATATTGATTACATGATGTGGATTCATCAGCGCATCGATGAAATTGTTGATGATAAGTCAACGGCTGATGCCTTGAAGCCTTGGTATATGTTTATGTGTAAACGCCCCTGTTTCCACGATGAGTACCTGCCTTCTTTCAATCGTCCAAATGTACATCTGGTTGATACCCACGGTAAGGGTATTCACGAGATTACTGAAAACGGCCCTGTTTTTGAAGGCAAAGAATACGACGTTGATTTGATCATTTATGCTACCGGTTTTGAAGTACAGAAGACCGGTATTTACAATCAAATTATTGGTAAAGATGGTCTCGAAATTAATGAAAAATACAAGGATGGCATTCGCACGTTGTTTGGTATCCAGTCAGCCGGTTACCCCAACATGTTTATCATGGCCGGTTATCAAGCTTCCTTCCAATTTAATATTACCGATGTTTTACAAGTACAGGGTAGACGTATTGCGGAGTGTATTGACTATGCCCGCAAGAATAATTGCAAGTCTATTGATATCACGCCTGAAATTGAGGAGTGGTGGGTGCAGGAGGTGATTAATCATCGTGGTAAAACAGACCGTAATAAGGAGTGTACGCCGGGCTACTATAATTTTGAGGGTGAAGATAATCGTCGTCAGGACGGCACGTACAACGGAGGTTTTAAACGGTATATTGAACTTATCGAGGGTATGAAAGATAACATTGGCGATGCTTTTATCACCACATGATATTTGGTTTTGTCAGTTAAGTCTTTTATGTCTGTGGGCTAAGTAAGCCTCTACAATAAAAAAGCGTGGACTGTATTTAGCCAGTTCGCGCTTTTTTTTGCCTGTTTTTTGTTCGAGCTGCTTTTTCATCTACCGCAACTGTCATTCCTGATGAGGAGGTTTCAGGCGGCAAATTTTTGTTTTTCGAGGATATGAAGCTGATAACTGGCGATAAAGTCTGCAACTTGACCAGAGGCTTTCGAGCGAAAGAACCGATGCCAATATCTGGCCAGGCCCAGTACATCGCCATCCGTAGGCAGGGGTTGCTCAACACGGCGGTAGATCAACCAGGCGATAGCTGTGGCGTATTTTAGATTAGTGATTAGTTCACTGTGGGGATTCTTAATAAAGCTGTGTTGACCGGCCAGGCCTCTAACTCGACTCGCCAAGTCAGGGTAATGGAGAAGGTATTTATCCCATACGGAGCGATGCGTGTTGGGAGAAATATGATAAATACCGAGTAGTCTGCCGCATTTGAGGTCTAGACCCATACGAGATTCCTGGGCGGCAGTGCCGAGGAGGAGGTTTTCATGGACTGGAGCCCAGTCATCGATTGCCTTTAATGTGTCGCGAACAATTAACTGGCGAAACTCATCGGCTTCAAAGAGCATGGTCTTCTCCGGGCTCGTTGGTTGACCTTAACAACAATAAACTAAAGCATTTTTATCAGCTTAGCATAGCTTTTTCAACAAATTTTTAAAAAACATAGATAACTTTATGCTTGTTTTGTTAATAGTGCGAGCAGTGTACTGCTACATTTATGATGTTCGAGCTTATAAAAATCGAGTGCGCATTTCTTCAAGGGGTAAAATAAGGTATAAGAACGCCATGAAAATACCCAAGCGCATTAAACCTCTGGTTGAAGATGGCATCGTTGATGAAGTCATAGCCCCCTTAATGAGTGGCAAAGAGGCTGACGTCTTTATAGTACGCTGTGGACAGCATGTTCGTTGTGCCAAGGTTTATAAAGAAGCGGCCAAACGAAGCTTCAAACAAGCGGTGAAATATCAGGAAGGGCGAAAGGTGCGCAATAGCCGCCGAGCCCGGGCCATCGAGAAAGGTTCGAAATTCGGCCGCAAGCAGCAGGAGGAGGTTTGGCAGAACGCTGAGGTTGATGCTCTCTATCGTTTGGCGAGAGCCGGGGTACGAGTGCCAGAAGCTTATGGCTGTTTTGACGGGGTGCTCATCATGGAGTTGGTGACGGATGATGAAGGCGATGTGGCTCCGCGCCTCAACGATGTGACTCTGACAGAAGAACAGGCCCTTGAAGACCACGCAGTGATGATGCACTACGTGATGTTAATGCTCTGCGCAGGCCTGGTACATGGTGACTTGTCAGAGTTCAATGTGCTGGTCGATGAGTACGGCCCCGTAATTATCGACTTACCCCAGGCCGTTGATGCCGCCGCCAATAATAATGCCCAGGCGATGCTGGCCCGTGATGTTGATAATATTACCCAGTATTATGGGCAGTACGCCCCTCAATTACTACAAACTCGCTATGCCAAGGAAATATGGGCGTTATTTGAAGATGGGGGCTTGCACCCAGAAGTGATACTCAGTGGCGAGTTTGAGGACGAAGCTGGCCCGGCAGATGTTGATGCAGTGCTAATTGAGATCAAAGAGGCTCTTGCGGAAGAGCAAAGCCGCCAGGAACGTCTGCGAGAGGCTGAGGAAGCCTGAAGAGTGGTCCCGAAATCAACTCAGAATTACCTATTACTCATGCTGTTTAGTGATCAAGTTTTATTGGTTTTCTCAGGGATTTCGTTCTGCCGTGTTTTGTTTTGCTGTCCATACGTTTGCGTTGAGAACTGCGCGAGGGCCGGGTGGTGCGCCGGGTTTTTGGCGCCTGAACTCCTGCCGCGATAAAGATTTGTAGTCGTTCTAACGCAGCGGTTCTGTTCTTTTCCTGAGTTCGGAACTGCTGGGCTTTAATAACCAGCACACCATCCTTATTGACTCGACTATCACGGCTATTAAGCAGGCGTTCTTTGACCTTATCGGGCAGTGATGAAGTTTTGATGTTAAAACGCAGGTGTAAGGCGGAAGAGACTTTGTTGACATTTTGCCCTCCAGCGCCCTGAGCGCGAATCGCGGTGAATTCCACTTCTTGTAGAGGGATAGTAAGGCGGGGAGTAATGGTTAACATAGTCTGGATTACTTGCTCACCACATTAAATCATCAGGAATTTTGTAATCTGCGTAAGGATCATCCTCCTCGACTATTTCAGGGTTCTTGTCGGCTTTGAAAATGATGCGCTCGGGATCACGTTCGGCAATTCTCTCTGCAACTGGGCTGGGCACGAGAATGTATTTATCGCCCAGTTTGACAATGGCAACCACGCCTCGACTTAAACGCCCAATTAGGGCGAGGTCAACGTAGATGCGCTTGATGTGTTTACCATCAGTAAAGTTGAACGGCTGTTCGCCTGTCGCTTCGATGGTATTTATTTCGATTAGTTGCTTTATTTGTGCGGCGAAAGCTTTTCGCTGGGCCTTTTCATTGCGCTGTTGGTTCAGCTCTTTGTCTTTAGCCGCTTTCTCTGCTTTAGCCTGAGCAGCCTGCAACTTGGTGTCATCTATGGCGGGCTGTTTGCTATTGCGCTGGATTTTCTCCTGTTTGCGCTTCGCCTTGACTGCCTGCTTGACCTTTTTGTCGTCGACTAAGCCGGATTTTTGTAGTTGATCGAGTAGTGAGTTAGCCATGTGTGCTCAAAGCGAAAATGATAAAGCCCATTATAATTGAGGTTGATGTCATTTTTCTACGACCGGTCCTTGTATCAATCCCATTTATACAGGGGTTTTATGTGTTTCGTGTTTTCAAGCCCGTAAGCTATCTGGTATGCACCTTTGAAAGCTTTCAATGAGCTCGACACTTTAAATGCGAATGGCAATATGCGTGTGCCATATTTGAAAACAATATCTATAGTTAATACTGGCCTGATAAATTCGAGTTACTTGCAATCAGTAGAAACCGTATATAGTTAGAGAACTTATATGGAGCTTCTTAATGACAGGCCAGAAGACACAAGCATACGCCAAAAAATTTTTTGCGGGGTCATTAGTCGCGAAGAAAAGAAAAGTTCGACTACCTTCGTTTGGCCATGGAAAACCTGCACACCACTTCTATAAACGCCATAAACTAAGGATAGGATATGTGCTTTAGAAAAAATTCTAAATACCTGAAAGAGGGCCGCCTTGAAGATGTGCTTGCCCTGTTGCAAGTTCTTGCCTTGGATAAAAATTCACATCGCAGTGAATCAGGTTTAAAGGCTGAGCTATCGGACAAACCTAAGTCATCAAAATCCTGGCTTTCTTTAGCGGAAGAACATCAAGAGTTTTTCCGTGTAGTAGTGTCTAAAAAATTTCCTGTTTCATTAGTTTTGAGGCACGTTTCTGACCCTGACAAAGACAAGCGTCCACCTCTATCTGCAGAGCAAGCACAATCTTTACTGAACACGGCTATCGAGTTACATGATCGGCAGTTAAAGAGATCTCAGAGATGGACTGTTCTGATACCAATTTGGGTGGCAGTTATGGGAGCATTTGTTACCCTGACTAAAGTGTGGAACTCAAACGTCTTATAGCGAGTTCCTCAAGTATGGTAACGACTAAAAATGGATTCGACTGAACGCGCTAACGCCCGCTGCTTAGCAAATTGGTTAAGGACAAAAACCTGGAGAAATTGTATAAATGATTAATCGTAAATATCATAAAGTTGTATTTTCTTTTTTTATGTCATTGCTCATGTCATGCATCATGTCTTTAGTCATCAGTATTTTTAATGTCGGTTTGGTTAGCAACATTATTGAAATTTGGCTAAAGGCTTGGGCTTTTGCATTTACTATCGCATTCCCAACAATACTTGTTGTTTCGCCAGTCGTTCATAAGCTTGTAAGCTTGGTACTCAAGGAAGAGGATAATGTCATTTAACCCGTTGCCACAGTCAGAGCTGCTTGGCAGGCGGGTATCCTGAAGTTAGGCTCCCTCCGCTTGAGGACAAGGTATTAACTTAGCTGCGACTCTCTACAGGTGCATAAAAGGATGTATATACCGAATCATTTTAAAGAAGAAAGTCAAGAAAAACTTCAGCAGTACATTCGCGATTATAGCTTCGGGCTACTGGTCGTCGCCGATGATGAAGGCATTGAGGCGAACCACGTTCCCTTTTACCTGTGTGGTGGGAAAAACGATTCTCTTGGGCAGCTTCAGTGCCATTTGGCACGCAGTAATCCAGTTTGGCAGCGCGTTGCTAGCTGTGCTCGAATTCTTGCTGTTTTTCAAGGGCCAGATGCTTATGTTTCACCTTCATGGTATCCGACCAAAGCAGAGACAGGCCGGGTCGTGCCAACATGGAACTATCTGGCTGTCCATGTACAAGGTAAGGCTCAGATTATTCACGATTCAGACTGGTTGAAATACCACCTCCAACAGTTAACAGACCAACATGAATTGCAGATGCCCACTCCGTGGTCTGTGGATGATGCGCCCACTAACTTTATTGAACGTTTGGTGCAGAATGTTGTTGGTGTAGAGATTACGATTGAAACTCTGACAGGTAAATTGAAGGCGAGTCAGAATCAGTCAGAGAAGAACCGGGCCGGTGTCAAAGCTGGTCTAGAGATTGAAGAAAGTGCGCAGAGCCGTGCGATGGCTAAGTTCATCCGCTAAGGCTTAGTGGTTGACGGGCGGCTTGAGTTTGCTTCGTTCCTGCACAACTACCGCAAAGCACGAAATTCTCAGTATTTTGCTAGAAACACGAGGAGAATCTGGTTGCCGTCAGTTTGTACTACACGAAAATAACGCTGAGAAAAGCCTTGAAAACAGGACTGCTGAATCTTACACAGCAGTCCTATTAGGCTAGGACGAGTTTATTTTTTAAAATAGCAGCAAGGGTTTTTGACCATTAAGGTATTTATTTTTTCTTCGCTGACACCTGCTTCGCGCATGGCGGGCAGTATATTGCGAGAAATATGGGTGGTGTCCCAGTTGGGAGACGAGGCAATCATACCATCTAATGCGCCGGTATCACGGCCACGCCAACACTGTATGGAGTCGTGCGATAGCATAATGCGGTCGTAACCAACGCCAAGTAAACCAAGTAGGGAAGCCAGTCGTAGCTTATCAGAGGCGATGGATTCAATACCAAAGCGGTCGAAGCCCAGCCATGCGCCACGCTCGAGAATGTCAAAATAATAGCGCATATCGCCAACCCCACAGGCGTGGCCAATGAGCACCTTATTAAAATCGACCTTTTCCTCTTCGAAAATATCGAGGGTTTCACGCCCTAGCGGTTCCATTTCATCGTTGTGACAGAGAATCGGTGTACCGGTTGCGTTACTGGTGCGTGCTGCAGCGCGTAAACATTTTATTTCAGTTTCTTGAATACCGCGTCCCGCTTCTGTAACGCCGTGAATGCCACCAACGGCCGTTTTGATGATGCCGGGCTTAATACCTGTTTTGCCAATGCCCTCTTCAATTTCATGCACGTAGTGTTGTGCGATGCCGTCAACATCCATCAAACGAAAGTGAGGGGGGATACCCAGTGCATCGTTGTATAAGCCGGTGGCTATAACGATTTGTATGCCAGATTTTTCGGAAACTTCGGCGGCAAACTCAGGATCGCGACCCAACTCCATTGGGCAGGGGTCGACAAAACTACGGATACCTAAATCATACAATTCTTTCAATTTGTCGACGGCTTTGGCGCAGGCCTTTTTGCGATCAAAATCCTGACTGTCCAGTTCCCATCCCGTCCAACCTATGCCTAGGTGCTCGTGTATTAAGGTTGATCCCAGGCTTTCAACATCGATTGGGCCTAACACTGAATTGATTTTCATAAGATGTCCCTTTTTATTAATAGTTATGCTTGATGATATATTTGTAGATATATGTTGCACCAGAGCTCAACGAAGTGCCAGTTTTGATTGTTTTCCTGCCAGGTAATCGTATGAGGTTTCTTGCTGTCCTTACTTTGTTTGGCATGCCAGTGGTGCCATTGTTGATCGTTGGGGTTCTGTCTGGTTGTGATCGTTCCCGGTATAAAGCATCAGTTAAACTGCAAGCTCTTACGTCACTCCCAAGCCTTTAGCAAAATACCGTAATGACAGCAATCAGTATAAAAAGAGACGATTATGATTAATACCCCTCCCTTTTTTTTAGGGTTACTGTGCGTTGCGATGAGGTAACAGTTATGTGTTCGCCTGACGTTTTAGCCTGGCATAAAGAACTACAACAATTAGCGCTAAATAGTGGCACCGCGTGGCTGGTATCGACAGAGCCTGAAGCACATCTCGTTGCTTATGAAAAAGGTTTGAGCCCAGCGGAAGAGCTAGCTGAGCTTGATGATCTGGCCCAATGGCGAGGGTGTGGCTGTGGCGGTGGGGCTTAATGAGGTCTGTTTTTAGGAACTAGCAGAAGCTTAGCTTAGGTGCAGGAGCTATTAGGGTTAAGATTCCCAAGCTTGAGTATAAAGCACTGCCATTTCTTCAACGGTTGGTATGCGTGGGTTGTTGTTAGGGGAGCCCGAGGCCAATGCTTGTTCGGCCATGGTGTTTAATAGCGAAAAATATTTTTCTTTATCAATACCGTACTCTTTTGGTGATGGCACCTTTAAATCGATATTGAGTTGACGTAATTCGCTGAGTAAGCTTTTTACAGCTCCTTCCGTGTCAATACCACGTTCCACTAGCCCCATGGCGTGAGCGCACTCTGCATAGCGTTCCATCGCAGCCTCGGCAGAATAAGCGGTGACAACCGGTAATAACATGGCATTGCTAAGTCCGTGGGCAACGTGAAAGAAAGCGCCAATCGGGCGGCTCATGCCGTGTACCAGACAGACTGAGGCATTGGAGAATGCCATGCCGGCTTGTGTGGCGGCTAGCATCATGGCCTCGCGGGCAGCTTTGTTGTCGGGCTCGTTACAGGCACTGCGAATATTTCGGGCGATTAAACCCATGGCAGATAGGGCTAGGGTGTCGGTGTAGGGGTTGTGTTTGGCGCTAACATAGGCCTCGATGGCGTGGGTCAAACTGTCGATGCCGGTGTCGGCCGTGGTGCGGTAGGGCACACTATAGGTCAGCTCGTAGTCAACAATAGCCGCTGCGGGCAAGCAACCCAGGCCCATGATCAGCATTTTCTCATCGCTGGCTTTATCGGTAATGACCGTCACTTTTGTGACCTCTGAGCCGGTGCCAGCAGTGGTGGGTATGGCAATAATGGGCAGGCCACTGTCATTGGCTTGGTAAGGCACCTTATAGTCGCGAATACTGCCGCCGCCGTGGGCCAGCAGGGTCATGGCCTTGGCGGTGTCGATGGGGCTGCCACCGCCGAGAGCGATGACGCAATCGAAATCACCCTGACGAATAATCTCAGCACCACGGATCACCACATCGTCGGTGGGTTCGGGCACGGTGTCGGCGAACAGTTGCCAGACAATATTTGCCGTATCCAAAACGTTGGTCACATGAGCGGTCTTGCCGCTATCGCGCATATAGGGGTCGGACACCAATAAGGGTTTGGAGCAAGCCAGTT
>JARGOV010000015.1:54146-55429 GCA_029212965.1 Porticoccaceae bacterium
CCGCTATCGCGCATATAGGGGTCGGACACCAATAAGGGTTTGGAGCAAGCCAGTTTGGTCATCACGTCGGCGATTTCAGCGACAGCGCCACCACCGATCAACATAATGCGTGGTGTGGTTATGGTTGCTAGCATCCTGTCTGTCCTTTATTTCAATTATTCTGTGTGATTTTTTTATTTATATTTCAGGTTTTTTTCTACGAATAATGGCTTAGGCGCGAGACATAAATTTACCCGTTACGGTATTTACTTTAACAATCTCGCCCGGCTCGAGATATTCGGGCACCTGAATCTCCAGCCCTGTTGTCAGCGTTGCTGGTTTTGTGCGTCCTGCGGCAGTGGCGCCTTTAATGCCAGGCGCAGTGTCGACCACCGCCATAGTTACCGATTGGGGTAGCTCTAGGCCCAGTAGAGCTCCGTCCATTATTAGCCCGGTGATGTCTTCAAGGCCGTCACTAATATAGGCGATCTGGTCGGCTATCTCTTCACTATTCAAGCCGTACTGGCTGTAGTCCTCGGCGTTCATGAACATGTAGGTGTCGCCATCGAGGTAGGAGTACTTCAGAGGCACACGAATGCAATCGGCCTCTTTAAGGAAGTCATCACCTTTGTACGACTCGTCGAGCTTTTGGCTGGTTTTCAAGTTGGTAAAACGTATCTTATACAGTGTTGCGGCACCGCGAGAGGACGGGCTTTTGGCCTCGACCTGCTTAACGGCATGAGGCGCATTATTAATTTCAACAACGTGGCCTTTTTTTAATTCACTGGCTTTTGGCACTGCAAAGTTCCTTTGTGATTGGTCAATAGAGTGGGTGTTTATTCGCCATTAAAAGTGGGTTTTTTTCTGTCTTTAAATGCGGCCACACCGCTGAGTCCATCGCGGGTTCTCGCCATGGCGATAATCCCTTCCTCTTCAGCCACGAGTTGCTGCTGAAAGTTATTGTCGAAGCTATCCATTAAAAGCTGACGGGTACGGCCAAAGGCGATAGTGGGCCCACTGGCGAGTTGTTCGGCCAGGTTTTGTACGGTATATGTGAGTGCCTCGGCGTCAACGCATTGGTTGATTAAGCCCCAGTCTACGGCCTCGGCTGCACTTAAACGGCGATTAGTGACCATTAATTCTTCGGCTCGGCGCAGACCAATTTGGCGGGGCAGGTAGTAAGTGGCACTGCCGTCGGGGGTCATGCCTATGCCTGTATAGGCCATGGTAAAGCTGGCGTTTTTACTGGCGATTACAAAACTGCAGGAGCTCAGCAGTGATAAGCCCGCACCCGCGGCCACACC
>JARGOV010000002.1:0-74470 GCA_029212965.1 Porticoccaceae bacterium
GATTTGCTGCGTACCCAGCCGGGTATCGCCACGAGCCGTAACGGTGGCCCAGGCCAGGTGGCGACGGTACGTATTCGCGGTGAGGAAGGCTTTCGCACACAGGTACGCCTCGATGGCATGAAGTTGGCTGACCCCACGGGCACGCAGGTGGGACCGCAGGCTGAGCACATACTGGCCAGCGAAGAAATTAGTCGTATAGAGATACTACGAGGCCCCCAGGGTTTAATGTACGGGGCCGATGCAGGCGGTGTGATTAACCTGTTTACGCCGCGTGGCCAAGGTGAGCTTTCGGGCCAGTTGAGTGCCGAGGGCGGGCGTTATGGTACGCAGCAATTCCACGGCGATGTAAGTGGTGGCAATGGGCAGAGCGATTTTTATCTGTCGGCAACGGATTTACACAGCGCTGGCTTCAGTGCCAGTAAAGCCGACACCGTTTTAAACGATGATGACGGCTACGATAACACCACGGTGCACGGTAAATTTGGCTGGAATGTCAGCGATGCGCTGCGCCTACAAGTGGTTGCGCGAGACGTTGACGCCGAGGTTGAATTTGATAACTGCGGTTTCCCTACTACCCATGATTGCGACAGCGATTATGAACAAACCACCTGGCAGGTGTCGGCAGACTATAAGAGCGAACATTTTTCTCATAACGTGGCCTACAGCAATACTGATATTACGCGCGATAGTTATGCCGCAGGGCTGTCGTCGTTTTCAATGGACGGTGAGATTGATCGCGTTGAATACACAGGCAGCACGGACTTCTTTTCTGGTTTTACCCTGGTTTACGGGGCTGATTTTGAACAGGAAGATATTACTACCAGTGGTGGCTCATCACTGGATCGTGATCAACGAGGCTATTTTATTGAATATCAGGTCAGTCCGATCGATGCATTGTTTGTCACCGCAGGTCTGCGCTATGACGATAACGATGACTTTGGTGACCATGTTAGCTACCGCTTCACCAGTGCGTATTTACAAGACCTGGGTGACGGCAATACCCTGAAATACCACGGTAGTTATGGCACAGGGTTTCGGGCGCCAAGTTTGAATGAGCTGGCCTATAACAACGGCCCCTGGGCCTGGGGCGCGGCGGCAGGGCTGGCACTGGATGAGGAAACCAGCAAGGGTTTTGATGTGGGGCTGAGTTATTACGCAGCCAGTGGTTTGGAGCTGGGTGCCATTTATTTTAACCAACGCATCGAAGACGAAATTTATTTTGACCTGATTAATTTCACCGGTTATCTACAGGCAAAGGGCGACAGCAAGTCGAGCGGTGTCGAATTATTTTTTGACTATCCATTTGCCGAGCAGTGGCGCTTGTTGGGTAATGCCACCTACAATGACACCGAAACTCTTGATGATTTGCAGCGCATTCGCCGACCAGAAAAAGTCGCCAACCTCGGTGGTCAGTTCACCAGTGCTGACCAGGCCTTTTCGCTCATCGCCAATTTGCGTTATTCAGCGGCCAGTGAAGATGAAGTGTTCGGTGTAGGTCGACTCGATCTAGATAACTATGTGGTGCTCGATATTAGCGCAAACTATCAGCTCACTACACAAACTAAGGTTTACGGGCGTATCGAAAATATTGGTAATGTCGATTACGAAGAAGTGACTGGCTTTAACACCGGTGGCTCCGCAGCTTATGCCGGGCTAAAGTATAGTTTTTAACCCCAGCTTTTTAAGTCACGCTTTTAAGTCGTTAATTCACGTAAAACGAGAGCAGCCGATGGTCGAGCCGCAAGATCAGCAAGCGCGCCACAAGCGTAAAATGGCGAAGCAAAAAAGCCAGGTTGACCACGGTATTGCCGCCGCGCAACAAGAGCGCGGCGTGCTGGTTCTACTCACCGGAGAGGGCAAAGGCAAAAGTAGTTCCGCCTTTGGCATGGTCATGCGCAGCCTTGGCTATGGCCACAAGGTGGGGGTGGTGCAGTTTATTAAGGGCGTGCAGTTATCGGGTGAAGAAATTTTTATCCGCGAACGTCACCCCGAGGTTGAACTCTACCAAATGGGCACCGGCTTTACCTGGGAAACTCAGGATAGAGCCGCCGACATTGCTGCTGCCCAAACGACCTGGGCAGTAGCCGAACGCATGCTTGGCGATGCGAGTTTAAATCTGGTGGTGCTCGACGAGCTGACCTACATGTTGGGCTTTAAATATCTGGATGAAAGCCGAGTGCTAGATGTGCTTGTCCAGCGTCCGGCGGAGCAATCGGTAGTTATTACGGGTCGAGGCGGGGGTAGTGCCTTGCAGACCCTGGCCGATACGGTGGCAGAAATAAAAGATATTAAGCATGCCTATAAAAACGGCATCAAGGCGCGTCTGGGTGTCGATTTTTAACGCGCGCTTTTTAGCAATCTTGTTGAGCAGGTTGTAGTCACTTGTCGCGTATTAATCCCCGTACTTTTTTGTGGCTGGCCGCCCTGGCGCTTGTTCCCGCCATGTTGTTCGGCTTGCTGCTTGGCCCCATTACCATCCCCTTCAGCGCAATTACCGATAGTCTTTTACAGCCTGGGTTACGGACTGAGCTGAACGGCGAGTTGCAGAGTCAGTTTTTGATCCTTTCGCAAATCAGGTTGCCGCGTATGTTGCTGGCGGCCCTGGTGGGTGCTGGCCTGGCCATTTGCGGAGCTGCCATGCAGGGCCTGTTTCGTAACCCCCTGGCAGACCCTTCGCTGATTGGCGTATCGGCTGGGGCCTCCGCGGGGGCCAGTTTTGTGATTGTCTTTGCCGGTGGCTGGCTGCAGGCGGGCCATGGTAATGAAACCCTGGGTTTGTCGTTAATGGCAGCGGGTGCTTTTAGCGGCGGTTTTATTGCTGTGCTGGTGGTGTATCGCCTGGCGACCTCGGCCAGCGGGCCACTCAACAGGGGAACGTCGGTGGCGACGATGCTGCTGGCAGGTATTGCCATCAGTGCACTGGCGGGTGCCTGTAATAGCGCGTTGAGCTTTGTCGCCGATAACGACATGCTGCGTCGTATTAGTCTCTGGCAAATGGGGCGGCTAGACGGTGCCAATTGGTTGCGCGTGATTATGGCTGGACTGGCTTTGGTTTTAACCGTGGTTGGATTATTGGGGCAGAGCAAAGCCTTGAATGCCTTGTTGCTCGGCGAGTCTGAGGCCTGCTTTCTTGGCATTGATGTCGAGCAGCTCAAGCGCCGGGTGGTGCTACTAACAGCACTCTGCATTGGCGTTTCGGTTGCGGTGGCGGGGGCTATTGCCTTCGTCGGTCTTGTTGTGCCGCATATTGTACGTTTGTTGATTGGTCCCGATCATCGCTTTCTATTACCTAGCTCGGCCCTTCTCGGTGCATTGTTGTTAGTGTTTGCCGATACACTGTCACGGGTTATTGTGGCACCGGCGGAATTACCGGTGGGTATTGTCACTGCCTTGCTTGGCGTACCTTTCTTTTTTTCCTTGCTTGTTCGTCAGCGCACTCGGGTGGCTTGAGGATGGCTCTGTGTGCAGAGGGCGCGAGCCTGACCATTCAGCATAAAACGCTGTTGCAGGCGACGGATGTACAGCTTGTGGCTGGAGAAATCACCGCAATATGTGGCCCGAATGGGGCCGGTAAAACGAGCCTGCTGCGAGTGCTGGCAGGAGATGCCAGTCTGAGTAGCGGGCGAGTTTGTTTAAATGACCAACCTTTAGCTCATTGGGTGGCAACCGATAGGGCGCAGACACTGGCGGTACTGCCTCAGCACTCGAGCCTCGAGTTCGCTTTCGCAGTGGAAGATGTTGTAGCCCTGGGTCGCACACCCCACAACAGTGGCTACCAGTATGACCGGCAAGTTGTGAGTGCGGCTCTGGCTGCCATTGATGGCGAGCAATTACGCCAGCGCAATTACATGGCGTTATCCGGTGGCGAGCAACAGCGGGTACAGCTCGCCCGTGTGCTGGCCCAGCTGTGGGAACCCTCGCCTCACGGTGAACGCCACTTGTTACTGGATGAGCCGACGGCTTCTCTTGATCTTGCGCACCAGGTCTTGCTGCTTAACGTGCTAAAGAATTTTGCGGCGCAGGGTGTGGGTATTTGTGTCGTCGTGCACGATTTAAATTTGGCGGCACGTATGGCCGATCGCCTGCTCATTATGCAAAACGGGAGCATTGTGGCCAGCGGTTCGCCTGTCGAGGTACTGCAGGCCGAATTGATTGCGCATGTCTTTGGGGTGCACGTTGAATTGGTTGCCCACCCCAAACACGAAATCCCGCTGGTGGTTTTGTAGTGCGCATTATTGTTCGATTGAAAGCGTGTCTAGCGTTGCTGGTTTCACTTTGTTTTGTGGGGCCGGTAACGGCAGAAATTAACGTTGTTGACAGCACCGGGGCGACTCTCACTCTTGGCCAGCCCGCGCAACGTATTGTTAGTTTAGCGCCCCATCTTACTGAACTGTTGTTTGCCGCAGGCGCCGGCGAGCAACTGGTTGGTACGGTGGATTACAGTGATTACCCCGCGGCGGCGCTAAAAATCCCTCGAATAGGGGCTTATAATTCCATCTCTGATGAGGCTATCGTCAATTTATCACCCGACCTGGTACTGGCCTGGCAGAGTGGTAATGGCGGCGAAATGGTTGCCCGTTTAAGGGCTTTGGGCTTGTCGGTGTATGTCGACGAGCCTGATTCACTAGCGGCGATTGGCGAAAGCCTTGGTAAGCTTGGGCAACTGGCGGGAACGGAGCTTGAGGCCAGGCGAGTGATGATGGCGTATCAACAGAAGCTGCTGGAATTACGCCGCCTCTACAGCCTGCAACGACCCTTATCCGTCTTTTATCAGATTTGGGATGACCCTTTGCTCACCATTAATGGCGAACACTTGATTTCAAAAGTCATCGAATTGTGTGGCGGACGTAATGTCTTTGCCAGTGCGGTGCCGTTGGTGCCGAAGCTGAGTGTTGAATCGGTGCTCGCGCTTAACCCGCAGGTCATTCTCGCCAGCGGTGAAGAAGAGCAGCGCCGAGAGTGGCTCAAGGACTGGCAAGCGTGGCCCATGTTGGATGCCGTGAAATCGGGTCGTCTTTATTTTGTGCCCGCCAGCCTTTTACAGCGTCATACGCCACGTTTATTAGAGGGGGCAGAGTTACTGTGTCGGCAACTCGATGTGGCGCGCCAGCAGTTACCAGCGGCCGACATCCAGCAAAATGCCACAAATAGTGTATTGCGTTTATAGGTCGTAGCCACGCTCATCGTGCAGAGCGATATCCAGTCCTTCGGTTTCTTCATCACTGGTGACTCGCAGCCCCATTAGCGCGTCGAGCACTTTGAGTAAGATATAGGTGATAACCGCCGTGTAAATAAAGGTAGCGGCTACGCCAATGGCCTGCACGCCCAGTTGTGAGCCCATGCTCATACCCTCGGCATAACCCTGGCCGCTAAAGGCGCCGAGCTGGTCGGAGGCAAAAAAACCGGCCAGCAAGGTGCCGATAATGCCGCCGACGCCGTGCACGGGGAAGACATCTAGCGAATCATCAATTTTAAACTTCTGTTTTATGGCCTGAGTGGCGAAGTAGCAAACAATGCCGGCGCCAAAGCCGATAAGCAGGGCGCCGCCTGGCCCAACAAAACCCGAGGCGGGGGTGATGGTGCCGAGTCCGGCAACCATGCCGGTGACGATACCCAGTACTGATGGTTTGCCGTGGCGAATCCACTCCATCATCATCCACGAGAGTGAGCCGGCTGCCGCTGAGATGTGCGTCACTAGCATGGCCATGCCGGCGTCACCGTTGGCCGCTAGTGCCGAGCCACCGTTAAAGCCAAACCAGCCGACCCAGAGCATGCCCGCACCCATCACGGTCATGGTCATATTGTGGGGTGGCATGGCCTGTGAGCCAAAGCCTTTGCGGTTGCCAATAACCATGGCGGCAACCAGTGCCGCGACCCCGGCGGTGATGTGTACCACTGTTCCACCGGCAAAATCGAGCAGCCCCATTTGGCCGAGCCAGCCACCGCCCCACACCCAATGGGTGACGGGCACATACACGAGCACTAGCCAGAGCATGCTGAACACCATCATGGTGGAAAAGCGTGCCCGCTCGGCGAAGGCGCCAACAATCAGCGCTGGGGTAATAATGGCAAAGGTCATCTGGAACAGAGCGAAGACGCTTTCGGGGATGTCGCCACTTAAGGTTGATTCACCCATATTAGCAAACAGAGCGTTGTCGAAATTGCCTATCCAGTTATTCAGGCTGCCACCATCGCCAAAGGCGAGGCTGTAGCCAAAAGTCAGCCAGACAACGGAGGCTCCGCAGGTAATGGCAAAACACTGCATCAGCACCGACAGGACATTTTTACTGCGCACCAATCCGCCGTAAAACAGTGACAGGCCGGGGATCGTCATAAACAATACCAGTGCAGTGGAGGTCATAATCCACGCTGTATTGGCGCTGTGCATTTCGTCGGCGAAACCGGTAACCGGAGACACTAGAAGGGCTAGTAGACACGCGCTGGGCAGGAGTTTGTTAAGAGATGGGAGCATGGATATCGCCTGTTATAAGGTTAGTTTTGTGCCGGTGATTATCAAATACAGGTGGTCAGCCAGTATAAAGACTGCCCTATTATTGGCCGCAGGAAAAATACTGTGTGCAATTTTAGTGAAAAAAGGGGAGATATCTAGCTTTTTTGTCGGAATGAGTAATATTTTGGTGCGCTACTTAGTGGTTTATTGGTGCGTGCTATGTTGTTCTTTGGCTATCAATTGTCGTTGTGGTTTTCTAGGTTGATTGCATTTGCCCTGTATTTCGGTGCAGGCTGTGGTCGAGGGTTATACTCAAAACTTAGGGCAGCTTTATAAAGAGAGGATTCGCTGATGTCAGAAAAAAACTTACTTGAGCAGGCGCAAACCCTGCGCGCAGAGTTAGAAAAGGCACGAGATATTGACGAGGCAAAGAGTTATCTAATGGGTGACCTGTTAAGCGAAATCATTGAGCATGTGACCAGTAACGAAGAGAGTGATATGCCCACCCAAAAGTACAGTGATAGCTTGCGTGGTGAGGTCGCCCACTTCGAGGCAGAGCACCCTAAAATTGCCGGTATGTTAGAAAGATTAGCGACGATGTTGTCAAGCTTGGGTATTTAATGACCGGCTAATGACCTTGGGAGCTTATAAGCCCGTAGCAGGTGAGCTCGTCGTCAATAGGCCTACAGTAAATCGTGCGCTGATATACCAGGTCGCTCCAGAGCCGACGAGTAGAAAGACGAGACTCCAACCAATAGCCCGCCAGCGGTAGCGAACACTGAGAATGTTCTGCTCATCGCAGCCAATTAAAAAAGGTAGCCCGGGGGCTGTGGGTTTAGTCATGACGTGTTCTTTATCGAGTTGCGAGTTTATACGCTGCTGTCTTAGGGCTTCTTTTTTTGCCGCCTGCTGCACGTCTTTCCACTCGGCAATATCCAGCTCGCCGTCGTTATTGGTATCGTATTTTTCCAGTAAGTTAGTAAAACTTCCTTTCCAGGAACGTAGAATATTCCCTGTCATCTTTTCGATGGAAAGGCTTCGCCGACCAGAGCTGTCGGTGCTGAAATGGCCGAGTATATACAGTGGATCGTTCTCTTTAATCAGGCGCTCGGTATAACGATAGCGTTTGCCAATGCCAATGTTAGTGTTCAATAAACGGCCCAATGTGTTGGTCGATTTACCGCCAGGTCCACCCAATGGGTGTCGTAATCGTCCTTGCCATTTCTTAGTGTGTCGCGTCATCAAATCCGCGCCTTCGGGCTTTACCAGGCACAACCCACTGGTGTCATCGATGTGAAAAGGTTGTTCACTGGTGCCACTTTCAAGTGTTACCCAACGGTTCGACTTCCCTGAGCTTTTGTACTGTTCAATGGAGTAATACCACCATAAACAAGGAGTGGCGCTTAGAGGGGCGCTCAGGTGTTTACCGTGGGGTTTACCGATGCCGATTAACTCGGTAAAACCCTGACTTGCAGAGCGAATCCGGGAAGTGGGCATGTCTTCGATCAAACGGGATTTTTTGAAGCTACGATAGGCGAGGTACACGGCATAACCCGAAGCGACTAATAACAAAGCAGCCCAAAGAATAAATTGTGCTGTCGGTTCGGCGGCGATGCAGGGGCGACAGAAGAAGTGGTTCATGGCGATCTAGAAATTGCTTGATCGTTCACTAAGAATTAAATAAAGCGTTAACATTCACGTCGCTAAGCTCGGCCTCTGCAAACTCCAAGAGTTCGTGGGCTTTAAAGTTAAAGCGGCTTGCGATCAGTACATCGGGAAACTGTTCAATGCGAGTATTATTGATGTTAACAGCATCATTATAAAGTTCCCGGCGGTCGGCAATGCTGTTCTCGAGATCGGTGATTCGTCCTTGCAGATGCTGAAAGGAGTCGTTGGCTTTGAGCTCAGGATAGTCTTCTGCTAACGCAAATAGCTTACCAAGGCCGCTGCGCAATTCGGTCTCAGCGGCACCGAGGGCGTTCATGTTCTGGCTTTCTCGGGCATTGGCGACAGAGTTGCGCGCTGAAACTACCTTTTCCAGGGTGTCCTGCTCGTAACCCATATATTGCTTACAGGTTGCAACTAACTTGGGCAGTTCGTCGTGACGTTGTTTTAGTAGCACGTCGATATTGGACCAACTCTTGGTAACACGATGCTTAATGGCAACCAGGTTGTTGTAGATAACGACAAGGTAACCAGCGATAAGCAATAGCGAAGCAAGGATGATAAATAAAGTGATGCTCATAGTCGTTCTCTTTGCATTCTTCGTGTGTAGATGTGTCTGTGCGTGGGAAAGAAAAGGATTAAAGCTTAGGTTTTTTACGAGGGGCGGGCAACGGGCTAAATGCTAGGTACATCATAAAACGACAGGTTGCTAACGTGCTAATTCAATTTTTGAGCTATGAGAGTCACTGAACCGGGAAACGGCTTGGACACAGGCAGGCGATAGTTTTTTACAGACGTCGATTTCGTGAGATTTCAGAAATATATAAAAATTAGTGGTTGGGTGGAAAGGTCGTGCGAATAAGGCCGATCGAAATATTCGATCATTACGATCAATATGTATGATTTTAATGATTGTGGCTTGGAGGATATAATGCGCTCGCAATTCAAACAAATGCTATGGAGTAGTACATGAGTGAAGTTAAAGAAGTCCCTGACGTTACTTTTAAAACCCGTGTTCGTGATGAGTCTATTGATGGCGCAAACCCTTATCGTTGGGAAGATACAACCACTAAGGATCTTTTCGCCGGTAAGAAAGTGGTGGTTTTTTCACTGCCTGGAGCATTCACTCCAACCTGCTCGTCAAACCACTTGCCTCGCTACGATGAGCTTTTTGAAGAGTTTAAAGCACAGGGTGTCGATGCAATAATCTGTGTTTCTGTGAACGACGCATTTGTCATGTTCAAATGGGGCAAGGAATTAGGGAATAAAAATATCACCCTGCTGCCCGATGGTAATGGTGAATTCACGGAAAAAATGGGCATGTTAGTCGAAAAATCAAATCTGGGTTTTGGTAAACGCTCCTGGCGGTATTCTATGCTGGTTAACGACGGCAAGATTGAAAAGCTATTTTCAGAAGCTGGCTTTTCTAACAACTGCGAGACTGACCCCTTTGAAGTCTCGGATGCCGACACCATGCTGGCTTATCTGAAAGGTGAACAGGCAGCGGGCGTGTCTGCACCACGCAAAGCCTTCGAGGGCTAGTCTTGGTCGTTGCCCGCGAAGCGTGACGAGAACAGTTGCAACTGATCAGTTGAAGCTGATAACTCGTTGATACAAACGCCTATAGAGTTGTGCTCTATAGGCGTTTTACTTTGTTGAGTGAAATACAGTAAAGCAATTCCGAGTGACGGCCTTTAGTCGCTTGTGCCCAATTTTATCGGGCGTTTTCAAGAAAAGCCTGACGATCGAAATTGATTAAGCCGTGTCCCTCAATGTTTTAGCGCTTTGTGTTTGACGCGTTTGGGCTGGGCATCCTGGCCCTTACGGGCGACCAAATCGTCGTGATATTCGCTGTAATTACCTTCGAAAAACACCACCTCGCTGTCGCCCTCAAAGGCGATGATATGGGTGGCGATGCGGTCGAGAAACCAGCGATCGTGAGAGATAACCAGTACACAGCCGGGAAAGGCCAGAGTAGCTTCTTCAAGCGCACGCAGGGTTTCCACATCGAGATCATTGGACGGCTCATCGAGCAGCAATACATTGGCCGCTTGTTTTAAGGTGTTCGCTAAATGCAGACGACCGCGTTCACCACCGGATAAGTCGCCGACCCGTTTTTGCTGGTCCGAGCCTTTGAAGTTAAAGCGCCCGGCATAGGCGCGAGAATTCACTTCGTAGTCGCCGATGTGAAGAATATCTTGGCCATCGGAAATGGCCTCCCAAACCGATTGATCGTCGTCGAGGTTTTCGCGACCTTGTTCGACCACGGCTAACTTGACTGTTTCACCGAGGGTGATTGAACCGCTGTCGGGTTGTTCGACACCGTCGATCATGCGGAACAGAGTAGACTTGCCCGCGCCGTTGCCGCCAACAATGCCGACAATGGCGCCCTTGGGAATACTTAACGACAAGTCATCGATCAATAGGGAGTCGCCGAAACTTTTATTGAGGTGTTCAATTTCAATCACCTTATCGCCGAGGCGGGGTCCGGGTGGGATATAAATCTCGTTAGTTTCATTGCGGGTTTGGAATTCACGGCTGTTCATTTCTTCAAAGCGTTGTAGTCGTGCTTTATTTTTAGCTTGCCGTGCCTTGGGGTTTTTACGCACCCAGTCGAGTTCTTGCTTGATAGCCTTGTAGTGGGCGGCCTCGCCCTTTTTCTCTTGCTCAAGGCGAGCTTCTTTTGTTTCGAGCCAGGTGGTGTAGTTGCCCTCATAGGGGATGCCGTGGCCCCGGTCGAGCTCAAGTATCCAGCCCGCGACATTGTCGAGGAAGTAGCGGTCGTGGGTTACGGCGACGACAGTGCCCTCAAAATTGTGTAGAAACTGCTCAAGCCAGTGTACAGATTCCGCATCTAGGTGGTTAGTCGGCTCATCGAGCAAGAGCATGTCGGGGCGAGATAATAAGAGGCGGCACAGCGCAACGCGGCGTTTTTCACCACCGGATAATTTACTGACGTCAGCCTCCCACGGCGGCAGGCGCAGAGCATCAGCCGCAACATCGAGCTTGTGGTCGAGGTTGTGGGCATCCCAGGTTTGAATAATGTCTTCCAGCTCACCCTGGCGTTTGGCCAGTTTGTCGAAGTCGGCATCGGGCTCGGCATAAGCAGCAAACACCCCGTCGAGTTCTTTTAAAGCATCGACGGCCTCGCGCACGCCATCTTCGACATTGCCGCGCACATCTTTTTCCAGGTCGAGGGCGGGCTCCTGAGCCAGATAACCAATTTTAATATCGGCCATGGGGCGCGCTTCGCCAATAATGTCGGTATCGAGTCCCGCCATGATTTTTAAAAGGGTCGACTTACCCGAACCGTTGAGGCCGAGCACGCCAATTTTGGCGCCGGGGAAAAAAGACAGAGAAATATCTTTAAGAATTTGTCGCTTGGGCGGGACAATTTTCCCCACCCGGTTCATGGAATAAACGTACTGGGCCATTGTGTCACCATCGTGCAATTGGAGAAGCCCGCCATTGTAGCGAAATTAGTGGCCTACCGCTGTACAGACGCGTGTACAAACCATAGCTAGTTTAGGTGCTGACTATGGCTTATGATGACCAAGGCGCCCGGTAATTAGACCGGCACAACCCCTGGGTAATCACACGGCTTCATACTATTGTAATTATTGCTCTTCACGCTTAGTTGAGGAGTGATAGGTGCAATGAACTTGTAAAAAATGCAGTGTCTAATCAAGCGAGCAGTTCGGCACCTAGTCATTACGACGAATTCTTATACCGAGCTGTATTTCATTATGCCCCTTCATTATTAACAATAGGCATCATCATGCAAAACCTCACTGAAACCGGTCAAAATCTTGTTAACGATATTGCTCGCCGTTACAACCTGAGCGTCGATGCTGTCGTTCATATGCTAGTCGCCGTGAACAATGGCAATGGCAGTATGGCTCAATTTAACTGCCCTGAACTGGGCGGAGGTGGTCAATGGATGCGTGGTGGTATGACCATGGTGGGCGACATGTTCAACAATGGTTTAAAAAACACGGTCGATAATTTGTGTAACGAGTTAGCGGGTATATTGGCTAACAATCAAATTTTTCCTGTTATTCCAGCGGGCACGCCGGGCAGTAACCAGTGGTGGCCAGCGGATCTCGGTAGTCCATCTAGCAGTGGAGCACAAAACAATATTCGTTACGCTGTTTTCCCCAATCGCCTAGCCGTTGAGTTGCAAGGCCAGGTAACGGTGTATGACACTCTAGATCACAATATTAGTGGCGTGAGCCAGCAGCAGGGTGGCGATACTTCATTAACCTTTAGTAGCCAATATGGCACCGTGGCGGTTTCAAGTTTACCAATCGTCCATGGGCAGGGTTTGCCTAAACCCGTGCAAACCAATTTCGCGGAGCCTGCGCCGTATAATCCACCGGCGAATAGTTCTTCCGATCAAGTACTGAGTGAGTCAGCTTATACATCTAATCCATCGGCTCAGAGCCAAAACACAACTCCTGTTAATCATGAGTCAGCCAGTGAAACCATGAAATTACTTGAGCAGCTCGACCAGCTACGCAGTGCTGGAGTATTAACCGATGAAGAATTTAAGGCGAAAAAGCAAGATTTGTTAAGTCGCATCTAACCCACAGCTAAGGGTCGTTTGGGGTGGCCGGAGGTTGTTCCTGCCGCTTTCAAAGCCGTGGGCGAAAACCGTCGCACCCTTCTCGGCGAGGCCTTTGGCGATAATCTCCCCGGTGCCGCGATAACTGCCGGTGACCAGCACTATTTTGCCTGCTCAGCCGAGTTGCATTTTCCCTCTCCCATTAATTATGAATACATCGTGTCTCAGAGCTTAGCGCGAGCGCAAGTTTTTTACGTTTATGTGGCTTTGTTGCGTCGGTACTCTGTGGGTCAAATACCGATCACCTGTTTAAACAGTCAGGAGAGGTAATAGGCATCTTAGTAGTCGGTGTTTTGCTGTCGGTGCATAAGGCATAAAAAGGGTTGCGTCCCCTTTAATGCAATATCAATTACTCTGACCCCTTTGATTTTCCAATTGTTAGCTCTGAAATTCCGGTGCCAGACCAGTCCATGAATGTAGCGCCCCCGGAATATCTGCTTTTTTTATACCTCTTAACCGAAACAATTCTGCTAAAAACTCTTCGGCTGTTTTTAGAGACTGAATAGCAGAATGCTCCCCCAATGAATCAAAAGCACTCGTATCAGCCAGACCATGAATTGTAGCACCCGGCACGTCTATAGTTTCCCATGTGTTTGAAAAGTGTACTAATCCATTTCGCAAATTCTTTAGTTCCATAAACCTCTGACCAGCCCCTGAGCCATAATCAATTTTATTTCCGAAAACTACTTCAGGCCATTCCTTCAACTTTCTATCCAGAGGCGCTTGCCTTTTCAGGTCGTTTTGAATTCTTTCTTCAGCGTGCTTATAAGGCTTCTCGGATATCAGTATTCTGAAATAAACATTAAGAAATACTTCTACAACCGTTACCGCAGTAATTACACATAATGCAGCATCCTCTTTTTTATACCCATCAGAACTGCGTTCTTCAACCCGGTAACACATACGCCGAAGAGCGCTAAAATAGGACCAAACCATTTTGTTTGGGCTAGATAGAACTTTATTTGCATTCTGACTTTTCATAAGGGGCTAACAGTGTACTTAAGCGGAATTCATTTTCCGCGTATTATGATATTAACGCGGAAAACACGGAAAATTCCCCGTCTTGCACGCGCACAGCAAGGTAAAAAGGGACGCAATCCTTTTACCCAAAGTCATCACGGGATCGGGTCTTGCAATCAAACATTCTGAGCCCAAACCCCACCTATTCAATGAACAATATCCAACGCCCCACCATCAATACGCAGGTTTTGCCCGTTAATAAAAGCCGCTCGTTCACTGGCGATAAAGCACACTAAGTCGGCCACTTCTTCTCGGGTGGCGATACGTCCGGTGGGGTTGGGGAAGCGCTTGGCGACAATGCGTCGCTCAATGGTTTCCCAATCGTCTTCCCAGCCTTCGCGTTTAGCCTTGGCCCGAAAGGAGGCCTCTATTTCGGGGGTGCGAATATAGCCGGGTGAAATGGTGTTGACGGTAATGCCTGTGCCGGCAAGCTCTTTGGCCAGGCCAACGGCAATATTGGCCAGCGCGCCCTTTGAGGCGTAATAGGCGGGGCGTAGATGGTTGGGCTGGGTCGAGCCAACAGTGCCCAATTGAATAATGCGGCCAACGCCGAGTTCACGCATTTGCGGAGTTAAAAGGCGAATCATGCGCGCTGCCGAGAGGACGTTTTTTTGGTACATGTCGAGCCAGTCGTCACTGTCGGCATCAGCCCAGCGCTTTTCGACGGCGGTGCCGTAATTGTTGACTAAAATATCGATGTGGCCGGTGCTAGCAAGGGATTGTTCTGCGATCTGGGCGCAACCTGCTTCGGTGCATAGATCACCCCAAACGGCGAATTTTACAGCGCTGTCAGCGGTGACATGGTCGGCACTACCGCGTTCAAAGCCATGGGCAATAACAGTGGCGCCCTCATTAGCGAGCTGTTTGGCGATTATTTCACCGGTGCCGCGATAGCTGCCGGTGACCAGTGCTACTTTACCTGTTAAGCCGAGTTCCATTTTTTCTCTCCGATAATTTTATGGGTACATCCTGCGACAGTGCTTGGCTGGGGTGCAAGTTTTTTGCGTTTATGCCGCTTTGTTGCGCCGGTATTCGCTGGGCGAAATACCAATTACCTGTTTAAACAGCCGGGAAAAGTAGTAGGCGTCCTTGTAGCCGCTCTCGATGGCAATTTGTTTAACAGAGTGCGCGGTGCTGTCGAGTAGTTGGCAGGCGTGCTGCATTTTTAGGTGAATAAAATGTTGGATGGGGGAGTGCCCCGTGATTTGCTTAAATTTACGGGTGAAGTGGTATTTCGATAAGTTGGCGTCGTCGGCAAGAGCTTGCAGGTTTAAACTGCCGCACAGATTCAAGTGCATTAACTCTTCGATCTTCGCCAGATCGATGGCCTGTCCGGGCTGTTGTTGGTGGCGTTGGGCGCTGTAGGCGATAAAACTGAGCATTTGTTTGAGCCGACAAGCACTGTGAATATAGGCGTCGATGGAGTAACCGCCACGGCGCAGGGAGAATAGCGCCTCGAAGTCAGCAATCAGCCGTGGCTGTAGGCCAATTTGTGCAAAGGGTTCGTTGCCAATGCGCTGGCTATACTCGCGGGCTAGTGTGCCGCTGTAGTGGGCCCAGTAAATAGTCCAGGGTTGTTTGGCGTCAGCGCGATAGCTGTGAGCTAACCCTTCGGGCAGAGAAATAATGTCCCCGGCTTTAATTGACCACTCATGCTTACCGGCTTTGAGACGTCCCTGGCCTTCAGTACAATAAATTAACAGGTAGTTGGCGTTTTGCTGCCGGCGCATGCGGTGGTGACGGGCCTGGGGATAGAAACCTGTGGCCAGTGGGTAAAGGTCTTCACAAAGTGGGTCGGCGGCCATTGCATCAACTAAAAACTTAGGTGATAAAAGGCGAATACCTTTAGGTGGCAAGGGCCAGTCTGAGGTGATGTCTGTTTTTTTCATAATAAAAACATCAACATAATAAAGAGGTGTCTTATTTACTTGATGAGATTGTAAGGCAATATAGTCCATCACCTGGGCAATATAGTGAATTTTTATTGTTATCTGTTTATGCTTATATATGCATCAGCTTGTACCCCTATATTGACATAGACCGCGCTTGGCACCTTTGCTAGGCGGCACGACTAACTGAGGTTGACCATGGCATTTCCAAAAACTGTACCCTTATTCATCGAAGGCGAGTGGATTCAAAGCGAAAGCACTCAGCGCACTCAGGTGCTCAACCCGGCCACGCAAGAGCTGCTGACCGAGGTGCCTGCTGCGACTGACGCAGAAATGGAGCGTGCCATTGCCTCGGCCAAGAGCACGTTTCAAACCTGGAAAGAAGTACCGACACCCCAGCGTGCGCGCATTATGCTCAACTACCAGCACCTACTGAAAAAGCACCACGATGAAATTGCCGAAATCATCAGTCAGGAGCTCGGCAAGACCTTTGAAGATGCCAAGGGCGATGTCTGGCGCGGTATTGAAGTGGTTGAGCATGCCGCCAATGTCGCCAGCTTGATGATGGGGGAAACCGTTGAGAACGTGGCCGGTAGCATCGACACCTATTCGTTCGTGCAGCCCATTGGCGTGTGCATGGGTATTACGCCCTTTAATTTTCCGGCGATGATTCCGCTGTGGATGTTTCCCTTGGCCATCGCCTGCGGTAACACCTTTATTCTTAAGCCTTCCGAGCGCGATCCGCTAACGCCCACCCGCCTGGCTGAACTGTTTGAAGAAGCGGGTGCCCCCAAAGGCGTACTGCAAATTATTCACGGTGGTGCTCATCAAGTGGACTACCTGCTCGAGCACCAAGATATTTGCGCGGGTTCTTTTGTCGGCTCGGTGCCGGTGGGTAAGCACATTTACCAAAAAGGTACTGCTAATCTCAAGCGTATGCAGTGCATGACTGGCGCTAACAATCACATGGTGGTGGTGCCCGATGCCAACAGAAGTCAGGTGGTAAATAATATTATCGGTTCGGCCTTTGGTGCGGCAGGGCAGCGTTGCATGGCGATTCCCAATGTGATTTTGGTCGGTGCTGCTAAAGAATGGGCCGGTGATATCGCCGCCGCTGCGGAGAAAATTCGCCCCGGTGTTTGGTCCGATAAAGGTGCTGCCTATGGCCCTCAAACCAATACCGCTGCGAAAGAGAAAATCACCGCTGCTATCGCCAAGGCCAAGGAAGAGGGTGCGACTTGCCTGCTCGATGGTTCTGATTGTGTCGTCGAAGGCTACCCCGACGGTAACTGGATTGGCCCAACGATTTTCACCGATGTCAGCCGCGATATGAGTGTCTATAAAGACGAGGTCTTTGGCCCCGTCTTGTGCCTGCTCACCGTCGACACTCTCGATGAGGCGATCGCCGCGATCAATGAAGACTTCCGTGGTAATGGCACGTCTATATTCACGTCCTCTGGTGGTGCAGCGCGTAAATACCAGCATGAAATTTTGGTCGGCCAGGTGGGTATTAATGTCCCTATTCCCGTGCCCCTGCCGTTCTTCTCGTTCACGGGTTGGAGAGGGTCCTTCCACGGTGACCTACACGCCTATGGTAAGCAGGCAGTACGCTTTTATACGGAAACGAAAACCATCACGGCGCGCTGGTTTGATGACGAAGTGGCCGGTGGGCCGAATATGTCCATTAACTTAAAATAAAGTGCTTTGAAATGATGGCCGGTGTTTTTATGACCGTGAAGGGGGCTGGTAATGGATTTTAATCTCAGCGAGGAACAACGCGCCTTTCAGGATGCGGCCCGCGCCTTTGCCGAGGGCGAAATGGCCCCCCATGCGGCGCAGTGGGACGAGGAAAAAATCTTTCCTCGCGACATCATTGCGGCGGCGGGTGCGATGGGCTTTTGCGGCATGTATAGCCCGCAAGCACAGGGCGGTATGGGCATGTCCCGCCTCGATGCCACTATTGTGCTCGAAGAATTGGCGGCGGCTTGTGCCTCCACTGCTGCGTTTATCTCCATCCATAATATGGCCACCTGGATGGCTTGCACCTGGGGCACCGAGGTCGTCCATACTGATTTCTGTGAGCAATTAGTACTGGGCGAAAAGCTTGCCTCCTATTGTTTGACCGAGCCTAATGCGGGTAGTGATGCCGCCTCTATCACGACTAAAGCGGTGCGCGAGGGCGATGACTACATCCTCAATGGTGGCAAGAGTTTTATCAGCGGTGCCGGTAGTACCGATGTACTGGTGTTGATCACCCGTACTGGGGCGAAAGATTCAGGGGCAACGGGTATTACGGCCTTTGCGGTGCCAGCTGATCTGCCCGGTATTAGTTACGGCAAAAACGAAAGTAAAATGGGTTGGAACAGCCAGCCCACACGCACCATTACCTTTGAAGATGTTCGAGTACCTGCGAGCTATCGCCTGGGTGACGAGGGCGAGGGCTTTAAAATTGCCATGAAGGGCCTCGACGGTGGGCGCATTAATATTGCCAGCTGTTCCATTGGTGCCGCCCAGGCCACGCTCAATCATGCCCAGCAGTATATTCAAGAGCGCAAGCAATTTGGCAAGCCTCTGGCGGCCTTTCAGGCGCTACAATTTAAACTCGCCGACATGGTCACCGAGCTGGTGGCGGCGCGGCAAATGGTGAGGTTGGCGGCGGGTAAATTAGATCAAAACGATGCCGATAAAACGACCTATTGCGCCATGGCCAAGCGTTTTGCCACGGATATCGGCTTTCAGGTGTGTAATGAAGCCCTGCAATTACATGGGGGTTACGGCTATTTAAAAGAGTACCCGATAGAGCGTTTTTTACGCGATGCCCGAGTGCACCAAATATTAGAGGGCACCAACGAAATCATGCGCGTCATTGTCGCGCGCCGAATGCTGGAAGAGGGCGCAATTGAGAGTATCCGCTAACCAGGATAACCACTCACATTTTAACAAGTAGGCGAAATCAGTAGGAGTTAAGTGAAATGAGCGAACTATTAAAAGTAGAAAAACGCGGTCGCACCGCAATTTTGACCATGAACAACCCCCCGGCCAACACCTGGACGCCGGAGAGTTTGGCCTATTTAGAGCAGGTGATTGGCGAGCTGAATGCCGACAAAGAAAACTACGCGCTAATTTTGACCAGCGAAAGTGAAAAATTCTTTAGCGCCGGTGCCGATTTAACGCGCTTTAACCACGACAACACCGGTGACGCCTTCGATTTTATTAAAGCCTTTGGTGTCGCTTTTGAAGCGCTGGCCAGTTACGAGGGTGTCTCCATTGCGGCTATTACTGGCTTCGCCATGGGCGGTGGGCTTGAGTGCGCGCTGGCTTGCGATATTCGCATTGCCGAAGAGCAGGCGCAAATGGCGCTGCCCGAGTGCACCGTTGGCTTGTTGCCCGGAGGTTTGGGAACACAGCACCTGCCCTGGCTGATCGGTGAAGGCTGGGCCAAGCGTATGATTTTGCTGGGTGAGCGGGTTAAAGCAGAAAAGGCGGAACAAATTGGTTTGATTCAGGAAGTGGTGCCCACGGGTACTGCCCTGGAAAAAGCGCTGGAATTAACCGCCAAAGTTGAAAAGCAAAGTCCAACGTCTGTGCGCCTCTGTAAAGAGTTGACCATGTCTTCTCGCGAGCGTGGTTTGAGCAGTGGCTTTAAGTTTGAGCGCGATGCTTTTATGGACTTATGGGGCAGCGAAGACCAAAAAGAAGGCGTTGCAGCTTTCGTCGAAAAGCGTAGCCCCGAATGGAAGAATGGCTAAGGCCGGTATTTAGCGAGAATTTTGTGGAGAAGTGCGTGTCAGAACAGCCCGTCTTATTTAGTGAAAAAGCCTGTGCGAATGGTAAAAAAATAGCCATCGCCACCCTCAATGCTGAAAAGGCCTTGAACTCACTGAGCCTGGAAATGGTCGATATGATTGCCGCCCAGAGCGCACAGTGGGAGGCCGACGATAGCGTTGTCTGCATCTTGCTCGATAGTGCCGGCGACCGTGCCTTTGCCGCCGGTGGCGATATTCGCATGCTCTATGAGTCCATGGTGGAATGTGGTGAAAACTACAATGCCTATGCCACCGATTTTTTCTCGCGCGAATACCGCCTTAATCATCGTCTGCATAATTTCCCCAAGCCGATTGTTGCCTGGGGTAATGGCTTTGTCATGGGCGGTGGTATGGGGCTATTTGAGGGTGCCGACTTCCGCGTGGTTACCGAAAGCACACGCATCGCGATGCCAGAAGTCACTATAGGTTTATTGCCCGATGTCGGTGGCACCTGGTTTTTGAATCAAACCCGTGGCAATAGTGGTTTGTTTTTGGCCTTGACGGGTGCACAGATTAACGCCACTGATGCGATGTACACCGGTCTTGCCGATGTATTTATTCCCCACGCTGAAAAAGCCGCAATGCTCGACAAACTGGCTGCGCTATCCTGGACTGCTGATGCGGATGAAGACCGTGGACAGATGGCAGTCGTACTGGATGCCCTGCAAGAGCAGCATTGCGGATTGCTCCCGGCCGCCCAGCTCGAACCACACATGGGCTGGATAGATGACGTGACTTCCGGCGCTAATTTGGAGGCGGTGGTTGGGGCAATAACCGCCTATGATGGCGATGATAAATGGTTGAGCCGAGCGGTTGGCACCTTAAAAAGAGGCTGCCCCGTGTCGATTTTTCTCGCTTATGAGTTGAATCAGCGTGGCCGTGAACTACCCTTGAATGAGTGTTTGAAGCTCGAGCTGATCGGCACGGTCAATTGCGCAAAATACGGTGTTTTCCGCGAGGGCATTCGCGCGCAAATTATCGAGAAAGACAATAAACCCAATTTTAAACCGGCGACGCTTGCTGAGTTCTCGAGTGAGATGCGCCAGCAATACCTCAGCTGGCCCTGGGCTGACACACCGAACCCCCTGGCCAATTTATAAAGTGAACCGGTACCTACCCCTTTAAGCTATCTATTAAGGATTGAATCATGGCAAAGAAAATTGCATTTTTTGGTTTGGGAAATATGGGTGGCCCCATGGCCGCGAATTTGGTCAAGGCCGGGTTTGAGGTTTGTGCCTTTGATTTGCAAGCTGCTTCGGTGGCGAAGGCAGTTGAGGATGGTTGTAGCGCGGCCAGTTCAGAAAAAGACGCGGTGACTCGCGCTGACTTCGTTATCTCGATGTTGCCCAACGGGGCTATTGCCGAAAACCTTTATATTGATGGCGCCGGCTTGCTCGACCTCGTTGAACCCACTGCACTGCTGATTGATTGCTCTACTGTTGCTGCTTCCAGTTCCCGGCGCATTGGGGAAGAGGCAAAGAAACGCAATATTCGCGCAATCGATGCTCCGGTTTCCGGCGGAGTGGCGGGTGCTGAGGCGGGCACACTGGCCTTTATGTGTGGTGGCGAAGCGGCTGACGTCGAAGCGGCACGAGAAGTGCTGGTGCATATTGGTGCCAATATTTTCCACGCCGGTGCTAGTGGCGCCGGGCAAATTGCCAAAATTTGCAACAATATGTTACTTGCCGTGCACATGATTGGCACCGCAGAATCGCTACAGCTAGGGGTTGATAATGGCCTCGACCCGGCGGTGTTGTCAGAAATTATGCTGAAAAGTTCCGGTTGTAACTGGTCGCTGGAAAAATACAACCCCTATCCCGGTGTTATGGAGGGTGTGCCAGCTAGTCGTGATTACGCCGGTGGTTTTATGGTCAAGTTGATGCAAAAAGACTTAGGACTGGCGATGGAAGCTGCCCTAGCCAGTCATTCCAGTACACCGATGGGCGCGCTGGCGAAGAATCTTTATGGCCTGCACGAAAATACCGGTGGCGAGCAGCAGGCAGACCTCGATTTTTCCAGTATCCAGCAGATGTTTGCTCAATAATTGGGGTAATAGGGCCTTGAAAATGACTTGCTGCACCACCTGGTAGCCGGTTGTCAGCAAAATACGGTACTGGTCCACGAACGTTAGCTTTGGCATTAAATTTTTTGCCCCTTCGCGTATGATTCGCCAATGAACTAGCTCGTGACCCTCTTTGTGCTGGGTTAATGACTTGCCGTGAATGGAATTAAAGAATGGATAACAGGGAAGACCAGCTCCTCCTTTTGCAAAAACAAATTCTCGAGAGAGTTGCACTGGGCGCTGATTTTCAGGAAATGCTTGATGAGTTGTGCCTTGCCTCTGAGCTACTTGTATCGGAGTCCGTTTGCTCAATCATGGTTTTCAATCAATCGAGACAACATCTAAATGTGGTTTCTGGTCCGAGGCTGCAGAGTGCTTTAGCAGATCAACTTAAGGGCACGTTACCGGCCAGGCACTCGGGTTCTTCTGCTCGAGCGGTATTACAAAATACGCCAGTCTATGTCAGCAATACTCAGGAAGATGAATCTTGGTCAGATGTTCGCCACTTAGCGCGAGAATTTAATATCAATGCCTGTTGGTCCCACCCCATTAGGAATACTGAGGGTGATGTGGTTGGAGCCTTCGCGATATCGAGCTTTGAGGAAAGAAAGCCAAGTTCTTTTCAGCAACAGTTACTGACTGAATCGGCCAATATTGCCGGTATCATTATTGAGCGCCATGATCGTGAAAAAGACCTTTGGGATAAAGCACACTTAGATAAGTTAACCGGCTTGTGTAACCGTCACATGTTTGACATGACCTTAAGTCACGCTATTTCCAGTGCTAGACGCCACGAGGCTCAGCTGGCGGTTTTATTTGTCGATCTCGATAACTTCAAAGTTATCAATGACACCTACGGCCATAAAGCGGGTGATGACGTTCTGCAAGAAATTGCCTCACGTCTGAAACGTTGCCAACGCAGTAGTGATACCTTGGCTCGCTATGGCGGCGATGAGTTTACGTTGCTGCTGGAAAATATTGATGACATCAATAGTGTGACTCAGGTGGCTCAGCGTATTATTGATGAATGCGCGATTCCTATTGTTTCCGATGGTTGGAGCGCATCGGTGTCGGCCAGTGTTGGTATCAGTCTTTTCCCTAACGATGCACTGGAACTACGAGAATTGCTCAGCTTTGCCGACCGGGCAATGTATAAAGCAAAGTCTAAAGGTCGCAACGGGTTTTATTTTTACGAAGAGGGTTTAACAAGGGTTGTCGAAGCGAAAAAAAGATTGAGTATAGAGTTACGTAGCGCTCTAGAAAACAATGAATTTGTATTGTTCTATCAGCCTGTTTTTCAATCTAGTGGGCCCATGTCGCGGTCATTGGAGGCATTGGTTCGCTGGAATCATCCAACTCGAGGTTTATTGACCACGGGTGATTTTTTACCGATGGTCGAGGAGGAGGGCCTGATGGATGAGCTCAGTGAGTGGGTGCTACACGCCGCTTGCACTCAGGCAAAGAGCTGGTTGGATTCAGGTTTTTCACTGGCTAAAATAGCTATCAATTTTTCCCTATTTAGCGAGCAAATAGATTTTTGTGAGATGGTTGGACGGGTGCTCGATGAAACACAGCTGCCCCCAACTTATCTAGAGCTAGATATTTCTGAGAGTCTACTGGCCTGTGACAATGATGAGCTTATTGATGAGTTAGAGCAGTTACGTAAGCGCGGTATCGATGTGGCTCTCGATAACTTTGGTACAGGTGGTGTCTCTCTTGCCCTTCTCGCTCGCTTGCCCATTGATCTGCTAAAAATGGATAGAGATTTTGTCGATAATTTGACCCCGGGTAATGCTGACCCTCGCCTCATAAAAACGATTGTCGCCATGGCATCTAATCTCGGTCTGCCAGTGTTGGCCAAGCGCGTGGAAACCGAATTACAGCGTGAAGTTCTATCCCGTGAGGGCTGTGACTTATTGCAGGGCTACTTATTTTCTGCTCCGCTATCAGTCAGCGATATTGAAAACCTGTTGTACCGCGCTTAAGGTTTGGGGTAGTGATTCCAGTTCTATTCTGTTTAGGTTAAATAGTAAAGGTCAGGTTGATTGTACAGCCAATTGTTGTCGGCTTGAATGACTACATGGCACCTTTCTAATCTTTATCGACCTACTATATCGACGTATTATGTTAGTTCATGTTAGTTCATGTTAGTTCCTTGGAGAGGCAGAAATGAAAGTCCTTGTAGACAAAAACATTGATGTACCCATGCGGGATGGTGTGTTGCTGAGGGCCGATGTTTATCGCCCCGCCGATGAGGGACAATATCCGGTATTGGTACAAAGAACGCCCTATAACAAAGAAATGTGGCTAATTACAGCCTCAACGCTTGACCCTATTCGCGCTGCCGCGGCGGGTTTCGTGGTGGTGATTCAGGATGTACGCAGTCGCTGGGCCTCGGAGGGTGGTGTTTTTTTCCCCTATCGGGATGAAGAACCTGATTGCGCTGACACAGTAGACTGGGCCGCAAAGCAGAGCTGGTCGGCGGGTGTTGTCGGTTGCTACGGCTTGTCCTATATGGGGGGCAATACCTGGCTGGGCGCGGTGTCGGGTCACGAGGCACTGAGAGCTATTTCACCCACCACGGCGCCGAATAGTTTTTGGCACAATAATTTCTGGCGCGATGGGGTCATGCAAGTGGCTACGTTGATAACCTGGGCGCTGCGTATTATTGGCCCTGCCGCCTTGATTCGCTCAGGTAAAGAGCTGCCTGAGTTAATGGCTCGCCTCACTGAACTTGCCGATGCCAATGATGCTTTTAGCGAACTAGTGCGCGAAGAACCGCTTGATGCATTGAGCGCTGGGCACAAAGAAGATGAAAACTTTGTGCCTTTTCTTTATGAAATGTTTAAACACCCGGTACCGGATACGTGGACCGATGGTTTGCTGCTCAATAATCGTCACGAACAAGTTAAAGTGCCAGCCCTTATTATCGCCGGCTGGTATGACATGTTGCTCGGTGCCGATCTAGAGCATTTTGCCGGTATGAAGGCCAATGGTGGCACTGAGCAGGCGCGCGAGAATACCCGCATCATTATTGGCCCCTGGTCCCACGGCATGTTTATGAATATGGTTGGGCAGGTCGATTTTGGTTTTCGAAGCAGCGGTCTGTTTATGGACTTGAAGGAAGATCTCACCACACTGCAATTGCGCTGGTTTAGCCGTTGGTTAAAGGACGAGCAAAACGGCATTGATAGTGAAGCGCCGGTTAAGGTCTTTGTGCAAGGTATTAATCGCTGGCGCGATGAACAGGAGTGGCCGCCTGCTCGCGCAGTGGCCACGCCCTGGTATCTTGGCAGCGATGCTAGCTTTGGGCCTGATAAGCCGCAGTTTGACATGTCGCCCGATAGTTATGTTTACGACCCAGAAGACCCTTGCCCAACCTGTGGTGGCACATTGTTAATGCCGCCTAAATACACCCCTGGACCTGTCGATCAAGCACCTATTCTCGGCCGTCGTGATGTGCTGGTTTATACCTCAGAGGTGTTGGCAGAAGATTTGGAATTGGCGGGCTCCGTGAGTGCCGAAATCTATGCCAGCACCTCTGCACTCGATACTGACTGGATGATTAAGCTGTGTGAGGTGCGTGCGGATGGCAAGACTTTTAATGTCTGCGATGGTGTGCTGCGGGCCTCTTATCAGGTTCATCAAACGGGGCAAGTGTTTGAACCGGGTGATGTAGTGAAATGGAGGATTAATTTGCTGGCGACGGCTATGGTGTTTAAGGCAGGGCATCGCCTTCGAGTGATGATTACATCGAGTGACTTCCCCCGCTATGATCGCAACCCCAATACTGGAGGTGTGGGGGTTGAAGCAGTGGGTAGCATGTCAGCTTTGCAGAAGGTTTATCATGATCAGCGTTATGCATCCCATTTGGTGCTGCCTGTCATTAATAGTTAATGGCACTCGCTAACAAAAGGGCCGGTATGGTCTTTTGTTAGCGAGTGGGAAATGTTTTTAACGCTGAGTTAGCTAGGAGTTTGCTAGCTAACTACAACCCATAGCGATCGCGACGAGCGAGGAAAGTTTCAACATCGACGGCCATTGATAGTACGTCGTGAACTTTCCCTTCTCTGTCCTTGACTTCATTTTCAAGTACAGCTTCGGGGTGAAAGCCCAGTTCCTGAAAGAGTTTACGGGCACCCGTTTGGTCTAGGGTCATACGGGCATAGATCTTTTCGATTTTTTTGGTCAGTGCGATACGAAACAGTTCGCGCACAAGAGCGCGACCGACACCTGTTTCTCGATGATTGGGGCCGACCATGATGCGCAATTCGGCAACGTGGCGGGACCACTCAATCTCCCCTCGACTCAGAGTTCCGTAGCCAATAATCTCATCATCAATATTGGCGATGACACTGATGTTTTTTCCGTACTCAATTTTTTTTACCCAAGAATCAATGACGCGGGGTTTAAGGATGTCACGGCGCAAAAACATTAAATCGTGAGGCGGCAAGGTCTTGGCGAAAGCCAGCATATCCTCCTTGTCCTGCTCAGACATTAAGTGCAGAGAGGCCTGACCATTACGTAATTCAATTTGTTTAGGGAATGTTTCCAAAATTTCTCTCCAGCAGTAAAGTATTTAATAAAATGTGGAAGATAGTTGGTTGTCTAAAAGGATCTTTCTTCTAACCACTTAGCGACTTGGGGCCAGAGCCGAAATACAGCATTACCACCAGCTATTAAACTGACGTGACCGCCTTTGAGGACAATTTCAGACTTATCGTCACTGCCTATCAACTGTATCAAAGCTTCGGATGCAGCGGTGGGCACGATGTGATCGTGAAGTGCTGCAATGTGTAAAAAGGGCGCAACAATATTTCCCAAGTTGGCATTTTTGCCCTTAATTTCCATCTGCCCTTTATAGACCTTGTTGTCTTGTAAAAAATCTTGAAAGAGTTGCCGAGCAGCTTCACCGGCAATTGGCACTTGATCTGCTGTCCAGCGCTCAAAGCGATAGTGTGCTTCAAGAAATTTGTCATCGCCTGCATTGTCGAGCAGTTGCATTCGCCCGGCAGTTTTTTGCAAGGGCCGCAAGGCTTGCAGCATGGTGTCGACCATGCCGCCGGGTATGTTGCCCAGTTGTGTGACAATTTGGTCAATATCAAAGGTTTCATTATCGGCCCAACTCTTATACAAGGGCATGCCTTCAGTGTTGACTGGGGTAGCAATGTCGACCAAATTTTTGATATTTTTTTCCGGGTGAAGGGCTGTATAAAGAGAGGCGATTACACCACCTAGGCAGTAGCCAATTAAGGAGACTTCATCTTCTCCACAGTCATCGGCCACTTTTTCAAGACAGTCCGGAAGAAAGTCATCGACGTAGGTATCAAAACAAAAATGTTGATGCTCTTTTCTCGGTAAACCCCAGTCAATGAGATAGACATCAAAGCCTTGTGCCACCAAGTATTCGACGAAGCTTTGTCCGGGTGCTAGGTCTACGATGTAATAGCGGTTGATCAAAGACATGACGAGAACGATTGGCACGCGATAAATTTCATCGCAGACCGGGTGGTAGTGATAAAGCTTCATGGGGCCGCGAGAATAGATAATATCTTTTGGCGTAACGCCTAGATCGAGAGCAAGGCCGTCGAGGTGCTTTAGGCCATCAATATTCCGTGAAAGTACTTTTTTAACAGCATCCTTAATTTTATCGTCTACTTCATTTTCACTGCTCATTTGGCCCCACCTATTTGTCGTCAGTTGTGGTGTTCTTGTCTGGGCTTGCTGGTTTTGTTGGTGGCTTACGTGTTCTCCGAGGTTTTGTGGTTGACGAAGTGGGCTCTTGGCCTGTTGAGGCGAGTTGTTTTTTCAGCAAGTGTATTTCGGCGGTAAGTGTTGAAAGTGCATCTTCAACACCGCTGAGCCTGTCCTCCACACCGAGCACATCGGCGCGGGAGGGCAAATTAAGTGCCGCCAGCTGTTGCCCCACCATTTCAGTGAACATGTTCTGGGCGTGGAGCCATTCCTGGAAATAGTGGCCTAACATTTTGCTCGACTTCTCGTCGGCCATGATGTCTGTGAGGGCGCCACTCCATTGCTTCTCTGATTTTTGAACCCACTCGCGCCACATTCTCATGGGTTCCAGGAAATGCTTGTCTTTATCTTGGCTCATCTCATATCTTCCTTATATATTGACGGGGGGTATTGCCCTGGCTCAGGGTTTTGGGTCTTTTGCTTTATCGCCAGGGGGTGGTTCAGGGTTTTCGGTCGCCATTTCGGCGATTTTCACGAAACGGTTGAGCGTCGCTTTATGCATGTCGAGCAAAGTGATCCAGTTGTTGAGAAATAATGAGCCGGTTTTCGTCAGGCTGTAAATTCTCCTTGCTGGTCCCTCTGAGGATGTATCCCAGAGTGATGAAATTAAACCGGTTTTTTCCATCTGTCGTAAGGTGCGATACAAGGTGCCACTGTTAAAGCCGCCGTAACCGGCCTCCTCTAATTTTTTTGCCAATTCGTAGCCGTAGCCAGACCAGTTTTTTAGTAAGGCGAGTAGGTGTGCTGTGAGCATTTCGCTGGGCATTTTTGTTGATGGAATTTCTTTGTCTTTTGTCATATGTACCATTCGTTGATCAGATTGAAATGAGCTAGGTGCAATTTGCATTTATTTAATGCTTGACACTATATGCAGTTTGCATTTAAATAGCAAGCATATCTTGTTGTTGCTTATCGACTTCAGGGTAAAGCGCAAGCCACGAGTGCTCGGCGTAATTTGTTAATTTATCTGAGGAAGAGCTATGACCGAATCGAAAGCAAGTGCTGCAAAATCTAAGCCATCATCTAAGTCCACAAAGGCGGAGTCAGGCATGTCTTTAGAAGTTCAGAGCTATATTGATACGCTAATTGAAAATCAGAAAATTGTGAGTGGGGCTTTTAAAAGTGCCCGTGATCGCGGTGTTCGTTTCGGCGATTCTCTTGGCAAGCGTATTGCCGACAACCAGGCCCAAGCTTTGGGGTTGTCTAAAAAACTCGCTGCTAACCCAAAAGACTATCAGGGCAATATAGGTGCCTTGTTGGAGTCGCTGACCCAGTCGCAGGCTGAGGCCTTTGAAGTGTTTAAAGCGATGGTCAGTGAGCAGCGAGATATGTCCGACAGCTTTAATAGTACGGCTAAATCGCTTTTTGAAGGTACTCGTAACTCATCAAAAGCGGCGCTGAGTCTGTACCGTTCTTGGGGGGTGCAAAACCCAATGACTGAGCTTGTGAAAAAATCTGTTGCCAGCGCAACCGAAGCTGCTGAAAAAATGGCCAAGGCTGTCGCTTAACTAGACTCAGGCTAGGGTAGCCTTAAATAAAAGGTTGCCCTAGCTTTTATTTAAGCGTTTTTGAAGTAGTATGCTGCGTTGTTAAATTAACGGGCTACAGAATTTACGCAACGGGGTTGAGGCATGAGTGAAAGCAATGCAAGTGATGTTATGGAGGAGCTACTCGAGCATCTAGAAGATGATGATCAAGACGGCCCTTTTGCCCATGACCCCTCTATAGAATCTACGCTGACCCCAATTTGGCGCGAAGCTATTTTTCCGGCAGAATTTGCGGCGCTGCACTGCCACCCTGTTTTTTGGGGGCGAGGTGTAGCAAGAGGCAAAGGAGAGCCCGTGTTGGTGATTCCTGGTTTCATTGCCAATGACCTCATTATGCTGCCGATGCGCCAGTGGATGAGGCGTATAGGCTATAAACCCCACGCGGCGAAAATCCATTGGAATACGAATTGTCCTGAGAAAACGGCGACTAAATTGATCCGCCAAATTGAAGGAATTTACCGTAAGAGTGGAAAAAAAGTGATCTTGGTGGGCCACAGTCTGGGAGGCATGCTGGCGAAAACCATTGTACAAAAAATTCCGGAATTGATTAACCGGGTGATCACCGTGGGCTCACCTTTTCGAGATATTGTTGAAGCCCATCCCGCCGTGGTTGGGGTTTGGGACTATCTGAAAATTGGACAGGGCAAATTGGTGGGCCGAGATTTAGGGGCATCCTGTGGCACCGGCTATTGTATGTGTGATTTTGTGCAAAACATGATTGCACCACGCGAGGTTGATGTGCCCCAATTTGCGATTTACTCCCGAAATGATGGCGTTGTTGGTTGGCAAAGCTGCGCTGAAATAGATGAAAGCCTCAATATTGAAGTCAATAAGGCGTCGCACATGGGACTCGCTTTTAATATCGGTTCTTACAAGGCCTTGGCAAAGCGAATGGCACAAGTGGTTTAGCCAATTACGTGCAAGATCGCTCCTTTCTCTTTTTTATCCCGGCATAAAAATACGTTTCGTGCGATATCTTTTTTTACGGGATAGGCTGACAGTGCTGGATTGTGTAAAATCTCCGCTTTTACTCGAGAGTCCGAATTATGTTTGATAATCAGCAAACCCTGGCCCAGTTCGATCCGGAAATTTGGCAATCGATACAAGACGAAGAACGCCGCCAAGAAGAGCATATTGAACTGATTGCCTCAGAAAACTACACCAGTCCTCAGGTAATGGTCGCCCAGGGGACGGTGTTAACGAACAAATATGCCGAGGGCTATCCGGGCAAACGCTATTACGGCGGTTGCGAGTTTGTCGATACCGCTGAAGATTTGGCAATTGAACGTGCCAAAGAGTTGTTCGGTGCTGACTATGCGAATGTGCAGCCTCACTCAGGTTCGCAGGCAAATGCCGCTGTGTATCAGGCCTTGTGTGAACCAGGTGACACCGTATTGGGGATGAGCCTGGCTGATGGCGGCCATCTGACCCACGGTGCCAAGCCGAGCTTTTCCGGTAAGACTTACAATGCCATTCAGTACGGCTTGGACGGCGCTACTGGCGAAGTCGATTACGCCCAGGTTGAGGCACTGGCGTTAGAGCACAAGCCAAAGATGATTATCGCTGGCTTTTCTGCCTATTCGCGCGTAATGGACTGGCAGCGCTTCCGCGATATTGCCGATAAAGTCAGCGCCTATTTAATGGTCGATATGGCTCACGTTGCAGGTCTGGTTGCGGCGGGTTGCTACCCTAATCCCGTGCCGATCGCCGATGTGGTGACTACGACGACCCATAAAACCCTGCGTGGCCCCCGTGGTGGTTTGATTCTCGCTAGAGCCAATGAAGCGCTGGAGAAGAAGCTTAATTCTGCTGTTTTCCCCGGTGGTCAGGGCGGTCCCCTGATGCACGTTATTGCGGCTAAAGCAGTGAGCTTTAAGGAGGCAATGAGCGATGAATTTAAGACCTATCAGCAACAGGTAGTTGCTAATGCTCGTGCAATGGCAGCTACTTTTATTGAGCGCGGCATTGATATCGTTTCCGGTGGTACTGACGATCATTTGATGCTGGTTAACCTGATTGGCAAAGATTACACCGGCAAAGATGCCGATGCGGCGCTGGGGCAGGCCAATATTACCGTCAACAAAAATGCCGTACCCAATGACCCGCGTTCGCCTTTCGTTACCAGTGGTTTGCGCGTTGGAACACCAGCGATTACTACCCGCGGTTTTGATGAAGCAGATACTGTAGAACTGACCCATTGGATGTGTGATGTTCTAGCCTCGCTGGAAAATGGCACTTCTGAGCAGGTGATTGGTGAGGTGAAGGCTAGGGTTCTGGCTATTTGTAAGCGTCATCCAGTCTATAAAGAAATCTAAAACTCGGCTAAGTTGCTGCAGGTACAGCTGGCATAGCAAAGGCTTCGGTTCCCTGTGCTTGCTTGATATAACACAAAGCCCGAGACAGTGGGCTTTGTGTTAGTATGCGCGGCTAATTTCTGCCCGACGGACTACCCCATGCATTGCCCCTTTTGTGGCGCTAACGATACCAAGGTGATTGACTCTCGGCTGGTTGCTGAGGGTGATCAAGTGCGCCGTCGACGTGAGTGCGTGTCTTGCAAAGAGCGCTATACCACTTTTGAAGTGGCTGAGCTGTTGATGCCCCGCGTGATAAAGCAGGATAAAAGCCGAGAGCCTTTCGACGAAGAAAAGTTGCGGGCAGGGCTGCATCGGGCACTGGAAAAGCGCCCGGTTAGCACCGAGAGAGTGGAGGCAGCGTTCTCGCAAATTAAGCGCTCGTTACAGAGTGCCGGTGAGCGGGAAATTTCGTCGCGCATGATTGGCGAAAAAGTGATGGAGCAATTGCGCGGGCTCGACGATGTTGCCTACGTGCGTTTTGCCTCTGTCTATCGCAGCTTTCAAGATTTGAATGAGTTTCGTGCCGAGCTTGATCGCCTTGAAAAAGAAGATGATGGGGCGGACAAAGCAGGTGTCTAGAAAAGGTCTTCGGCAATGACAGCGGCAGCCGATACTGGCTATATGGCTCGTGCTATACAGCTGGCGAAAAAGGGCTGGTACACCGCTCGACCGAACCCTCGGGTGGGTTGTGTGATCGTGCGGGCGGGAGAGGTGGTTGGCGAGGGCTGGCATCATCGTGCCGGGGGACCCCATGCCGAAGTTGTTGCCCTGAACGACGCGGGTAGCGATGCGCGAGGTGCCACGGCTTACGTATCCTTGGAACCCTGTAATCACCACGGCCGTACTCCGCCCTGCGCAGACGCTCTTATAGCGGCGGGCGTTGTACGTGTGGTTTATGGTTTGGCTGACCCGCACCGCATTGCCTCGGGCGGTATTGGCAAACTCGAAATGGCTGGTATCACCGTTGAGGGTCCCGTACTTGAGAGTGAAGCGCGAGCTCTAAACCTCGGTTTTGTTAAGCGCTGTCAAACCGGCATGCCCCGCGTGACTCTAAAGTTGGCGGCCAGTATCGATGGGCGCTCGGCCATGGCTAGTGGCGAAAGCCAGTGGATTACTGGCCCTGCAGCGCGTCGCGACGTGCAGCGTTTGCGCGCTGAAAACGCAGCTATAATTACCGGTATCGGCACGGTACTTGAAGATAATCCCTCTCTCAATGTGCGACAGGCCCAACTCGGTCTAAGCGTCGATGAGCTGGCAGAGATGCAGCCCCTGCGGGTGATTGTCGATAGTGAGCTGCGCACTACCGAGGGCCTTAACATCCTCGAGCCGCCAGGTGACGTGTTGATAGCAACAGCGCAACGTGAAAGTGGTGTTAAGGGTGCAGAGGTTTGTTCTTTGCCCAATGAAAATGGCAAGGTGGATTTACAGGCTTTGTTACTCGAACTAGGTCGTCGCGAGTATAGCGATGTGTTTGTTGAAGCCGGGGGCAAGTTGGCCGGAGTTTTCCTCGAGCAAGGCTTGGTTGATGAATTGATTATTTATATGGCGCCAAAATTGTTAGGCAGTGATGCTATGCCTATGGCAGTGCTGCCCTTTAGCGCAATGTCTGAGGCACTCGCGCTTGAAATTACCGATATTCGCGCCGTTGGCAATGACTGGCGTATTACTGCAACACCGGGTGGAAAAACATGTTTACAGGCATAATTGAAGCATTGGGCGAAATCGGCGGAACAGAACAACGGGGTGGCGATTTGCGCCTGCATATTCGTACTGGCGGTCTTGACTTGGGCGATGTGGGACTGGGTGACAGTATTGCCGTCAATGGAGTTTGCTTGACGGTGGTCGAACTGCCCGGTGATGGTTTTATAGCCGATGTGTCGATTGAAACCTTGAACTTCACTACCGCTGGACAGTGGAAAACAGCAACGCCAGTGAATTTAGAGCGAGCTTTGACGCCGAGTACCCGGCTCGGTGGCCACCTGGTTTCTGGTCATGTGGACGGCGTTGGTGAAGTTGTTGAACGCCATCAGGATGCTCGCTCAGAGCGCTTTCGAATCAAAGCCCCAGCAGAGCTGGCACGTTATATTGCCCACAAGGGTTCGATATCGGTCGATGGCACCAGCCTCACGGTTAATGCCGTGTCGGGCGATGAGTTCGAATTAAATATCGTGCCTCACACGCTGGAACATACTGTGTTTGGCGCTTATCAAGGGGGGGCAAAAGTGAATTTAGAAGTGGATGTTATCGCCCGTTACCTTGAGCGTTTGCTGCTCGGTGATAAGGCTGCGAGCCAGGATGTTTCTCTCTCCACGCTGGTTAATAAAATTTTAGATTAAAGGGCAATACCATGAACTTGAATACCATCGAAGAGCTGATTGAAGATATCCGTCAGGGCAAAATGGTCATCCTTATGGATGACGAGGATAGGGAGAACGAGGGGGACCTGGTAATTGCCGCCGAGAAAATCCGACCCGACGATATTAACTTTATGGCCATGCACGCCCGGGGGCTGATTTGCATGACTTTGATGGAGCAACGCTGTCAGCAGTTGGCGTTACCTTTAATGGTCGATAACAATAACGACGCCCATAGTACTAACTTTACGGTATCTATTGAGGCTGCCGAAGGTGTAACGACAGGCATTTCCGCCGCCGACCGGGCTAGAACAGTTCAGGCTGCGGTGGCCGCTGATGCAAAGCCCACAGACATCGTTCAGCCGGGACATATTTTTCCTTTGAAGGCCCAGCCCGGCGGCGTTCTGAGCCGCGCAGGGCATACCGAAGCGGGCTGTGATCTGGCTGGCCTTGCGGGCCTTGAACCGGCGGCCGTTATTGTTGAGATTATGAATGATGACGGCACCATGGCGCGGCGCTCAGATCTTGAGGCCTTTGCTGAAAAACACGATCTGAAAATTGGCACTATTGCCGATTTGATTCATCATCGAGTGGTCAACGAGAAAACGGTTGAGCATATCAATGAACGTAAAATCGAGACCCCCTTTGGCGAGTTTACGCTGCATACTTATTTAGATGGTCCACGAAACCACAAGCACTTTGCTCTTGTCAAAGGCGAGATAGATTCTGAAACACCAGTACCTGTGCGCGTTCATTTGCCAACCGTGGTGCGAGACGTATTTGGGCTGGAGCGAAAAGGGCCCTACAAAAGCTGGACAATTCATAAAGCCATGGAGCGCGTTGCCGAAGAGGGCTGCGGCATTATTGTGGTGATTTTGCAAGAAGAAAACCCAGAAACAGTGGAGCGCGATCTGGACTTTTTGATGGCCGAGCAGAAGCGGGAAAAAAGTGCCTCTGAGACCGTGTACTTACAGATTGGGGCTGGCTCACAAATCCTCCGCGACCTCGGTGCCAAGAAAATACGGGTTATGAGTGCACCTTTCCGTTTCACTGCAATTTCCGGTTTTGATCTGGAAGTTGTCGACTATATCGAGTGCCACTAAATAGAATGTCAGAGGGCTTGAGTGTTCTTAACTTCAAAGCCTCCAAAGCTAACTTGCAAATTAGGATACAAAAATGAGCGAATTCAGACCTGTTGAGGGTGACTTTAATGTCGGCGAAGCCCGTTTTGCCATTGTCGTCGCCCGCTGGAACGGCAATATTACCGAGAACCTTTTGAAGGGTGCTCTGAGTGCTCTGGCGCGCCACAATGTAGCTGATGAGAAAATTGACGTTATTCGCGTGCCCGGTGCCTTTGAATTACCGGCCACAGCGATGAAAATAGCCGAACAGGGGAATGTTGATGCCGTAATTACCCTGGGTTGTGTGATTCGCGGAGGTACCCCACATTTTGACTATGTCTGTGGCGAATGTGCCCGGGGCATCGGCGAAGTGGCACTGGTTACAGGACTGCCCATAGCTTTCGGGGTGTTGACCACCGACGATTTACAGCAGTCGGAAGATCGTTCTGGCGATAACGATGAGAACAAAGGTGTTGAAGCGGCCTTGACTGCCCTTGAAATGGTCTCTCTGTTTGCACAGTTAGGAGATTAACTGCGTGTCCTCTTCTCTGCCTTCAGCGCGTAAAAAAGCCCGTCACATGCTGGTACAGGCTTTGTATCAGTGGCAGTTAGCAGGTGACAGTATTGGTGTCATTGAAGCGCAGTACATGGCTGAAAAAGGCATGGCGAAGGCGGACTCTGAGTTTTTTCGAGAGTTACTGCATGATATACCCGCCAGGCTCGACGAACTCGATGCAGCCTACCGAGAGTTTCTCGATCGTGATCCGGAGGCGTTGGATCCTATCTCTCTCGCGGTGTTAAGGATCAGTGTTTATGAGTTGCTACATCGAATTGATGTGCCCTATCGTGTGGTGATTAACGAATCGGTCAACCTGGCTAAAACCTTCGGCCCGACAGACGCTTATAAATATATCAACGGTATTGTTGATCGTGTCGCAGCACGAGCACGACGTGTCGAGATTGCCAGTAATAAAGGCGAGTAGTCTGACGATAAAAGTAAGCCCTCGCTGTGACCCGGTGACTCTGGGGCGCTCTGAACAAAGGCTCATTAAATAATGGCCACTGATGAATTTAGCCTCATTGCTCAGTATTTTTCGGTCTGTGGTACAGCAGGCGCCGACACTTTGTTGGGCGTCGGTGATGATTGCGCGCTACTGGTACCCCCTGACGGAGAGCTTCTGGCGGTAACAACGGATACGTTATTAGCTTCTGTTCATTTCCCCCTCGATTCTCCCGCCCGGCTGATTGCTCAGCGAGCGCTGGCTGTCAATCTCAGCGATATGGCGGCAATGGGCGCGACGCCGCGCTGGTTTCAATTGGCGCTGACAATGCCCGAAGCTAATCAGCACTGGCTAGCCGAATTTAGTGCGGGCTTAAATGCCATGGCCTGTCAATTTAATTGCGCTCTGGTCGGTGGTGATACCACGCGTGGCCCACTGACTATCAGTATTACCCTTATGGGCACTGTGCCATCGGGGCAGGCCCTTAAGCGTAGCGGTGCAAAGCCTGGTGATACGGTTTATGTCACGGGTTGTCTGGGTGATGGTGCTGGAGCACTGGCACTACTTGAGAGTAAATTGTCGCCCCGGGTGGAAGATGGCGACTATCTTAAAGAACGATTTTGGCGACCTCAGGCCCGTGTTGCCGAGGGCTTGGCAATAAGACATTTTGCCTCCGCAGCCATTGATATTTCCGATGGCTTGTTGGCTGATCTTGGGCATATTGTCAAGGCCAGCAAGGTTGGCGCTGTGGTGGGTGTCGATAATCTTCCCCTGTCGCACGCTTTGTGTTGTAGCGCAGACCCCGAACGGCGGCTCAATTGGGCGTTAAGTGGTGGAGATGATTACGAACTTTGTTTTACCGTTCCCGCAGATAAACTTGCAAAATGTCAGCGCCTCATTGACGAGGGCGAGTTGACGGCTACCCCGATTGGCCAGATTATCGAAGGGCAAGGTGTGCGCTGTGTCGATAAGCAGGGTATCCCCTTTGAAATTTGCGATCCCGGGTATCAACACTTTTAATGAGAGCCTGATTTGATGACACCCCTGTATAAACCGACTTTCTCCACATTGCGTCAAGACCCGATTCTGTTTTTAGGTTTGGGCTTTGGCAGCGGTTTATCACCTTTTGCACCGGGTACGGCTGGCTCAGTAGTGGCTTTGCTATTCGTGCCTTTGTTGGCGTGGCTATCGACTGGTTATTTACTGGCTGTGCTGCTCATTGCCAGTCTGTCGGGGATTTATATTTGCGCTTATTCTGCCAGGAAGCTAGGGGCCAAGGACCCGTCTAGCATCGTATGGGATGAGTTTGTCGGTTTGTGGATTGCCTTGGCGGGGTTTCCTGTAAGCTCTATATGGTTGCTCAGTGGTTTTTTGGTGTTCCGCTGCTTTGATATTCTTAAGCCTTGGCCTATCAGGGTGTTTGATAGAAAAGTACCGGGTGGTTTGGGTATTATGTTGGACGATATTGTAGCGGGGATAATGACATGGTTAGTATTGCGTTTGGCCGCCAGTGTGTTGGGTTTAAACCTATAAAAATAATTGGTCTTTCTACTACGTTACTGCTAGCTGTGTTCAGCATGCAGCTCTTTGCTGCTCCAGAAGTTATTGCTTCTGGATTATTCAAAGATAAAGCTCTACTGACGATTGATGGCAAACCACGTTTGTTAAAAGTTGGTACAAGTAGCCCTGAAGGGGTGACCCTACTACGTAGTGATAGCCAGCAGGCGAATATTCTTATTGAGGGACGGACGCTGACTTTGCACTTAACTGAGCGGATATCCACGGCGTTTAAAAAGCCAAAATTTTCCGAGGTTAAAATTCCCCGCAGTCCCAACGGGCACTATTTTACATCGGGTTCGATTAACGGTCGGTCGGCGAAGTTTATGGTCGATACAGGTGCCACAGCCATCGCAATGAATATAAATGAGGCCAGCCGGCTTGGTATCGATTTACGCAAGGCTAAAGCGGGAATGTCCTCGACAGCGGGGGGCATGGTTAAAACCTTTCGCGTGATGCTCGATAAAGTGAGTGTTGGCAATGTCACTCTGCATAGCATTCCCGCCTCAGTGGTGGATGGAGATTTTCCCGAGCAAATACTGCTCGGTAACAGCTTTTTGAGTAAGGTGGAAATGACAGAACAAGCTGGCGTTTTGGTGTTTCGCAAAAAATATTAAGGTTTAGGTTTTCTTCGGCCGGTAACTACGCCACTTGTCGAATCATATTCGCGATTAAATATTAAATTGAGGTTTGCCCATGAGTGCCCTGGCTAAACGCATTATTCCTTGTCTGGATGTGGAGAATGGACGTGTTGTAAAAGGCGTGAAGTTTGTCGATATTCGTGATGCTGGTGATCCTGTTGAAATTGCTCGCCGCTACGATGATGAGGGTGCTGATGAAATCACTTTTCTCGATATTACTGCCAGTCATGAGGGACGGGATACAATGTTACACACCGTTGAACGTATGGCCAGTGAGGTTTTTATTCCACTGACGGTGGGTGGTGGGGTGCGTAAGCTAGAAGATATTCGCGCTCTTCTGCAGGCGGGGGCCGATAAGGTCGGTATTAATTCAGCGGCAGTGAGTAATCCGGAGTTTGTCCGTCAGGCGGCGGAAAAATTTGGCTCTCAGTGCATTGTTGTTGCTATTGATGCTAAACAAGTGGACGTGTCTCAGGGAGAGCCGCGCTGGGAGATATTTACCCACGGTGGCCGCAAGCCGACAGGTCGTGATGCCGTGGCGTGGGCAGAGCAGATGGCGCGCTACGGAGCGGGAGAGATCCTGCTTACCAGTATGGATAGAGACGGCACTAAAAACGGTTTTGACTTAGGTTTAACCCGAGCGGTTAGCGAGGCTGTGAATATTCCAGTTATTGCTTCGGGTGGGGTGGGTGATTTGCAGCATTTAGCGGATGGTGTGCTAGAGGGTGGTGCCGATGCAGTGCTCGCTGCGAGTATTTTCCACTTTTCCGAATACAGTATTGCAGAGGCCAAATCTTTTATGGCGAACCAAAATATAGAGGTGCGCTTATAGTAGTAGGTGCAAATGATCGATAGGGCACTAGCCTCTTAGGCGCAAGAAGGTTGTAGCCCAAGGCGAGACTGGACAGTCTTGGTAAAAGGCACTGGGTCTAGTGTGCAGCTAGCAGTTTTAGCATGGCGGGGGGCGCCTGATTAACAAACTGAATATAATCTGCCACTGCTTCTTGTGCCTGATCTTGCGAATCGTAGGGGCCAAGTGTCGCACCCTCTCGGGTGATGAAGTACCAATAATCCGAAAGTTTAAAGTAGCGGTCGCTACGCACTGGAGATGTGGAGGTACTTTTTGAGTCGTTTTCCCGAGTGATATAGACAACATTGTTCATAGTCACACCTGTAAAGTGCCAAAGTTATTGTATGGCTCCCGGCCACATTTTTATTGTTTCGCTGCCCTTTTCCTGTCACTCACAAAAACGAATGCCCGATAATTCTAACATTTTTAATTTTTATAGGCTAGTTTGAAAAAATTGTAAAGACCAACCCGTCAATATTTAATTGACGGGTGGTAGTTTCGATAGGATCGCGAGACCTTTTAAGAGATTTAAAGCTTCAATGAGTTGATAATCTTTGATTGTTACTTGCGCTTTTGTCGGGCTACCCGCTGTCGTTGAGGTAGTTCCCTGGCTGAGGTGTCTACTGAGATCCGCTTCCTTGATGCCGCTTAGTTGCTTGTTTTGGCGATGGATTTCAGCTTGCTCTACCACTATATCGGGGTGTATACCCTCCGCCTGAATGGAACGGCCATTGGGGGTGAAGTAGCGTGCCGTAGTAAGCTTGATGGCGCGACCATCACTGAGGGGTAGAATATTTTGTACTGAACCTTTGCCAAAGCTGCTGGTACCCATAATGACACCCCGGCGGTGGTCCTGAATGGCCCCGGCAACAATTTCTGAAGCGGAGGCGCTGCCTGCGTTGATTAAAATAACCAGCGGGGTGTCTTTCAGTAGTTCGCCAGCTTGGGCAGAAAAGCGCGTGTTGGCAGCAGGGGCTCGGCCCTCTGTGTAAACCACCAAGCCACCATCGAGCAGTGCATCCACTACTTCTACCGAGGCAGGTAATAGACCGCCAGGGTTGTTGCGCAGATCGAGAACTAGACCTTTGAGGGGGCTTTTATCTCTTTGTAGAGATTGAATACTTCGTCGAAATTCCTCGCCGGTGTTGGCCTGAAACTGAGCAATACGAATATAACCGAACCCCTCTTCGAGCGTTTGGTGACGCACACTGGCGGTTTTAATAATGTCTCTGATGACGGTGATGATTAACGGGGTGGCTTTATTTTCTCGAGCGATGGTCAGTGTCAACGGTGTGCCCTTTTCACCGCGCATCATTTTAAGGGCTTCTTCAAGATTCATTCCTTGTACGGCATGGTTGTCGAGTTTAATAATCAGGTCACCGCTCTCAATGCCAGCGCGCGACGCAGGGGTATTATCAATGGGTGAAATGATCTTGATAAAACCATCCTCCATACCAACCTCGATTCCAATACCCCCGAATTCGCCGCTAGTGTGCTCTTGAAGGTCTTTATAGGAGTCTTCTTTTAAGAAGGCCGAGTGGGGGTCGAGTTCGCCCAATAGGCCTACGATGGCATTTTCAATCAGGGTTTTGTCGTCAACTTGTTCAACATACGCTGCGCGGATTTGTTCAAACACCTGAGCAAAAAGTTGTAACTCTTCAAGTGGTAGGCGTGCCTCATCGGGGATACTGTCAGCATTGGCGAGTGGCGTTGACAGCAATGAGAGTAGCAATCCGCTGTGGGCTAAAAAGCGGGTGAGTCTTTTCATCATTGTAATCCTGGGGGCTATGCTCTTGGGTGATAAGGGGAGTGTAGCGTAAATTAGTGCCATTAAGCGCGGGGCTTAAGCCAACGTTTCGGGTCGACCGCTTTACCTTTACGGCGTATTTCGAAATACAGGGCGCTGCGTTCCAGTCCACCTGTGTTGCCGACTTTAGCGATCGTTTCTCCAGGGTGAACCCAGTCACCGGTTTCTTTTAAAAGTACTTGATTGTGGGCATAGAGACTGAGGAAGCTATCGCCATGATCGACAATAACCAGTAGGCCTTGACCGCGTAAATAGTCGGAAAAAACCACCCGGCCATGGTGAATGGCTTTGACCGGACTAGAGTCTCTAGCGTTAAGGAGCCAGCCACGCCATTTGAGGTGAGAGCCACGGGCAGAACCAAAACTGTGGCCAACGCTACCTTTGACTGGCCAGGGTAATTTGCCGCGCCGTTGGCCAAAGGGCTGATTGTCGGGAATCTTTAAATTTTGCACGTGCTTTTGCAGGGCTTTGATGATGCTCTCAAGCTGTTTGCGTTCTAGGTTGAGCTTGGTGATACGGCTCGTTTCATTCTTTAGCTGTTGCTGAGAGCCTTGCAGCAAAACGCTGCGTTGTTTTTTCTCTTCTTGCAGGGTGTGTTGAACAGCCTGTAGTTGTCTCTTTTTTTCGGCCAGAGCATTTTGCTTATCCAGCAAAGACTGTTCGACAAGGTCGAGCTCGCGAATGGTGCTTTGGTAGTTCTCGAGAATCTGATTGCGAGCCTTAACTACATGCTCATAATATTTCAGCATGCGGCCAATCTCTTCTGGGTTTTCCATGTTGAACAGTACTTTGAGGGGTTCTTCACGTCCTAGTCGATAGGCGGCAGAAAGCTCCATGGCAACCTGTATTGCCTGTCGCTGTCGCTGACTGTCGAGCTGTTTTTGCTGGCTATATAGCTTGCCCAAATCGTTGCCTAACTGGCGAATGTCCTGGTCGAGTTTCAGTACGCCGCGGCGGGTTTTGGCAGTTTGTAGCTCGATTTCTCTGAGTCTTGCAGCTGATTTATCGCGCTCGGTTCGAGTCACCCTTAGTTTCTGTTGTAGCTGCGTTATCTCTTGGTTTAGCGTTTCAAGCTTGGCACTTTCTCCCTGGGCAAAAAGCGGTGCAGGTAAGCAAAGCGCAGTGGCTACTGACAGTACTGCCAGCGCAGTGAAGAGTCTTGCTTTGCGCTCTGGCATCGTTTTATTGGGCTGCGCTAAGGCTCTTGATATCTGCAGTGCAAAGTAAGGAATGGCCACTCATTTCTGCTGGTTGAGGTAATTTCATCAGCGCCAGAATCGTCGGGGCGATATCGGCGAGGGAGCCACCACCATTAAGTTGTACTTGCTTATTTCCAACATAAATGAGTGGCACCGGGTCGGTGGTGTGGGAAGTTAATGTCTGCCCAGTCTGAGCATCGATCATGTTCTCAACGTTGCCGTGATCGGCGGTAATCAAGCAGTCACCGCCAACTTTATCGAGTGCTTCAAGAATTTTTCCAATGCAGGCATCGAGGGTTTCAACGGCTTTAATCGCAGCATTGAAAACGCCGGTATGCCCTACCATATCGCCATTGGCAAAATTGCAAATAATGGCATCGTAATGCCCACTGGTGATGGCGGCAACTAAATTTTCGGTCACCTCGGGGGCACTCATTTCAGGTTTTAAGTCGTAGGTGGCGACGTTGGGTGAAGGGATTAATGTGCGCTCTTCACCCGGGTAGCAGTCTTCGCGGCCGCCACTAAAGAAAAAAGTGACGTGGGCGTATTTTTCGGTTTCGGCAATTCTCAGCTGCGTTTTGCCTTGGGCCGCAAGGTATTCCCCTAGGCTATTAACCAGAGTTTGTGGTGGGAAGGCGATGTGGGTTTTCAGCTCGGCTGCATATTCAGTGCTGGTGACGAAATCGGCAAGTTTGGGGTGATTGTGACGGGGAAATTCGCTGAAGTCGGAGTCAATGAATACCTGTGTTAATTGACGGGCGCGGTCGGGGCGGAAGTTGATAAAAATGATGCTGTCACCGTCATCAATGCTTACAGGGCTTTCGGCTTCGGCGCTGATCCGTGTTGGGCTGACAAACTCATCGTTTTCATTGCGCGCATAGGCCTGCTCTAGTGCCTCCAATGCGTTGGCGCTGTGATATTCCGCTTTGCCCTCGGTCAGTAAGCGGTAGACGGGTTCAATGCGATCCCAGCGCTGATCTCTATCCATGGCGTAATAGCGCCCGCTGACAGAGGCAATACGGCCGATGCCTAGGGCATTGAGCTTGTCGTCTATTTTTTTGAGAGAGTCTTTAGCGCTACGCGGCGGAGTGTCTCGGCCATCGAGAAAAGCGTGTAGGTAAACATTTTTAGCACCGCGCTGGAAAGCCATATCGAGTAGGGCCAGAGCATGATCTTCGTGGCTATGTACACCACCGGGCGAGAGTAAGCCGAAAATATGCAGTTTTTTATCACCCATAACCGCTTTATCAACGGCTGCACAGTAGGCAGAATTGGTAAAAAAACTTCCGTCTTCAATGGCATTATTGATGCGGCTTAAGTTTTGGTAAACAACGCGTCCAGCGCCGAGAGTCATGTGTCCAACTTCTGAATTGCCCATTTGGCCTGCAGGTAGGCCCACTCGTTCGCCAGAGCAATGTAGCAACGTTTTGGCTTCGTTCTTCCACAGTCTATCCCAGTTGGGTGATTTAGCGTTGTAAATAGCATTGGCTTCAGTGGCGTCACTATGACCCCAGCCGTCGAGGATAAGGAGTAGGAGCGGGGCTTTTTGTGTTTCCATAATCGATTACTTAAGTTGATTGCCTAGTCTGATAACTGTTGCAGAAGTGGGCACTTACGGGTGCACTTGCGCGAAGGTTTTTGGTTGCAGCAAATTCTACTCGTTCAGGGGCGTGAAGGCTATTTCATCTCAACGTAAATATCGGCACTTATAAAGCTGGTTTGGCTTTCGAGGCTGCTGTCGGCGTTCTAATCTAAGTTGTGTATACTACGCCGGAAATTATGAGTCGCTTCCTGTTGAAAAGGTAATTGTAACGTGAGTTTTTTTGTTTTTATCGGTGAGCAATGGATACTGGTTAGTACCTTGCTGGTGTTGATTTACGTGTTTGCGTTTAGTGAACAGAAAAAAGCCGGCAAACAACTCTCGGTGCATGAGTTAACTCGCTTGATCAATGGTGATGACGCCATTTTGATTGATTTGCGCGATAGTAAAGAATACACCGCTGGCTGTATTACTGGTGCTATTAATATTCCGAGTGCAAAACTGGATGGGCGTATTTCCGAGCTGGAAAAGTACCGCGCCAAAAAAATTGTACTCGTTGATAAAATTGGTCAACAATCTGCCCCTGCCGGGCGTAAATTACGTCAGGCGGGCTATGATGTGCAACGTCTGCGCGGTGGCATGGGTGAGTGGATGCATCAGAGTTTGCCGGTGGTGAACCCGTGAGTACGCCGGTCAGTGCATCGTCAAGTCCAGTGAAAATGTACACTACTCGATTTTGTCCCTATTGCATTGCAGCGAGACGGCTTTTAGAGCAGCTGGACATTGACTTTGAGGATGAGGCTGTCGACGGTAATGCAGAATTACGGGCTGAAGTTATGCGAGCCAGCGGCCAGCGCACAGTGCCGCAAATTTGGATTGGTGAGCAGCACGTTGGCGGTTATACCGAACTTGCCGCCTTACATCAGCAGGGTGGTTTATTGCCCTTGCTTGAGGGCTGACAGCTTAACGGTGCAGCTTGTAATGATTTTTGATGGTTAATTGACCGAGACGACTATGGCTGAAAATGAAACGACTGGTGCCTCCTTCGGTGATGGCCTTGATACGGGTGCCGGCACACAGTTTGCGTTAAAGCGCATTTTCCTTAAAGATTTGTCCTTTGAGTTACCAATGGGTGCTCAGGCTTTTACGCGCCAATGGGCGCCTCAAGTTAATCAGGATATTGGTACTGAGGTCAAAAAAGTCGATGACGAGCACTATGAAGTGGTGTTGCGCCTGACTATCACTGTTGCCGAGGGTGATGATACGGCCTATCTGATTGAAGTTCAGCAGGCCGGTATTTTTATGGTTAAGGGTTTTGAGGCGCCGCAGTTAGCTCAGCTTTTAAATACACAATGCCCTGCAGTATTGTTCCCCTATGCACGGGAGCTGGTTGATAATGTCTCGGTGCGAGGCAGCTTCCCAGCGTTGATGTTACCGCCGATTAATTTCGACGCGCTGTTTCAGCAAGCAGTCGCAGAGCAAAGAAATAAAGTCCCTGATAGCCAGCCTGCGAACAAATTGAATTAGTCTGGCTTTACTTTCGCAAGAACGCCGCTGTTGATAGCTCTTCAGCGGCGCTTTTGTTTCTGTCTTGAGTGTTGGTGAACGTCTACTGTAATAAATCTCCACTATTGCACTTCTATATTGAGCTCGTGCAGTTTGCGAGTCAGGGTATTTCGTCCCCAACCTAGTAGTTCTGCAGCATCGCGTTTACGCCCAGCGGTGTGCTGTAGAGCCGTTTCAATGACTGTGCGCTCGAAGGAGGGCAGCGCTGTAGCTAAGATATTTTTTTTACCCTGGGCTAGCTCCTGTTTTAACCACTGCTGCAAGCCCTGTTCCCAGTTTGCGCTTGAAGGGTTCTTCTCATGGGGCTGATCACGCATTTCCGGCGGCAGGTCGTCGAGCAGTACTTCCCGTCCGGCAGCCATCACGGTCAACCAGCGGCAGGTGTTTTCCAGCTGTCGCACATTCCCGGGCCAGAGCTGATTACTAAGAAAAGTCTCGGCTTCTGATGATAGGACCTTGGGTTCGACCTCTAGCTCCTTGGCTGATTCGTGAAAAAAGTGATTGATGAGTCGGGGTATATCTTCGCGTCGGTCGGCCAACTTGGGTAGATGAACACGAATCACGTTAAGGCGGTGAAAAAGGTCTTCGCGGAAACGGTGCTCCTCGACCAATAGCTCAAGGTCTTGGTGTGTCGCAGCAATAATACGGACACTGGACTTTATGGGCGTGTGTCCACCAACACGGTAAAACTCGCCGTCTGCCAGTACTCGCAAAAGGCGAGTTTGAGCTTCCTGGGGCATATCGCCAATTTCATCGAGAAAGAGTGTGCCGCCCTCTGCCTGCTCAAAGCGGCCAACACGCCGTTGGGCCGCACCTGTAAATGCTCCTTTCTCGTGGCCAAAAAGCTCGGATTCGATGAGGTCGTGGGGAATGGCCGCCATGTTAAGAGCCACAAAGGGAGCCGCTTTACGCGGACTGTGGCGGTGTAGAGCCTTGGCGACGAGTTCTTTGCCGGTGCCAGATTCGCCATTGATTAAAACAGTAATGTTGGAATGGGACAGACGGCCGATGGCGCGAAAAACCTCTTGCATAGCCGGTGCTTCGCCAATAATTTCGGTTTGATCAAGCAGCGGTGGTTCAATGGGTTTATGGGCTTTTTCTAATGCGAAGGCGATAGCTCGGTTGGCGACCGATATCAGATCGTCGACGTCGAAGGGTTTGGGCAAATATTCGAAGGCTCCTCCCTGATAGGCGGCAACGGCGCTGTCGAGGTCGGAATGGGCAGTGGTAATAATAACGGGTAGTTGAGGAAGTTCCGCGTGAATTTTTTCGAGCAGGGCGAGACCGTCGATACCAGGCATGCGAATATCGCTAATAATGGTGTCGGGTTCTTGGGGTTGCTTGTTGAGGGCGTTGAGCAGTTTGCGGGCGTCCTCAAAGCTGCGAACCGTAAGATTGGCTTTCTCCAGCGCTTTCTCCATAACCCAGCGAATCGAATTATCATCGTCGACTATCCATATTGTCGGTTTTGTCATGCTAGCCTGTCCTCAATGAATTTTAGTGGAAGGAAAATAGAAAAACGTGTGCAACTTGGTTCGCTTTCACACTTGATCAGACCCTGGTGTTGATGGATAGCCGATTGGGCGATGGGCAGGCCCAGCCCACTGCCCTTGGCGCGGCCACTAATCATTGGATAAAAAATGCGCTCGGCAATATCGGATGCAATGCCCGGCCCGTTATCAACAATCTCGAGCCGGCAGACCATCGGGTGGCGCTTTTTGCCGATAGTAAAGTGGTTGAGGATGCGAGTACGCAGGATAATTTCACCGCCCTGGCCAATTTTATTGGCGCCATCTAAGGCCTGCATGGCGTTGCGCACCACATTGAGTACGGCTTGAATGAGCTTCTCTCTATCGCCAGTAATGTCGGGAATGCTGGGGTCGTAATCTTTTTTGATAATAAGGGAGCCGTGGGTCTCAGCTTGCACGAGTGTGGCTACATGCTCGGTCACTTCGTGGATATTAAGTTGAGCAAACTGAGTTGGCAGTGGGGAGCCCAGCAGTCGGTCAACCAGTTCACGCAGACGATCAGTTTCGGCAATGATGACGTCGGTATATTCGACTAGCTCACTTCTATCCAGCTCAAGAGCCAATAATTGAGAAGCACCGCGAATGCCACCGAGCGGATTTTTAATTTCATGGGCGAGGCCGCGAACCAGATTGCGAGAGGTGTCGTTGGCTGATAGCAAAGCCTCCTCCCGGTCGATGCGTAGGGTTCTATCCACCGGTAGCATTTCAAGCAGCAATAATGGTTTCTCATCTTGCCTCAGCGGTGTCACAGAGTAATCAACAGTAATTTTTCGTAGGTCGGGTAGTAATATTTTAACTTTACGTTCGGTGAATGCCGATTCACTTTTCAGGGCGTTTAGGAAGACTTGGTGCCGTGGTTCTGCATCGGTAAATAATTGAGGTGCGTAACTATTGAGCAGGCGGTGCGCACTAACCGCGAGAAGACTTTCTGCAGCTGGATTGAGGTAGATAATAGAAAGTTCACTGTCTATTAATAGTACCCCAGTATTGAGGTTGTCCAGTACGATCTGGTTAGTCAGATTGCTGTTCATCAATGTTGCGGGTTTAGGGTTTTGCCAAGGTGTGTGAGTTAAAGCAAGTAACAGGCCATCTTTGGAGGCGGACGGCCTTTAGCTAACAAGTCTTTCAGAGCAAGTGTAGCGGGAAAAATCTCAGAATGCACCATTTTGGTGCGATGAAAATGGCTTCTAACAGTATAGAGGGGCTATCTATCAGCTATATAGTGGTTAAGAGCGTGCTGTTTGATGTGAAAAACCACCGTCTTTTTCTGAGTTTTTCGTTTCTTATCGCCGCAAATTATTTTTACGAAGGCGCTATGTTTTCCCCTTTTCAAGTTTGAGATAGAAGGGGTGGTGACAATGGCTTGGCCTTGTGTGCGTCGATGGATCTAGAGGTGTACTAGATGCCTCCTGTGGAGGGGGTTGTAGGGCTAGTTTAACGATAAACCTCATTTACAAAGAGGTTGGTGCAGGCCAGTAAGGTTAGACTGGAGAGTGTTGCCGTCAGTTTTTAACAATACGAAAACAAGAGTAATACGCTGCGTAGAAAAGAAAAAGCCCGATCTCCATAGAAGATCGGGCTTTTGTGAGTTAGCTCTATTGAGCTGAGCTACTCGCTAGCGTCAGGCTCTGGCGAGCCTAGACACTATAGTACATGTCAAATTCAACGGGGTGAGTCGTCATGTTGAGTTTTTCGACTTCCTCCTGCTTCAGAGCGATGAAAGCATCGATAACGTCGTTATCCATGACGCCGCCAGTCGTGAGGAACTCGCGGTCATTGTCTAGGGCTTCCAGCGCTTGCTCCAGTGAAGAGGCAACGGTTGGAATAGCGGCTGCTTCTTCAGGGGGCAGGTCATAAAGATCCTTGTCGGCGGGGTCGCCAGGATGGATCTTGTTTTTGATCCCATCGAGACCGGCCATCAACATGGCAGTAAAGGCCAGGTAGGGGTTTGCTGTTGGGTCAGGGAAGCGAACTTCAATGCGACGGGCTTTGGGGTTTGGCACGTGGGGAATGCGGATGGAAGCAGAGCGGTTGCGCGCAGAGTAAGCGAGCATAACGGGTGCTTCAAAGCCGGGTACCAGGCGCTTGTAGGAGTTAGTTGAAGCGTTGGCAAAGGCGTTAATGGCCCGTGCGTGCTTGATGATGCCGCCAATGTAGAACAGCGCCGTTTCAGACATGCCCGCGTAGACGTCACCGGTGAAGATGTTGTTGCCATCCTTAGACAATGATTGGTGGCAGTGCATACCAGAGCCGTTGTCACCAACTAATGGCTTGGGCATAAAAGTGGCTGTTTTGCCATAGGCGTGAGCGACATTGTGTACGCAGTATTTAAAGGTCTGAATTTCATCAGCTTTTTGTGTCAGTGTGGCGGGGCCAACACCAATTTCACATTGGCCGGCAGTGCCTACTTCATGGTGATGGACTTCAACTTCGAGGCCCATCTGCGTCATTGCTCCACACATGGCAGCACGCAGGTCGTGCAGAGAATCGACGGGAGGCACGGGGAAGTAACCGCCTTTAACGCCGGGACGGTGACCCATGTTGCCATCGGGAAAGTCGTGCTCGGTGGCCCAGGCAGCTTCTTCAGAGGCAATTTTGTAGAATGCACCACTCATGTTGGCGCCCCATTTTACGTCGTCGAAAACGAAAAACTCGGGCTCTGGGCCAAACAGTACAGTATCGGCAATGCCGGTAGAGCGCATGTAATCCTGAGCACGGTCAGCGATGGAGCGTGGATCGCGGCTGTAACCCTGCAAGGTCGCTGGCTCAAGGATACCGCAGCGTAAGATGACAGTTTCTTCATCGGTAAAGGGGTCTAGCACGGACGTGCTGTCATCGGGCATCAAAATCATGTCCGAATCGTTAATGCCTTTCCAGCCAGCAATAGACGAACCGTCGAACATCTTGCCTTCATCAAAGAAGTTCTCATCGACCTCCGTTGAGGGGATGGTGACGTGTTGCTCTTTGCCTTGAGTGTCAGTGAAACGCAGATCTACCCAGCCGGCTTCACTTTCTTTGATGAGATTTAACGTTTTTTCAGACATTGATGTCCTCCAGATCTAGATCAGTGTGGTTCTCTTTCACTCACTTCATGTATATAGACAGGAAAGAGGGCGAATGAGCGTGGAACAAAGTAATGGCAGAATTGTTGGAATGCCATAGTTTCTTTAGCTAGTGTTATTGCGATAAGTCCGCAAGCTCTAAATTATGCAAAAGTTGCGCCACTATCCATATGGTGTGCGGGGATAGCTGTGCAAGGTTTTTTGGTCAAATTGAGAGCGCGAGTTGTCCAAGTTGGTGCGCAGTATAACCCACAAGCACCAAAAGAGAGCGCTTAAAAACAGGGGGGGTGGTCGCTAGACCCTTTCTGAATATTGATGATAGTGCGGATGGTATTAATTGCGATCACTTGAGGGGTGCGTAAGTCGCCACTGAGGAAACCCCTGAATCATCATAATGAATAACAGTTGTTGCATTTGAGGTGGCGTGGCGAATTACATCTCTATTTCGATGGCTAAGGATTGTGAGTGTAAATGTCGTGTGTATGATAGGTGCATGAAATAAAGCGTTTGCGATGAATTGCCTGGCAGTAGCAATTAGTGGAATTCAGAGGTGATCTATGGCTGTAGAATCAAAAGCATCTTCAGGTAAAACTTTATTACCTAAAATATTGCCCACTTGGCTACCTGGAGCAGCGCTCATTAATGAGGTCTTTGATTCTCCAGAGGGGACTCCGCGGCCGACAGTCTCACTGCGTTCTGCACTTTTGGTTGGTGCTGACGAGGCACTGCTTGTTGGTCTGGGTTTGGCCTCGCGGATACGTTTTCCAACCCCTGGCTTTCGTCAGCGTTCGGCCAAGGAAATGGAAGATGCCCTTGAGTATTTTCAAGCAAGTGGTTGGCTGGATGACCCACGGACTTACCATCAAAAACCTCCCGCTCTCGAAAAGGTGAGTTTCAAAAATTCATCATCTGGGGGCACTAGTTTCGAGCATATGACGTTTGAAAGTGGCTATGTGCCGCGAATGGGTGAAGCTGGTCGGGCACGCTGGCTCGGTTATGAGAGCAATCATACCAGTCATTGCTGGGTGCTTCGCCATGCAGGCCCGCCCCGACCTTGGATGATACACATCCATGGCTACCGCATGGGGACACCATACCTGGATTTTAAGGCTTTTAGCACTCAATATATCCACCAAACTAAAGGCTTTAATGTTCTCCATTATGTTATTCCCTTGCATGGGCCAAGAAAGATAGGCCCAACCAGTGGTGACGGTTTGTTGTCACCTGGTTATGTCAATGCAATACATGCCGAAGCCCAAGCGATGTTTGAATTGCGGCGGATTATTGACTGGTTGCGTCGAGATGGTGCTGAGCAAATAGGTGTTCATGGTATCTCACTGGGTGGTTTTACAACGGCTCTGCTGGCGACTCTCGAAGGTAATCTTTCCTGTGTTATTGCTGGCATACCTGCAGTCGAGTTAGTCAAAGCAGCACGTAGATTGGGGCGGCGCAACCTGCTGTATTTCTTTGATAACTTAAATATGCCTTGGGATGAAATTGAAAAAATGGCGCAGGTAATATCGCCAACAGCAATGAAGGTTAAAGTCCCGAAAAAACGGCGTTTTATTTATGCCGGTGTTCTCGACCGCTTGGTTCATCCGGCAGAGCCGCTGGGCTTGTGGGAGCACTGGGATCGTCCAGCCATAGAATGGTACCAGGGTAATCACATGACATTTGCTCGCGATAAAAATGTTCGCACATTCATTGATAACGCCCTCGATGCATCATTTACTTAAAGTGCCGGGTATTGTCCGATACGCCACGAATGGCTTGCAGGTTTAACATCATAACTGTGAGGAATTTGTATCATGCCTAATGTTTATTATATAAACCTAATTCGGGTGCGCTGAGCTGACTAGTGCAAGCGCGAAGTATTAGCTTCTTATGGACAATAGGTGGAAATAATGACGGAAAAGGACAGGCCCACTGGTGGTTTTGAAATTTTAGGTAGTACGTCTCGGCTAGCCGCGGCATTAAAAAATGCATCAGTTTTGGCGCGCTTTGGACGACTCGAGCCGCGCAGGGGTACGCTCTATTCTGTTCCTCACGAGAGTCCTGTTTATCGCTTGCGTTGTTATGATGTGAAAAATTCTCGGAAAGCTTGTGTGCCCATCATTCTCGTGCCGCCATTAATGATGAGTGCCGATGTTTTTGACGTTTCAAAAAAAATCAGCGCCGTAGATTATTTGAACGAACAAGGTTTTTCTGTTTGGTTAGTTGATTTTGGTGAGCCTGCTGATCAGGAGGGTGGGCTGCATCGAGATATGAGCGACCATGTGGTTGCGGTGAATGATGCTATAGATTTTGTCTATGCTCAGCAGCGTAAGCCAGTGCATTTGGCGGGATATTGCCAGGGTGGTATTTTCTGCTATCTTGCGGTGGCGTACCGAAAGTCTAAAAACGTAGGCTCGATTGTTTCTTTTGCCGCTCCGGTCAATCTTTACAAAAACTTTCTACCTGGGGTGTCTGATGAATTGACCCTCAAGGTTCTAGAGACGATTGGTGAAGCTGTCCCTACAAGTATTTTGCCCTCTTCTATTCCAGGCTGGGCGAGCAAAAATCTATTTAGAATGCTGGCCCCAGTCAAACAGCTTCAATCGTGGCTTTCTTTGCTTAAAATGCTCGACGACAAAGATGCGATACTTAAGGGGGAGGATCAAAGGTCGTTTATGTCTGATGGTTTTGTCGCCTGGCCAGGCCCTGCCATGCTTGAATTTATGCGACAAATGCTGATGGGCAACCGCATGGTTTCAGGGGGCTGTGTGATTGAAGGGCGAACAGTTTCACTGACAGATATTACCTGCCCAATGCTAGCTGTCATCGGTGGTAATGATTCTATAGCCCGTCCTCGTTCGGTTCGCGGTATCGTCGAGGCAGCACCTAACTCAGAGCGTTACCAGCTGTACTTGCCTCAAGCTGGACATCTCGGTGTCTTAGTTGGCGGGAGTGCGATGAAAAATACTTGGTCTACGGTGAACCATTGGTTGAGTTGGCGGGATGGTAACGCTGATAAACCGGAACGGATTAGCCTACTCGATGAGGTGGGTAGCGAAGACAATGCAAGTGCTTCGGAGGAGGGTAATTTAGCGACAGCACTAACCAAGACAATGTTTGGTATGAGCAAGAGCCTTTTGGGTACAGCGGGTGATTTACTCGGAAGCACTAAAACATCTCTGCAGACCATGAGCGATAATTTTAGTTCGCAGCTCAGCCATTTGACACGACTACAAAAACTCGACTCTGATAGTAAAGTCGGTTTCGCTTTGTCATTGGAAGAGCAAGCAAGAAAATCACCTGACGATACGTATTTTCTCTATGCTGAAAGAGCGCATACCTATGCTAATTCTAATCAGCGAGTCGACAATATTGTTCGTGGCTTAATTTCAATTGGGGTTCGTCGAGGCGATCATGTTGGTGTACTTATGCATGCGCGGCCTTCGGCGTTGGCAACAAATTTGGCGGTTAACCGCTTGGGGGCAGTTGCAGTCCAATTGCGCGACAGGTCCCAGCTCGCCACCGAATTAAAACTTGCTGAAGTGCAGTACCTTATAGCCGACCCTGAAAATGCACAGGCCGGGGTGACAACCTTTAATGGCCAGACCTATATCCTCGGAGGCTTTGGACGCTCTCGTCGTGAATTACCGGAGAGTGTGATTGACATGGAGAAAATTGATCCCTCGCGAGTCGCTTTGCCAGACTGGTATCAACCGTCACCGGGTAAAGCCGATGAAGTGGCATTCATTTCCTTTAGTCGCCTAGGGTCTGAAACACATTGCGACAAAATCACTCACCGTCAATGGGCTTTGTATTCTCTGGGTACGGCTTCTGCTACGAGAATGGTAAAGGGCGATACGGTTTACTGCTGGACGCCTCTTTATGATCCCACCGGAATGTTAATTGCCGTTAGCGCCTCGTTAGTGGCTGGCGCTCGAATTTGTCTGGCACGGCAATTTGACACAAATACCTTTTGGCATGAAGTGAGAAGCTATGGTGCGAATATTGTTTTCTATTCTGGCGGTATGTTGCGTGAGTTAGTGGATGCTCCCAAACATAAATTGGAGCGTGGTAACAGTATCCGTTTGTTTGCCGGTACCGGTATGCCAGAGGCTTTGAGTCAGCGAGTGGCAGAGCGTTTTGGTGATGCATCAATAATGGAAATTTACCTGTCTACTCGCCACCATGCCTATTTGGCGAATCTTAAAAATAATAAATCAGGTGCTGTTTTCCAACAACTGCCAGGTAGTAACGACATTGCTCTAGTTCATTGGGATTACCATACAAATCTACCTTTTTATGATACGGCAGGCTATTTGTGCCCTACCCCGGTTGGAGCGGTAGGTATGCTACTGGTTAAGGCCGATAATGGAATCAGTTATCGAGATAATACGTATATTTCAGACGTTTTTGAAAAGGGTGATGGTTGGCAAATTTCCGGTGACTTGTTCTTGCTAGATAACGATGGGGATTACCACTTTGTTGATCGAGCCAGTAATTTGATCTTGACTAAGGATGATGCAATACCGACGCCGCCTATCGAGACTGCGATTAGCACAATAGATGGTATCAGCGTCGCAACTGCTTATGGTGTAACCATAGAAGGTTGCGATTTTCAGGTTCCCGTCGCGTCGGTTGTTCTTAAAGATAAATTTAAGCTCGTCGCGCTAGATTTAACCACAGCATTGACTGAACAGCTTGATAATAAGAGCTTGCCGCTCGTTGTGATAGTCGCAAATAGTTTGCCGATGACGCCTAGCTATCAAGTGCAAAAACAAATATTAGCTGATACTGGAATCCCTCAAGGGGGACTCAAAAGGGGGCAGGCATTTTGGTTTAATAACAAATCGGCAAAATATGAATCTCTTACTCAGGCATCATTGTCACGACTCATTCGCGATCTCATTGGCTTGGCCGCTACGGAGTCTGCCACCGCTCGAGCGGCAACAAAGGGTAGTGCTCTTGAAAAAAAGAGAGTGCCTAAAAAAACGAAAGCTCGTAAGAAGAAAGTCCATACGAAAACGGCCAAAAAAAGAGACCTTTCTCCGAATATAGTCAAGAAAGAAACTGAACTTAATGGCGGCATGTCGGCGAGTGATATGACTGACGGGGCATCGAGCCTAATTGAAACCACTGGCCAAGATGCTCACTTACATTGAGCATCTTGGGAAGCAGGATGAAAGTACACTGCCTCTACGAGTAGTAAAGTGCTTCAGGTGGCAGATAAGTACAGTATTTCTATTTATGGGTCGGCCACATAGGCTGGCTTCTTACTTATAGATGGTTTTTGTACTCCAGTACTCAATCAGAAGGCTTAGGCATGTATCTGGCGCGCAGATACATGCCTTATAATGCGCGGTCTTTTTTGTCTTTGGTCTCTGGGTCTTACGCATGCATTTTGTCATTAAATTATTTCCCGAAATTATTATTAAAAGCCCACCTGTCCGTAAGCGTTTCATTAAACAGTTGCGGGATAACTTACGACGCATGCTCAAGGGACGTTATGCCGGGGTTCAGGTACTTAGCCAGTGGGACAAAATTGAAGTCGTCGCCGAGGGCGCCGATGCCGAGCGCGATGCGTTTATTAGCCGCTTGCTGGCCAATACCCCGGGAGTGGCCAATTTTTCTCATGTCAGCACTCATCCTTTGGGCTCTTATGATGAAATGGCTGATTTACTGTGGCCCATGTACGGGGAAAGCCTGAAGGACAGAAGTTTTTGTCTACGCGTAAAGCGCAGCGGTAAGCATGAATTTAACTCGTCAGAATTTGAGCGCGAGGTTGGCGGGCGCCTGTTTCAGCGTTCTGGTGCAAGTAAGGTACAGCTCAAGGGAGCTGATGTTGAGATACGCCTCGATATTCGCGGTCAGGTTCTTTCTGTGCTTGAAAGCACAGTTCAGGGTTTGGGGGGCTTCCCTCTGGGCACACAGGATTCTGTGTTGTCACTCATATCCGGCGGGTTCGACTCTACCGTGGCCAGTTATATGGCCATCAAACGGGGTTTGCGTACCCACTATTGTTTTTTCAATCTCGGTGGCCGCGCCCACGAGTTGGGCGTTAAAGAGGTCGCCTGGTATTTGTGGGATAAATACGGCGCATCTCATCGGGTGAAGTTTATTACTGTGCCTTTCGAAGACGTTGTAGCAGAGATTCTCACCAAGGTTGATAACTCCCAAATGGGCGTTGTGCTCAAACGGATGATGTTGAGAGCAGCAACAGAAGTGGCGCAAAGCTGGAAGGTCGAGGCCATGGTGACGGGCGAGGCTGTGGCTCAAGTCTCCAGCCAGACGCTGACCAACTTGTCAGTGATTGACAGTGTTACCGATATGCTGACGTTACGGCCATTGGTGACGATGGATAAAAACGCCATTATTGATGTCGCCCGTGCCATTGGCACTGAAGAGTTCGCCGCTAATATGCCGGAATATTGCGGGGTTATTTCGGTCAAGCCAACCACCCGAGCCAAGCCAGAGAGAATCGAATACGAAGAATCAAAATTTGATTTTGCTGTGCTCGATGCCGCGATTGCCGGGCGCCGTGAAGAAAACATCGATCAAATGATGGATGACTGGATCGACCTGCCCAGCGTTGAAGTTTTTTCCGCGCCTCAACCAGGCGCGGTTATTCTCGATATTCGCCATCCCGATGAGGTGGAGCGCAAACCCCTCGACGCCGGTGCCACAGATATTGAAAGGGTGCCCTTTTATGCACTGCAAAATAGCTACAAAAAGCTCGACCCCAGCCAGCACTATTTGCTTTATTGCGATAAGGGCGTGATGAGCCAGTTGCACGCTGAGCTGTTGAAAGATCAAGGCTTTGACAATTTGGCGGTTTATCGCCCGGGTACGCCTTAAGGCGCTTGGCGTGAAACGTAAGCGGGATTTTTATTTGTTAGCGGTACAATGACTTCGGGCGCCTTTTTCACTATAATGCGCCCACTTTTTTCCCCGCGAAAACCTATCCCATGTCTGATGTCGAAAAACTTCGCAATATTGCGATCATAGCCCATGTTGACCACGGTAAAACCACCCTGGTTGATAAACTTCTACAGCAGTCCGGCACTCTCGATCGCAAAGATCAGGACTCTGAGCGCATTATGGACTCCAACGATCAGGAAAAAGAGCGGGGTATTACCATTCTGGCCAAGAATACGGCCGTCGAGTGGAATGACTATCACATCAATATCGTAGACACTCCCGGTCACGCCGACTTTGGTGGCGAGGTGGAACGTGTGCTGTCGATGGTCGATTCGGTGCTTTTGTTGGTAGATGCGGTCGACGGCCCTATGCCGCAGACGCGCTTTGTAACTGCCAAGGCTTTTGAACAGGGCTTGCATCCAATCGTGGTGATCAACAAAGTTGACCGCCCCGGTGCGCGTCCAGACTGGGTAATGGATCAAGTCTTTGAGTTGTTTGACCGTCTCGGTGCGACTGATGAGCAGCTCGATTTTCCCGTTATTTATGCCTCGGCCCTCAACGGTGTGGCGGGCCTTGAGCACGATAGTCTGGCAGAGGATATGCAGCCGCTATTTGAAATGATCGTCGACAAAGTTCCTGTGCCAGATGTCGATCGCGATGGCCCTTTCCAGATGCAGGTGTCCGCCCTTGATTACGACAGCTATATCGGCGTTATTGGCATTGGTCGTATTTCTCGCGGCTCTCTGCGTCCCGGTCAGCAAGTGACGATCATCGATAATAAAGGTGTTGAACGCAAAGGTAAGGTTCTCAATGTTAAAGGCTATCTGGGCCTTGATCGCGTAGATACCGATCTCGCCGAGGCGGGTGATATTGTCACTATCAATGGCATCGAGGGCTTGGGCATTTCCGATACCCTGTGCGATCCCGAGTGTGTGGAAGCTCGCCCAGCGCTGTCTGTTGATGAGCCGACAGTGAGCATGGTGTTTTTGGTTAACAACTCCCCCTTTGCTGGTCTCGATGGCAAATATGTGACCTCGCGCAATATTAAAGATCGCTTACAGCAAGAGTTGATTCACAATGTCGCTTTACGGGTTGAAGATGGCGGCAGCCCCGACAAATTTCGCGTCTCCGGTCGTGGTGAATTACACCTGTCTGTTTTGATTGAAACCATGCGCCGTGAAGGTTACGAGTTGGGTGTTTCGCGTCCTGAAGTGATTCAGCGCGAAGTCGACGGTGTGGTCCAGGAGCCTTTCGAGCAGGTTGTCATAGATATTGAAGAGCAACACCAGGGTTCGGTGATGGAAGAGTTGGGCCTGCGCAAGGGCGAGCTGACCAATATGGAGCCCGATGGAAAAGGCCGAGTTAAACTCGAGTTTTTGATTCCATCCAGAGGCTTGATTGGTTTCCGTGGCAGCTTCCTGACCATGACCTCTGGCTCGGGCATTATGACCAGTGTTTTTGATCACTACGGTGAGGTGAAGCAGGGTGAGGTGCAGTCCCGCCAAAATGGTGTGTTGGTGTCGATGGTGAAAGGTAAAACCCTCGGCTATTCACTGTTTAACCTGCAGGAGCGTGGCCGCTTATTTCTTAGCCATGCCGAAGATGTTTATGAAGGCCAGGTCATCGGCATTCACTCGCGGAGTAATGATCTTGCCGTGAATCCGACCAAAGGTAAGCAGCTGACCAATGTGCGGGCCTCAGGTACTGACGAAGCGCTGACGCTGGTGCCGCCGATTATTTTCACCCTTGAGCAGGCCCTGGAGTTTATTGAAGATGATGAATTGGTTGAGGTTACCCCTCAACATATTCGTATTCGCAAAAAGCTACTGACCGAAAACGAGCGTAAAAGAGCGGGTCGATAGTCACAGCGTCAGAGTTGTCCGTTAGTTGCCCGTAGAAAAACGGGCGCTAAACCCCCAATAGCGTGATGTTATTGGGGGTTTTTTTATTGGTGAAGAGTTCTTTTATCGAAGGGGGCAAGGTTTTAGTGCTGAGCACTCGCTGTGGCGAAAGCAGTCTGTCGTGTGATCGTTAACCATCCCCATGGCCTGCATATGGGCGTAGCAAATAGTCGAGCCGAAAAAGCGAAAGCCCTTTTTTTTCATATCTTTACTAATGGCGTCAGACACTGGCGTGGTGGCTGGGCATTCGTTTACGCTTGCCCAGTGATTTTCAATCGGCTGGCCATCGAGAAAGTCCCACAAATATTGGCTAAAGCTGGTATGACTTTGTTGAAGATCGAGAAACAATTTGGCGTTGGATATCGCCGCTTCTATCTTCAGACGATTACGCACGATACCGGCATCATTCATCAGGCGTTCTATGCTCCGGCGATTAAAACGTGCAATTTTTTCCGCGTCAAAATTGGCGAAGGCGCGGCGGTAATTTTCTCGTTTACGCAAAATGGTAATCCAAGACAGACCGGCCTGCGCCCCCTCTAAAATCAAAAATTCAAAGAGCTTGTGGTCGTCGAAGCAGGGGACACCCCATTCCTCATCATGGTACTGTTCGTAGAGAGCGTCGCCGCTGGCCCATTCACAGCGCTGGCGTACTTTTGTGGGTGGCGAAGCTTGTGTTGCGGGCATTGTGAGTCCCCTTTTAGAGTAAAAATGAATACTGCCATATTGGCCTCTGTTTGTTTCAGGGGCATTTTGGCACTTTATCAAAATGTTATTACGCCATGCGTTTAGCTTACACGGGAGTGAGTGACATGCGTTCTTTGTATCCCCCCATTAAACCTTTCAGAACCGAGCAGCTCGATGTGGGTGACGGCCATCGGCTTTATGTCGAAGAGTGCGGTAATCCACAGGGCCAGCCCGTGATTTTTGTACACGGTGGACCTGGGGCGGGTTGCTCGGTGCAAGATCGTTGTTTTTTTGACCCCGAGGTGTACCGCATCGTTCTTTTCGATCAGCGGGGCAGTGGTCGCTCTACACCCCATGCCAGCCTAGAAAAAAACACCACTCAGGCGTTGGTGACGGATATGGAATTTATTCGTCAATTTTTGGGAATTAAACAGTGGGTGTTATTCGGTGGCTCCTGGGGTTCAACGTTGAGTTTGATTTACGCCCAGGCTCACCCTGATAAAGTACAGGGCATGGTCTTACGGGGGATCTTTCTCTGTCGCGATGAGGATATTCAGTGGTTTTATCAGCGGGGTGCGAGTTCTATTTTCCCTGATTACTGGCAAGATTTTATTGCACCCATCCCGAGTAGTGAGCGCAGCGATATGGTCGCTGCTTATTACCGCCGCTTAACGGGGCCCAACGAGTTAGAACGTATTCGCGCAGCCAAGGCTTGGTCGATTTGGGAGGCACGCTGCGCAACCCTCGACCCCAACAAGCATGTCGTTGAGCGCTTGGGTAGCTCCCATGTCGCACTGGCGATGGCGCGGATCGAAGCTCATTACTTTATCAATCAATGCTATATGGCGGAGCAGCCGATTTTGGAAAACATGGCCAGACTCATCGATATTCCCGCTGTTGCAGTGCATGGGCGTTACGATATGGTTTGCCCGGTTAAACAGGCTTTCGACTTACAGGCTGCGTGGCCGGAGCTAGCGCTGGAAATTATTCGCGATGCGGGTCATGCCTCTAGCGAGCCAGGCACTATTGATGCCCTGGTTAAGGCAACGGATGAAATGGCAAGAATGCTGAGCAGTCGCCATGCAAAATAAGTGCAGCGGTGTAAAATGCGCGGTTTAATTCAACGGGTAAGCTCCGCAGCGGTGACTATTGATGGTCAGTGTCATGCCAGCATTGGGCAGGGCATTCTATTGTTACTGGGTATTGAAGCAGTTGACGGCTTTGAGCAAAGCGAAAAATTAATTAACAAAGTCCTCAACTACCGAATTTTTGCTGACGGGCAAGGGCGTATGAATCGCAGCCTTAAAGATATCAACGGTGAGCTGTTAATCGTGTCGCAATTTACCCTGGTGGCCGATACCAAGAAGGGGTTGCGACCGGGCTTTTCAAAGGCCGCAGTGCCCGAAGCAGCTGAAAAATGTTACACGCATTTTGTCAGCCATTTAAAAACCCAGTACTCAGCAGTTGCCACCGGCGTTTTTGGCGCTGATATGCAGATTTCACTCTGCAACGATGGGCCAGTCACGTTTCTGCTAGAAACGTAATGAATCTTTGTGTAACCCCGTTAGTCTTTAGCTGTTCCGAGCTAGGAGCGCGTTACTCCTTATGAGCGCGGACCGTTATACCTTAAAAGTGTCCTTTAGCTTTTTTTCGACCAGTAGATTTTTAGTCCGGGCATACACCGGTACGCCATTTTTATAGGGCGGATAGTCTTCACCCTGAATCAGCGGAGCCAGATAATCGCGTGCCGTCTCAGTAATGGCAAAGCCATCGCGACTGATAAAAGAGCGCGGCATCATTTTTTCTACATTCGCAATTTTGTCCAGCGGCGCTTCCCCCAAGCGCCAGCTGTAGCGCTTGCCCTTGCCGCGTTCGATGCTGACCATAACCGCATTTTTGCCAGCTAAAGCAAGCTCAACAGCGGTTTTGCCGACGGCATAGGCTTGCTCGACGTCGGTGGAGGAGGCGATATGTCGAGCTGAGCGTTGGAGATAATCAGCCAGTGCCCAGTGATATTTTAGGCCCAGTTCGCTTTTAATCATTCCTGCTAACGTGGGCGCTACGCCGCCAAGTTGTTTGTGGCCAAAGGCATCGGTGTTGCCGGAGTCAGCAATTAAGGTGCCGTTTTTATATTGGGCGCCCTCAGAGGCAACTATCACGCAATAGCCATTTTTCTTGACGGTTTGGGCTACTTTCTTGAGAAATTTTTCCCGATTAAAGGCGATTTCTGGAAATAAAATAATATGGGGTGGGTCGCCGGCCTGGTCAGCGGCAAGGCCGCCGGCAGCGGCGATCCAGCCGGCGTGTCGGCCCATCACCTCGAGAATGAAAACTTTGGTCGAGCTCGCGCACATCGAGGCGATATCGAGACTGGCTTCTTTGGTTGAAACGGCGACATACTTGGCAACGGAGCCAAAGCCAGGGCAGTTGTCGGTCAGCGGTAAGTCATTATCGACGGTTTTAGGGATATGGATGGCCTGAATGGGATAGCCCATTTTTTCCGACAGTTGGGATACTTTTAGACAGGTATCGGCGGAGTCACCACCGCCATTATAAAAAAAGTAGCCGATGTTATGGGCCTTAAAGACTTCGATTAAACGTTCGTATTCGGCCGGGTTGTCATCGAAACTTTTAAGTTTATGACGACAGGAGCCAAAGGCGCCGGAGGGAGTATGTTTGAGAGCCGCTATAGTGCGTGGCGTCTCTTTGCTGGTGTCGATTAGTTCTTCACGCAGGGCACCGATAATACCGTTCTTGCCGGCATAGATTTTGCCAATTTTATTGCGGTTGGCCCGAGCCGCTTCGATAACACCGCAGGCGCTGGCATTTATGACGGCCGTTACACCACCGGATTGTGCGTAAAAAGCATTTTTCTTGGCCATAAAATCTCTGCAAAAGCGACGTCATAAAAAATGTGCGCATCATACGGTATTAGTCCTCTAAATGCATGGCAGTTAGGTAGCGGTGGTGTGATAATCATCACTACTTAGCAGAGAATGATTAATTGATGCATATTCATATCTTAGGTATCTGCGGCACCTTCATGGGTAGCTTGGCACAGTTGGCAAAAGCTGACGGGCACCGAGTGTCGGGTTGCGATGACAATGTCTATCCGCCGATGAGCGAGCAGCTTGAGTATGCGGGCATTGAACTAACTCAGGGCTATGACCCTGCCCAGTTACAACCGGCCCCCGATTTGGTGGTGGTGGGCAATGCTCTGTCGCGAGATAATCCCTGTGTTGAATATATGTTGCGCGAGCAATTGCCCTACACCTCCGGGCCCCAGTGGTTGGGGGATCATTTTTTGCAGGGTAAGTGGGTATTGGCGGTTGCCGGTACTCACGGAAAAACGACCACTTCGAGCATGCTCGCCTGGATACTCGATTATGCGGGATTGGAACCGGGGTTTTTAATCGGCGGTGTGCCGAATAATTTTGACGTCTCAGCGCGACTGGGTGGCGCGAAATATTTTGTTGTAGAAGCTGATGAGTACGACACAGCCTTTTTCGATAAACGCTCAAAGTTTGTGCATTACCGCCCTCGTACGGCGGTGTTGAATAATCTTGAGTTCGACCACGCAGATATCTTTGAAAACCTCCATGATATTCAGTTGCAATTCCACCATTTAGTGAGAACCATTGCCGATGATGGTTTGGTGATTCATCCGCAAAGCGATCAAAACATCAGTGATACCCTGTCGGGAAAATTCGACCGACGTTATCGTGCCGATAAAAAGTATGTTTGGAGCCCGGTACAAACAACCGGTGAAGGTGGGCAGTGGCAAGTTGAACTTGACGCCGCAGACGGTAGTGCTTTCACTGTGGCCAATACTCAGAAAGATCAGCGCGGTGAGTGTGAAGGTGGCTTTGAAGTGCGTTGGCAGCAGAGCGGTCTACACAATGTCGCTAATGCATTGGCGGCCATTGCCGCCGCAAACCATGTGGGTGTCAGCTTGTCTCTGGCGTGCCAGGCGCTCAGTGCTTTTGAGGGTGTTAAACGGCGTATGGAGTGTCTCGGTCAGGTTGATGGCATCAGTATTTACGATGATTTTGCGCATCACCCCACCGCCATTGCGACAACGCTTGACGGCCTGCGCAATAAAGTTGGCAAAGAAAAAATAATTGCGGTTGTTGAGCCGCGTTCTAACACGATGAAATTGGGAGTGCACAAAACAGAGCTAATCAAAGCTGTAGCCCAAGCAGATCAAGTGTTCTGGTTTCAAAATGCGGGTATGGCCTGGTCTCTCGACAAAAGTGTGGAAGGAGATACAAGCAATACAGTCGTCGACGATTTGCAAGATTTGGTTGAGCAAACGGCCTGTGCCGCAACAGCACAAAAGGATGAGGCTTGTCATATACTGATTATGAGTAATGGCGGTTTTGGAGGTTTTCATCATCGCTTGTTTGAGTATCTACAAGCGACTAAAGACCGTTAAATAGCGGTCCTATGGTTACCATGCAATGGCGAATAAACGGGAGTTACAGTTTTTATTAGTTCTGTTAGCTGGAGTAACAGTTTGGTCTTGGGTTGAGCCCTTTGATCGTATAACTTGGTGGCTTGAGTCTTTACCAGTATTTATCGGTTTGCCTGTTCTTTGGCTAAGCCGAAAACCGTTTCCACTGACACGTTTAGTCTATTATTTCCTCTTTGCCCACGCTGTATTATTACTGGTTGGTGCACACTACACCTATGCAAGGGTGCCGTTGGGTTTTTGGATGCAAGAGTGGTTTGATTTTTATCGCAATAATTATGATCGCCTCGGGCACATTGCTCAGGGCTTTGTGCCGGCCTTAGTGGCTCGCGAATTATTTATTCGCCGTGAAATTGTTAAACTTGGGCGCTGGCTATTTTTCTTAGTGCTGTGTTTCTGTCTGGCTTTTAGCGCATTTTATGAGCTGATTGAATGGTGGGTGGCCGTGTTGGCCGGCGATGGGTCCATTGAGTTTTTAGGTGTACAGGGCGACATTTGGGATGCACAGTGGGATATGTTACTGGCTTTATTGGGGGCCATAGCCGCGCAATTGTTATTGGCGCGCTGGCAGGATGGGCAAATAAAACGCCTAGCCACTAATGGCTAATATATTACTCGTGGGTTGCGGCACTCTGGGTCGCCAATTGGCGGCTCGCTTAATTGCTGCTGAACACACAGTCTTTGCGATAAAACGTAGCCCTTTAAAATCACCTGTTACGGGTTTGCAGGTCGTGCTGGCTGATATCACCGTCGCGGAGGACGTAAAAAGGTTACCGGCCGATGTAGACATAGTCGTTTTTATACTCTCTCCATCTGAACGCAATGAAGCGGCCTATCAAAAAGTGTATGGGCGGGGTCTTCGTCACGTGCTTAGTCATTTTAGGTCTGCTGCATTATCGACGTCGGGTGTTATGCCACGTTGTTTGTTAGTTTCGTCGACCAGCGTATATGGGCAAGAAAATGGTCAGTGGGTGGATGAAGATAGTCCCGCTCAAGCTAGCAGCTTTAACGGTAAAGCTTTATTACAGGCAGAGCAGCAATTGTGGGCACATTGCGCTAACAATATTGTTGTGCGCTTTAGTGGGATTTATGGTCCAGGTCGAGTAAGTCTTCTGCGCCGGGTGCGAGAGGGTAAACCTATACAGTATTCCCCTCCCTACTATAGCAATCGTATTCACGAAGAAGACTGTCTCGGTGTGTTATGTTTTTTAATTGGTAGGATGCTATCCGATAAGCCTTTAAAAAACCTTTATTTGGCGAGTGATAGTGCGCCTGTGCCGCTGGCAGATGTGGCATTGAGCTTGAGCGAGCTTATGTCTTGCCCGCGACCACCAGCCAAACCTGAGGATTTGACGCTAGCGAAAATGAATAAGCGTTGTCGCAATGACCGGTTGCTACGGCTTGGTTATGTTTTGCGTTACAGTTCTTATCAAAAGGGTTACGGTAAATTACTTGAATCGACATAGGGTGAAGACTTGAGGACACTGTTTTTTTCTACCCACTCACAACAAGCATCGATAGAAGCAGGTTTTGAAATAAAATACCCCTGACCTAGGTTGCAACCGAGTTGTTCTAATTTGTTCCAAATCTCTTGGCTTTCTATGCCTTCAGCGACGGAGGTTAATTTCAGCTCTTTGGCTAATAAAATACAGATTTTTACAATAGACAGGGCTTCGTCATCGTCGAGCATTCGCATGACAAAACTCTGATCGATTTTTAATTCCGTAAAGGGTGCTTGATAGAGTTGTACCAGTGATGAATAACCGGTGCCAAAGTCGTCGATTGACAGAGAAAAACCTTTCATGCGTAGTCGGTTTAAAATATCGAGAGAGTCAGAGACCGATTTTAATATGGCCGTTTCTGTAAGCTCTATAGTAATCGCTTCCGGCGGTATATTTTTTGCCTTGGCTAATTCGTAAAAGCGTTCCGGCATGGATAGGTCGAGTAAATCCTGAGCAGAAATATTGATTGCAATTCCAGGGTTTATTCCAGCACTACGAAAGCGCGAGTAATCTTTGGTGGCGAGTCTAAATACCTCGGAGGTCAGCTCAGAAATCAAATTGTTTTGTTCGGCCATGGCAATAAACTGATCGGGAAAAATAAGACCAAGCTCTGGGTGTTGGAGCCTAACTAGGGCCTCAAACCCGGTGACTTTATTGGTTGTTATGTTGAGTTTGGGTTGGTAGAAAAGCACGAGTTGGTTTTCATGAATGGCAACTTTCAATTGTTCGAGAGAAAGTTTTCGCGGGGCGCTTGCCGCTTTTTTGTGTGGTACGCATGTATTGGTCAATTGCAGTCGGGTTTCAATATGCAGCTGACTAATATAACGAATAAATTTTTTAGTGTTGATGGGTTTGCTGAGTTTCCTTGCAACGAGAATGTTTTTCGCGTCTGCAAATTGTTTGGCAGAGTGTAGTACGCGATCATCAAAACCGCTGACGAGGATGTAGGTCGGCATGCAGCCCTTGTCGTAAAGGGTGCGCATGACTTCAATGCCATCTATGCCGGGCATGTTTAAATCGAGCAAAATAATATCGGTGTCTACAACCGGATGATTGATAAAAAGTTTTGCCGATGTAAATCCTTTTGCAGATAGACCAGCAATGCCGACCATTTCTATCATCATGTCAACATACTGCTGTTCGTCATCGACAATATAAATATTAACGGCGTGATGTTTTGCCAGCGACACCGTTTCAGACAATGCTGTTGTAATTTTGTCGCTTAAGATGTTGTAAGGTGGCGTAAAATGGTTGTTGGAAATTTTAAAATATGTCAGCAAAGAGTTTTTGAGAAAAACAATAAATTCGGCGATGGCCTCCTGGTTGAAGTCGCGCTTATTAAAGTCGAGCAGTAAACTTTGCAAAATTTCACTTTGAGTTGTTAGTGTGTCTGCAAGGCTAGGATGTTTCAGAGCCTGCATAACCTTCTCTTCTCGCTTGAAGTAAGAGGCCGTGAAAATGATTAGATCCCGCGCTTGTCGTAGTAGTTGATCCGAACTAGCCCCTTGCTCGACAAGCAGGTCAGTCTGCTCAACAAGATGTAGCAGTTTCTGCTGTTCTGCATCAATTGCCGGGATGCCGTTATTGTTATGGGGTGTTTGTGGCCAGTTTTTATCGGTCATTTTAGAGTGTATCGTCCCTGACGTTTAGCAAGCCCGAGACGGCCTTGAGTAGATCTGCTGAGCGGAAGGGTTTACGTAAAATAGGATTATTTTGGAGTTCTTGTCCAGGCAGGATAGCCTCTTCACTGCTATAGCCACTGGCCAGTTGTATTTTAACAGAAGGGTGTTTCTCGCTAACGATTTTGGCTAGCTCGTAGCCACTCATTTGCGGCATGATAATGTCGCTCAGCAAGAGATCGACAGGTTCATTTGCAAGAATGTTTAAGGCTGCATCACCCGTGTCGGCAATTAGCACCTCGTAACCTGCCATGGAAAGTATCTCCTGAGTGATTTCTCTCAACGCCGGTTCGTCATCGACAATAAGAATTCTTTCGGCGTTAGCCTGCGTGATTACCGGCGTCTCTGGTGCGTGTGTTGGTTCAGCAATGACTCCTTCATAGCGTGGGAAATAGAGTGAGAACCGACTACCGCTATCATTTGTGGGATCAAAACGTATTGTGCCGCCATTGCGTTCCATAAAAGCGTAGGCTTGGCTTAGGCCCAGGCCTGTACTGTCATCGCTTCTAGTGGTGAAGAAAGGGTCAAATATTTTATCGGCAATTTCTCCACTGATGCCAGAGCCATTATCTTCTATGCTGAGTTGCATGTAATCGCCCTCGGCAAGGCCAATAGCGCGGGCCTGAGTAAAATCGAGGTGGCATTTGTGAGTGGTGATGCTTAACACGCCGCCGTTGGCCATGGCCTGTCTGGCATTAATGGCTAAATTCAGTAAGGTCTCTTCGAGTTCTTTTTGGTCAATATAGCTTAACCAGGGCGACTCACAGAGCTGGTATTTGAGTGTAATTAAAGCGGTGAGAGATTTGCTAAGAAGTTCACTTTGTGAGGTCAGTGCGGCGTTCAGACTTATGACTTCGGGCTGTGAGCTTTCCTGTTTTGAAAATGCAAGCATGCGGTTGGTAAGGTCCCGCCCGCGTTCAGCGGCCTGCGTAATTTGCGTCGCATATTTGTTTAGATCTTCAATATCCTGATATTTGACAGTGATTAAATCAGCATAACCAAGAATGACACCAAGCATGTTTTTGTAATCGTGGGCGATACCGCCCACGATTTTCCCGAGGGAATCGAATTTTTGCGTGCGCAGCAGATGTTCCTGTTGCAATTTTGTCTCTGTGAGATCGTTTAAGGAGCCAATAAAACGTCGTGAACCGTCGGCTGCTGGAGGTAGTTCAGCAGCACTGACTTGTAGTGGGAAGGTGCTGTGATTCTTGCGTCGACCTGTGGTTTCTAGAAGTCCGTCGAGGACGGGTTCCCCATTAGTTGTTACTTTATTCTTAAGGTATTGGTCAACGAGCTCTACGTCAAAAGTGGGTATGATTTGGCGTAGAGCTCGATCGCAGATCTCATCACTAGGGTAGCCAAATATTGTCTCAGCTGCGGGATTAATACTTTGTATTTTGCCTTTTTCATCGATAGTGATAATGCCCTCTGCGAGGGTGCTGAGAATTTCCCGTTGCTCCTGCTCGTTTTTGATAAGAGCCAGTTTGGCTTCATGTTCGGCAGTAATATCGAGGACTAAAGACGTGATGCCAACAACCTGCCCCGTTGGGTCGACAATGGCGCTGTTATGCCATTCACAGAGAATACTTCGCCCAGCTTTGGTGATATTTTGGCTGATATTTATCTCACTGCCCCGCTGCTGGATAATACTCTTCCACAGAAGGTTTATGTCATCACTTTCAGAAGCGGGTACGATAATACTGGCATCTGAGCCTATGGCCTGATATTGGCTATAGCCAAAGACTTTCGTGGCAGCTGCATTCCAGCTCTCGATTTGGAAGTCCATATTCCACTCAATCGTTGCCAAGGGTGTTTGTTCTCGATAAAGCTTAATGTGTTGTAGAGATGCACTAAGCTCTTCTTCCGCTTTTTTCCTCTCGCTGATATTGTATCCTTCCGCGAGTAGCTGGATAACCTGTCCTCGCTCGTCAAAGACAGGGTGGATGCTGAATTGAATCCACATAAGCTCACCGCTAGAGGTGCTTATCTGCGTATCTCTGAGAATCTTCCCCCCCATTGCTGCTTCCAGGCAGTCAGCTTGTATAGAGCCTTGTACGTCGCTCGCATAGTTGAACCAAGGGCATTTCCAAAGTTCCTTGCCGATGATGTCGTTGAGTTCAATTCCTCTTATCTGCAGCGGAGTGTTGTTCATGAAAGCGACGGTGCCGTCAATTTCCAAAATGCCGGCCATTGTTTGCATGTCGTCAAGCAAACCTTGTATCTGTAGCTGGATATCTCTCGATGCCTGACGTAATTTATACTGCTCTGTAACATCATTGAAAACCAGAACCATGCCAACAATAGTATCTCCACCATTGCGAATAGGTGCCGCGGAGTCTGCTATCTGGTATTCACTACCATCTTTCGCAACTAAGGTTGTGTGATTGTTTAAATAGACCGTTTTACCGGTGCTGAGAACTTGATCAACGGGGTTGGGGATAGGCTGACGAGTCGTGGCATCAATGACGGGGAAAATAGTCGCCAGAGACTCTCCGCGTGCTTCATAGGCGTACCATCCTGTGAGTTTCTCTGCTACGGGGTTCATGCGAGTTACACGTCCTTTCTCATCGGTGGTGATAACAGCATCGCCGATGGAATAGAGCGTCACTTCTAGGTTTTCCTGTTGCGTGTTTAGTTTGTTCACGGTACGGGCAACCTTACGGCTCATTGCATTTAGGGCCTGGTTAAGTGCCTCAACCTCGCCTAGGTAACGTTCTGGGTTTTCTTGGCCTGAATAGTCACTGGTTATATGGTGAGAAAATGCGACCAGTTTTCTGAGAGGACGTGTAATGAAGTACTCTAAAACAAAAGCCAGAGCGATGATAACCAAGCTTGCTACTAGCCAGACCGTTTGAAAATCACTGCGTATTTGTTGCCATAGGGCACTTTTCTCGGCACTGACATCGTAGGATGCATAGAGTAGAGATTGTTTATCGTCAGGCTGACGGGTTGCAGTTGTGAGTTTTAGAGGGAAATAGGCCTGCAGCGATTGCTCATCAGGGCTAAGGGTTATACGACTTTGATCAGTTGTAGACAGTGCTTGGTAAAGCTCCGAGAAAGAGGTTTTATCGCCAACCTTCAGAGGATTGGCTTTAGAAAAACGACTGGCCAGCACTTCACCAGAGTCGCTAATAAATACCAGCGACTTGATGTTTTGATCGATGCCGGCAGAATTCAATAGCTGCTGAATGTGATTTGTTGGCGCTGCTTGTGCTATCCGGTATTCAACTTCTTGCTGCAGTAGATCGAGTTCTCGTTGTACTTGGTCTATTCGCTCATTGACTAGCCTGTGCTCCGCGATTTGGTAGGTGTAGAGCCCAGAAAATACTAAGGCAGTAGTGCCAATCACAAGTGCAATGATAGGTACTAGAATACGTAACTGGAGCTTGGAGCGTTGCATTTTCAGAGCAACTCCTTGAGCACAGCAGCGTATACGGCCTGGTGCAAGGATAAGGTGGCTGCATACCAGCACTCAAAAGTTTTATGAGTTCTCTTTATTACCATCGAGCCGTCCATAATTATTTTGTGTCGCTTTAGAACTAGGCTACGTGCTGTTACAAGTTTAGGCGATACACCCGACTTTTGCTGGTTCATAAAGTCAAAAAATAACCGTTGGAGTGATGGGCTTGTCTTTGGCGGATAACCTCGAAGGCACAGAAGCGGCGATGAAAAAATAGGTGCAAGATATCTAATCTGACGAGATAGGCGCTGGTTCCGGCATGGATATCACCATTCATAGGAGCGCTTTGTTCATTCGTCGTTTTCTTCATCGACATCTTTCTTATCTGATTTGTTAATGATTTTCTTACGTGACTGTCGTGGTGGCGGGTTGTCCCAGAGTCTCCCGGCCGAGAGGCATTCCCAACCCCATTTAATCCATTTCAGCAGGGCGATGACCAGCCACATCGACCAGAGCAGCATGGTGAGGCGGAAGACCCACAATGGCAGGCTAAAAACCCAGGCAGTGGGCAGACTGGCGCTACTGTGATCTTGATACCATTGGTAAATATAGGCTCTGGAGCCATTGCCGGTGATTTGCATATTGGGTGATGACAGAAGGCTTTGGGGGATGGTTGCAAAGAGGCTCATCAATGCCACCAACGATAGCCCGATTAAGCCAATTTGCATCAAGTTAAAGAATCTTGAAGTCGAGACAGGCGGGTAGCGGCGGCGGGCCTCCATGGCAAAAAACCAGAGCACAACGGGTAAGCTACCGACCATATTGACGGTGCTCATGCCAATGGCCAACAACAACCAGTGCCAGGTTTTCAGTGGTATCGATAGACCCAGCCGCTGCGCACAAATACCGAGGGCAATGGCAATGGCAATAATCACCGCAAGGACACCCCAGTAAAGCATGGCCGGGCCAATATCGGGACCACTGAGTAACAAGGGCCAACGTCCCTCGGGCAGGTGTAGTTTCAGGCTAATATTGCTAGCGGGTGTTGGTAGCTCAAAACTGGGTGTCAGGGTACGTAGCGCCACCCCACTGGGCAATTGCCATTTGATAGCAATAGTTTGCAGGCCCGGATGGAGAGGGATCACCACAAACTCCTGCTCCTTGGGGCGGGTTTGCTCGACGCCATCGATGCTGATGCTTTGCAGCTCACTACCGGGAGGTTGTTTAAAGCGGTAATCTTCTCCGAGGCTGGTGCGAATTTTCAGCCTGAGTTCTAGTCTAGCACTGCGTTTGCCGGGGGTGTAGTCGAGGGCGATACTTTCGATGGTGGTGTTGGCGCCGGGCACGGGTTGCGGCTCTATGGCCCGTAGGCTGAGGGTCTCTCCAGGCCAGGGTTGCCAGCGTTGGTTGGCTTGCTGGTTGTCTGACGCCACCTTGAGAACGGGAATACCTTCGCTAGTGATATGCCAGCGCGGGGAGGCATTAACGGACCAGCGCTCGACCCATTCAGTGGTTTGTGCAGCATTTAAGTTCAGTTCCGCAGTGGGTTGCAGTACCGAGTGCCACTGTATCTGTCGTTGGTTGGGCAGGAGTGTGACTAACATATGGCGATCTTCAACTACCTTGTTTTGGCTCACCACCGATTCCCCGGGCAGTAGGGGAATGCGCAAATTAATACTGCCATTTTGGGGGGCGATACGACGCACGGTGGTGACTAGCTGCCAGTCGATATCGGCATTGAGCTGGCGCTCGACCTGCACAAAGGGTTGGATGGGGGTAGGAAGTAGTGTGTCTGCTACTTCCTGCTTCTGTTCTTTTTCAAGCTGCACACTGCCGCCACTGACGTGACCCTGGTTGCCACCGCGAAGCCGCCAGCCCGGTGCATTGACTTGGGTATTATGAGGTGGCAGGGCGAAGGGAATGCTAATGTTGTCGCCATGGACAAGCCCAGTGAGCAGCACATCGTGAACCCCAGGTGCTAGTCGCACCCAGAGTGTGCCCTTGTCCTGGGCCAGTGTTGTTGGCTGCCCGTCGACGTGAATAGTTTGTGCCCGCCAGCTCTCATGCAGGGGCAGGGGGAAGGCAATTGGGCTACCCGCGCTAGCCGTTAGCTGCAAACGAAGCTGTTGCTGATTGACGCTGATAGTGGTGTTTTGCATTGCCGCACATTGGGGGGCGCATTGGGGTGCTTTGAGAAGCTCTGCTTTTAATTCCCCCAATAATTGTTGCGAGGGAAAATTGTGGCTGCTTTGAGCAGGCTTGCTCGACCCCTGGGCGAAAACCTGAGGTGTGTGTAGCCCCAAGCCACCCAGCAATAACAGTGCTGGCAGCAGGTACGAGGTTATACCGGGTGGCAGTGTGGCTTCATCTTTGCGGCCAAATAGGCGGTGCTCGCGTAACAGCGGGCCAGCCAGTCCGTAAAAAAGCAGGGCAGCCAGAACGACCTGCACAAATTTGAGCGAGCGGGTCAGTAATGGGGGGGATAGATAGAGCTTTAAGGGTTCGCCAATACTCACTGGGCCACTCCAGCGCAGGTGTATTTGCTGCCATTGCCAGTTGGGCTCGCCCGGGCCGGTTTGCACGTTGTCGCTGGGACGGTAGCGTTTACGTTGGGCGTTTTCTGCAAGCACTGGTGAAGAGGCGACATCCATTTGGCGTAGAACTTTTGCTTCCTTGGTCTTGTTCGGCAGACTTCTGGCGAAGCTTGTTGGTGTCTGGGAGTAATTATAACTAGAGGCGTTAATGGCGCGGTTTTGCTCCAATTGTGGATAGAGCCCCCGGCGAATTTGTTGTACCGAAAAAGTGAGAATAATAATCAGCAAGCCGCTGAGTGCCAGATAAGAGAAGCTGGTGGTCAACTGTTTAAACTTGCCATTGGGTAGCACGTTTAGCAGGGGTAGCACGGCAACGAGAATGACCCAGCCTACTAGGGGTGAATTGGCTTCATGGTAGGTCAAGGCCAGCGTTGTCGCGCCGACCAACGCCCAGCGCCAGCTCAATGTGCGCAGTAGTGCAGCCACTATTAACAGGCAGATAAACACATCCCATAGATCCCAGCGCGACAGCCAGGATTGCGAAACACTGTCCGGGCCACCGGCGTGCCACAATTGCCAGCCGGGGGGCAGTTGTAAGGTGACTGCGACACTATTAAGGTCATGGAGCCAGCCATTAGCAGAGATATCAGTCAATGAGTCGATGCGATTAATCGCTTCAACATCGACCTGGGGTTGGCGAATTTCGATACCCGCACCCGTTTCCCCTTCCATTTGTGTCACCAATTGAGGGGTGCCGTTAGAGACAATGCGTCCCAGCTGTAAATCGGGTGAGGCATGCAAGCGCCAGCCATGGGTCATGGTACCGTGAATCCTGTCTTTACTGGTGGCGCCAGTGCCATCGAAATCGAGCCACAACGTGCGCTGTAAATTGAGTTGATTAGCCGCGGGGGTAGCATCGCCCCGGTATTGCTCTTGCAACTCAAGAGTTGCATCCGGCGTCATTAGAAAGGTGGGTAACTTAGCAAAGCGTGAAGGGATGTCGATTTGCGAGGGATCGATAGCAGGTAGCCCGACAGGCTTAACACCGCGTAAATGGGGGGCGTTACGATAGCTCCAAATTTCTTGTATCGGCCACGCTTTATCCATGCCAAGCATGGTGAACTGGCTGGGTTGGTCGAGATATCGGGCGCGTAATTGGATCACCCATTGCCCGGCACGGGCTTGTATTTTAAGACGGCCGTCAGGCTCAATGCGTGCGGGCAAGGGTGATTCAAAAGATAGAGCCTCTGCATTATCGGGCAGCAGCTGACCGAGGGTGATTTCCCGCGGTTTGCCAGCAACACTAAGGCGTAGTTCGGTCTCAAGTTGCATGGGAATGGCATCATTGAGTAAGCGGAAGACACTGAGTTTAACGGTGTTATCACCATCTTTTTGAGACGCTCGAGTACTCTGACTGCGCAGCCATAAACGCCCCTGAAGATCGATATTTGCCCTTGTCGGCTGACCTTTGTCGCTGAGCTTAATGAGTGCAGTCTCTGGCGGCACGTTAATGTACTGTGGTGTTTGCTGCCACTGCCATTGCCCTTTAATGATGTGGTTACCGGGGCTTATTTGCAGTGCCGGTTTGCCCTTGAGGTCGAGTACAGCCGCCGCTTTATCATTAATTGTGACTGACTGTGGCCAGTGTCTACTGTCACCAGGCAGCATTAACCAACTAGGGGCAATGATTTGTACGTGTTGCGAAAACTCAGCGCCTCGGGGGTGGGTGTTAATGGTCAGTTGTCCGGGCCAGACACAACGGCGCTGCGCGGCTTGTTGAGCTATTCTTGGGCAAAGGTGCTCTATTTGATTACGCAATACCCAATTTTCCCAAACAGCGAGTGCGGGGGGTGCAGGTAATGCGACTGCGTTGGAGGCATGGCCAATAGCGACGCTAAGAAGCAGTAGCAAGGTGGTGATGAGACGAGCAGGCATCGAGGCATCCTTGTCAGTTTTTCGCATGAGTATAACAACAGGTGATGATGTCAGTT
>JARGOV010000002.1:74570-75861 GCA_029212965.1 Porticoccaceae bacterium
CGAGTATTTTCGCGTGGGGGCGGTGGTGTTGTACGGTGTGCGGCTTTGTGACCCTTGTTCTCATCTCGATAGACTCACTCGTCCAGGGGTTATGGCGGCGCTTAAGGGACGGGGTGGCTTAAGGGCTGATGTGGTGACGTGTGGCGTGATCTGTGTTGGGGATAAAGTATTGGCTGCTGCGTCAAAGTAAGAACTGATGCTCGGAATCTATTTACAGCATGCTAACAGTGACTCTTGCGAATACAAGCTGGTTTTTACCTTTAACCGAGAGCGGAAATAATAGAGTCGATTTCTTCTCTGGAGCTATCCTTGATTTCGCTAATGGTTGCGTCATCCAGCCCTAGACGCTGAAAGGCCGGAATCTCCCGCCATTCATTAAGGTGCTCCTCCTCATTGGCTTGGTCTCCCTCTTCAAGTAGGTGGGCCATCAGGTTCGCGACGAGTACCACGTCGGTGAGATCGGTTGCATGACCCGGGGTAAAGGGTACACGGTCGTAAAGTTCGTGCTCATCGGCGACATTCGTCATCGCCTCGTCAAACCCCCAGTTCTCAATTATGGCGCTGCCGATACCCGTATGCCAGTCGAGCATCACTTGCTCAAGCGCTTCGGGATCTTCAATTAGTGAGGGGTAGGATTCGGCACGGTTGAGGATATAGGTTTTGCCGATATCATGCATCAGACCAGCGAGCATGGCCTCGTCAGGATTGATTCTGTTTTTCTTGAGGTTAGTGTGTCGAACCTGTTTTTTACTGATGACAAAACACAGTGCAGCTACGTTGACACTGTGTTGCCAGAGTTGCTGGAATTGTTCAGCAAGAGCCGGATTTGCGGGTGCATTCATTACTTGGTCCATGGCGATGGATACAGCAATCCCGTGCGCCATTTTAAAACCCATACGTGTAATGGCTGTTGGAATATCTTTAATTTGATTACCACTGGCATTCATGGCCGCAGAGTTGGCAACTTTTAATAAACGCGCGGAAAATACGGGGTCAGAAGCGACAAGTTTGGCAATTTGCTGAGTCGACATGTTGGGGTCTTCGAGGGCCCCTTTAATGCGCATCGCAGCCTCGGGGAAGGCGGGGAGTTTTACCTGGCCTTTTGAAAGTTCATCGCTGAGTGCTTGAATAAACTCAAAACCAATGGCATTGGTGTCTGACATGCTTTGCTTTCCTGTCCTTAAAAACTTGCCTTGTGGTAGGGCGTAGAGGTTAATTTAAATTGCCCGACTATGGTTACAAAATGGCCTCATCGAATACAGGGCGAGACTTCATTTATTAGTGGCTTGTC
>JARGOV010000002.1:75961-133086 GCA_029212965.1 Porticoccaceae bacterium
TCGCAATGATTGACGCCATCACTCATACCGTAAGAGGAAGGCAGTTTGTCGATAGCTTAGGCATAATGGCGTGTCGTTGGCCCTACGGGCCTTATCATTAATGTTGAAGAACAAAGGATAAATAATGTCTGATCGCGTACTTCAGGCCTACGAGCGAATTGTATTAATGCACCCAAAGCTCGTCCTGTCAGTGGTCTTAGTGGTGACTCTGGGTCTGGCAATGGGTCTGCCTAATTTCAAACTCGATGCTTCAGCAGATTCTTTGACGTTGGAAAATGACAGTGACCTTGACTATTTTCGCGAAATTAATGAACGCTATGGTAGCGGCGATTTTTTGGTGGTGACCTTTAGTCCGCTAGCGGATGATGATTTGTTCTCTGATAAAAGCCTGGCCACCCTCACCGAGTTAACGCAGGACCTTGAGCAAATTGATGATGTGGTCAATGTTGTTTCGATGATCAATGTCCCGTTGTTGTATAGCCCGAAAATCTCGGTTAGTCAGCTGCACGACACCCCTCGTACTTTATTGACCCAAGATGTCGATCGCGAGATGGCAAAACAGGAGTTTCTCAACAGTCCTGTGTTTCGCAAACTCATCCTCGGTCCTGAGGGGCAGACAACAGCTTTGCTTGCGTCCATAAAAGTTGATGAACGGTATATTGAGTTGGTACGTGGTCGGGATGCGCTACGATATAAGCGTAAAACTGAGGGTTTAAGTGCAGAGGAAGCCGCTCAGTTGGAAAGCCTTAGTAAGGCGTTTCTCGAGTATCGTACCGAACGGGCGGTGGTTGAAAAAGCGCGGGTTAAAGCGGTACGAGCCCTGATGGATAATTACCGTGATCGGGCGCAGATATTTTTAGGCGGCCCGAGCATGATAACTGCAGACATGGTGGACTTTATCCGCGGTGATCTCGAGGTATTTGGCGCCGGTATTACTCTCTTCATTATCATTACTCTTGCCGTGATTTTTCGCCAGACACGTTGGGTGATGTTGCCACTGATTACCTGCGGCTTCTCTATAGTCATGATGCTTGGTTGGTTGAGCTGGATTGACTGGCGCTTGACCGTTATCTCATCGAACTTTGTCGCTTTACTGCTTGTATTAACCATGGCGCTGACGATTCACCTCATTGTACGCTATCGTGAATTGCACCATGAAAAACCCGAAGCGAGTCAGCTGGAATTGGTGAGCGACATGGTTCGGTTTATGGCGCGACCCTGTATTTACACAGTGCTGACAACAATCGTCGCTTTTGCCTCACTGGTGGTTAGCGGCATTCGTCCAGTGATCGATTTTGGCTGGATGATGACCATTGGTTTAGCTGTGTCGCTGGTGTTGGGTTTTCTGGTCATTCCCGCCGGCATGCTGGTACTGGGTAAGGCAAAAGTTGTGCAAGCGGGTAGTCGTGGTGGGCAGTTGCCAGCACACTTCTCTAATTTTACCGAGCGTCATGGTAGCTTAGTGCTGGTTTTGTCACTGCTGATAAGTCTTATCTCGGTGGTCGGCATTGGCAAACTGCAGGTTGATAATCGTTTTATCGACTACTTTAAAGAACATACTGAAATCTATCAGGGATTGTCGATTATCGATCAGAAATTGGGAGGCACCACGCCGCTGGATATCATTATTCAGGCGCCGGCGAGCGTTGCTACCCCCCAGAGTTTCGGTGCGCCTGAGGGCGGGGATCCTTTCGAAGATGACCCTTTTGCCGATGATGCTTTTGGCGAAGAAGATCCCGATCAGCAAAAACCGAGCTACTGGTTTAGTCGCAGTGGCCTGGAAGAGCTGGAAGAAATTACAGCCTATCTCGATGAGATGGATGAAATTGGGCGCATTGACTCCTTGGTGACGGCTTTTCATGTCGCGAATGATCTCACCGGTCATCGCATGAATGACTTTGAACTTGCGGTGATGCGTAAAAGCTTGTCACCAGAGATGCATCGTTTTTTGCTGGCTCCCTACCTCAGCGCGGAGACGGATGAAACGCGTCTTACCATGCGTACTGTAGAGAGTGGTAGTCACTTGAATCGCCAGCAATTGCTCGACGAAATTAATAGCTTTTTGATAGATGAGATGGGGTTCGAGCCGGAGCAATTTCGGCTGTCGGGTTTGATGGTGCTTTATAACAACATGCTGCAAAGCCTTTTTCATTCGCAAATTGTGACCCTCGGAGCTGTGTTTTTTGGAATTATGCTGATGTTTTTGGTTTTGTTCCGCTCCCTGCTGATTGCCTTCATTGCTATTTTCCCCAATATTCTCGCCGCCTGTGTGGTCCTGGGGGTGATGGGCTGGGCGGGGATTCCTCTAGATATGATGACTATTACGATCGCCTCTATCACTGTGGGCATCGGTGTGGATGATACTCTGCATTATATCTACCGCTTTCGAGAGGAATTCGGCAAAGATCGGGATTATATTGCGAGTATGCACCGCAGCCATGAGTCCATCGGCATAGCCATGTACTACACGTCGATCGTGATTGTTGTTGGGTTTTCTATTCTTGCGCTATCTAACTTTATGCCTTCGGTTTACTTTGGTTTTTTAACGGGATTGGCGATGTTTGCAGCCTTACTGGCCTCGCAAACCTTGCTACCAAAGTTGATATTGCTGACTCGGCCACTGGGTAAGTAATTTCTCTGGCGAGATAGGAGTTCGTCAGAGTGAGCTTGTGATCTTTTATGACGGGGGCGTGGGCTTGTTGTAATAAAAGCCCTGCACCTGGTCACAGGAGCTAGCGAGGAGAAAATCTGCTTGTTCGCGGGTTTCAACACCTTCGGCAACAATGGTCATGGCCATTGTTCTACCCACAGAAATAATAGCTTCGGTCAGTTGTTTATCAGAGGGTTCGTTGGCGATATCACGAATCACCGAGCCATCGATTTTCAAAGTGTCGAAGTGAAATTTATCCAGGGTCGAAAGTGAAGTGTAGCTGGTTCCAAAGTTGTCGATGGCGATGCGTACACCCATTTTTTTAATTTTGCTAAGAGTCTCAAGGGCGCGGTCAAAGTTACTGAGCAAGACACTTTCAGTGATTTCCAGTTCAAGCTGAGTGGGGTTAATAGCGGTAGTATGGAGTATGCTGGCAATATCATCGAGTAGATGGGCATCTGTAAATTGGCGTTCTGTCAGGTTGACCGAGATACACCGCGGCGCCAAGCCTTCCTCCAGCCATCGGTTAGCCTGTTTGCAGGCAGCCTCAATGACCCACCTCCCAATTGGGATAATAAGTCCTGTGTCCTCTGCTAAGGGCAGGAATTGTTTCGGTTGGATTAAACCAAGAGTGGGGTGTTGCCAGCGTAATAGAGCCTCAGCACCGGTAATTTCACCACTACGTAAATCGTGCTTTTCCTGGTAGTGGAGTACGAACTCATTGCGATCCAAAGCCACACGTAGGCTGGATTCTAGGGCTAGTCTTTCTAGTGAATCAGCACTGAGCTCGTCGGAATAAAAGCAGAAATTATTTTTCCCCCCTTCTTTGGCATGATACATGGCTATATCGGCATTTTTGACCAAAGTTTGCTCGTCCTCTCCGTCGGTCGGGAAGACACTGATGCCTATGCTGACCGTTACGCGTAAGTCCTGCCCGGCCAAGTGGAAGGGCCTGCCTACGGTACTGAGAATTTTTTTGGCTACTGCGCTGAGTTGTTTCTCGTCGTTCATTTCGGGCAGCAGGACGACAAACTCATCGCCACCAAGGCGGGCTACGGTATCGGTTTCACGCAGAGCTTCTGTTAGGCGTCGTGCCACTTCCTTGAGTAATTCATCACCAGCATCGTGGCCGAGTGTGTCGTTGATGATTTTAAAGCGATCTAGGTCGAGAAACAGTAGGGCAAAACATCGCTCATAGCGTTTCGATTCGGCAATGCCCTGACTCAATAATTGGCTGAAAAAGCTGCGGTTGGGTAAGCCGGTAAGGCTATCATGAAAGGCTAAGTGTTCAATTTTTTTGGCATGGGCAATGTGCTCTTCCAGAGCGCTGTTGCGGCTGTGTTTTAATTGTAGGCTGAGGCGCAGCAAAACAATCACAATCAGGGTAATGGCGACGCTAGCCACTGAGGCGCGCAGTAAATAGACGCGTTTGAGTTGACTTACCTTTTGCATTTGCTCCTGCTCGGAGAGACCGAGAACCACTGCAAGAGGGAAGTCATAGAGTTGGCTGACCGCGGTATAACGTTTCACCTTATCCCAGCTATTGTGTTGGAGCCTTACTTCAAGGCTTTCAGGTTCTTCAAATTCTTCGTTGTTGGGAACCAGGTCGCTAAAGTTCACTTTTTCACCAGAAACGACTTTTTCACCGGTTCGCCTAACGCGAAATATCCCATCAGTACCGAGAATGCCGAGTGCACCTAATTCACCAAGTTTGGATTCTTCGTAGCCGCTAACAAAATAACTGGCTTCAACGGATGTAAAAACGATACCGGCAAAGGCGCCCTCAGGTGTGTTGATTTTGCGGCTGAAGGTTAATTTCCATGTTCTGGAGTAAGGGTCTTGCCAGGGTTGGCCAGAGGCCAGTTGATCAAATTTCAATTGCTGGCGAAAGTAATCCTGGTCGGAAACATTGTGTTTTTCAAAAGCACGGGTGCTATTGATGATATTGCCATCAGCATCGGTAATGCTGGTGACAAAGAGAAAATTTGGCAGTAATAAACCCCAATCATTGAGCATTGACAGCGTTGTATTGCCATTGTTAATTTCGTAAGTCCTTCGGGTTACGTTCAGGGCTTGGTCTATTTCTCTCAGGGCACGCACGACTTGGGCTTCGTAGGTATGGAGGAGGGCAGTGGCAGAACTGATGGTGCTTTCTTGAGCACGCTGGTGATTGGCAGAAATAAGGCTGAAAGTGGTGATCCAGAGGATGAGTAGTAAAGTAATTAGTAAGACAGGGTAAAACAGTTGAGGTTCGATAATATAGAGCGGATGGCGCTGCTGATCCGTTGAGGAGGCGCTGTTTTGGCCTTGGGGTCGATCCGCGCTTTCCTTTAGCTGATTGAGCATTACTTGAGGGCCACAATTTTCACTGAATCGTCCACTGCGGTCCTGTCAATATAGCTGATATTTACTCCATTATTGGTTAATAATTGTTTTACATCGTCATTGCTAGCGGCCTCTTTAGGCGGCTGGCCACGGCCGGTGAATATTAGCTTGGCCCAGTGCGCCTTGATTTGTGCTGGGGACTTACCGCTGACCATTTGGTAAAAAGCATCGCGCTCTAAATTGCCCTCACTCTGGTTAAGGGGCACCGCTCTGGAGCCGTTTGGGAAGCGACGGCTTTTACCGAGAAAAATCTTCTCGACCTGATTTTTGCTAAGGCTACTTATGGGGCTGGCGGCAGATACTACAACGACGATGTCACTCCGTGCGCTAGCTACAAAAAAACAGAGCATTATCAGAGCGATCTTGAAGAGGTGCCGGAGCTGTTTTCTATAATTCATGGCGTGATCTTCAAAAAACAAAGTCGATGACAGCGCTGAATGTATTAACGCGGTTGCCTGATTGGAAATCGGGCTGTAAATTCACAAGGCGTCCGGCTGAATTTTGATCGAGTTGAATGTGCTGGTACTGCAGTTTCAATGCAGCATTGTTGATGAAGTCCCAGCGAATACCGAGAGTAATGGATTGCTGCGCGTGGCTGAATTGGGATATGTACTGATTGAATCCGTTATTTAAGGCAGTGGTCGTAATGGCTAAGGGAGTCGGCATACCGTTTGTGGTGACTCCGGATTCTTGAGGGGTCTCGCCATTAACTTCGGCAATAGTCACATAAGGTGTCATTGAGTTGAACCGGTGGCCGAGCGTGGCATACCAGGCATCGGACTTACTCAGAGCAGCGGTCTCGGTGACTCGGGCCCATTCAGCCATGAATAGCCAGTTGCCTGGCTCTAGGCGTAGAGCTGCGCTATAGATTTCAATAGGGGTGTTGTCGAATCCGTAGCGCCTAGGCAATGCGTAGGCCTGAGTTGCGGCGTCGTTCAGACCGGGAATCGAGGCTAATGCGTGCCCCAAATCGTCATAGGCAGTGAACAGTGCATTGCTGTTGGAGCTATCGAGGTCAATATGAGCAGTAAGATAGGCTAGACGAAAAGTGGTGTAATTATATTCCAGAGTATTACTGAGCATCACGCCATCTCTGGCTCGAAGCTCGCCCTTGAAGACCAAATCTTGATCGGTCTGCCCATAGGTTATTTGTAAACTATTGCGCCATTCGCCAAAGTCCAGTGTGTAAACAGCATCAAGGCCATCTATGTTGGTGATGGGCACTATTTGGTAGAGTTCTTGGGGGCCGCGTATCCAGTGGTTAGCATATCCCACCAGGCGGGTGTCGGAGACCATAAACGCAGCGATTACTGAGCGCCCCAGACGGAGGCTAAAATTATCGTTTAGGCGGTATTGAATATTGGCCCACTCGATGGCTGGGGTCCAGGCATTGTCTTCCTGGCGTTCAATTACAACCTGTAAAACGGCGGAAAACTGTTCGTTAAATTGAGCGTTGATCTGCCCACCGAGTTTGGTGTCAATACCGGCGTGCCATTTACTAGTGTGTCCAGCGCCGTTGGGTTGGAGTATCCAGCTGGAGACGAAGTCGGCCTGATCTTCATCAGAAGACACCACTCCCAAGGTACCAAAGCCGTGAAATGAATAACTTGCTCGGGAGGCTTCAAGGGCAAATATCGAGTGACTGACAAGGGTGCCGACCATAAGAGCAGGGGCTAGACTCTTGAGAGACTTAGCTATATTCACTGTAGGCGTCCTTGTTCGCACGGTTGTTCATTGGGGTTTTCCAGAGGTTCAAAGGTGAAAATATTGTCTATTATGTCTGATTTCAATAAGCTTGCTAGTGAGTTTTCTGGTAAAGAAAAACGTTCTTTAGGGTTATTATGTGTGAAAAATAGGGCTTTATTCGTTGTCTTACAAGCGTTGACTGTATGGAAAGTGAAGGCAGTGTAAAAGGTGTTAACCGGTTAACACCTTGTGAGTCACTTTCTAAGGCAATGTCATTACGAAGTGATTAAGGCTATGTTGTATCGCGTTCTGGCAGATATCGTCTTGATTAGTCATGTATTGCTAATAATTTACGGCCTGCTTGGTGGCTTGCTTTATTTTTGGCGTCAGTGGTTGGTCTTTTTACATTTGCCTTTAGCAATATGGGTTTCTCTCATCGAGTTTTTTCAGTGGATCTGCCCATTAACACCATTGGAAAAACAACTGCGAATACTGGCAGGTGAAGGGGCTTATACCGGCGGGTTTATTGAACACTACCTGATGACTCTGATTTATCCTGATGGTATGACTCACACCATGGCGCTGGTTCTGGGTGTGGTAGCCCTTGGCTCTAACCTGATTATTTATGGCTTTATTTTGCGTGATGCTTACTGGCGTTGTCAGCACAAGTAAGGTTTTGTCCACCCTTTCTCAATACCTAATCTTCGGTGGGGTTGGGGCGGCAGGCATAGTAGACGGGTATAATTCTGTCCAGTAGTGAGTAACTAGATGAAAGCGCTGGCGAGTAGAGCAAGAATGAATATGTGGGGTGAAGCCTTAATTGCGATGGCGCTCGATTAGTATCTACGTTGCGTGTTTTGCCTGTTTGTCGAGCAGTAGGGCATTCGTAAACATTGAACAGGCGGATTAAACGCGGTTAGTTAAATTTTGTGAGACGGCAGTTGAAGTTCGGTTTAAATAAAGATGCACAGAAGATTTGGAAATAATTCATGGGCTGCTCACCCCGATGGCTTAGTCAGCAGCCCATGAATTTATTGGTAGGGTATTAGAACATCAGTTGCACGGCATACCAGGCCATCAATAAGATTTGAGCAAAGAAAAACGTGGCTCGTACCCAAACTACTAGTGAAGCCGTAGAAATCATGTGGGCGAGAGATTGGCCGATGCGGGCGTAAAGCACGTACATCACCGTGCCTTCCATAACTGAAAACTGGCCTGAGAGCCCAGCAGCGGCAACCAATGCGGCAAAAACCGGTAATGTTTCCGTGCAATTTAAATGGGCGCGAGTTACACGTTGACCAAAACCGGGCAGGTCGTCACCAGTAGGTGAAAAGGCATTAATAGCTTTTTTGCCGGTGACGAAATTTACCACACGTAAGTTGGCGACGGTTAACAATAGTAAAATGGTCCAGCCGGCAAACCCGGCGAGGGCGAAGAGGGCGGGGTTCATGTTCAGTATGTCAGGTATATTCATTATTTTTATCTCATGTTGATGGAAGCTGCATGCTACTCCAACGACCACTGGGGGTAAATCCTGAAAGTGAATCTAGGTCTTTGTAAAAGCATGCGGCTGATAACCCCTTAAGAAATTAAGGGGATTATCACGCTTGGTGTTGAGCGTCCTTCTGAAAATGTTGTGTTAACGTATCTTCTTGTGTCGTAGCAATAGGGATTTTTATGTCCAGCTTTAACTATGATTTGGTGATTATTGGCGCTGGCCCGGCGGGTGAAGCTGCCGCGATGCGAGCTTCAAAGCGTGGTAACCGGGTTGCGATTATTGAAAATAGAAATGAAGTTGGTGGTTCCTGTGCTCACCTAGGCACTATTCCTTCTAAAGCACTCAGGCATTCGGTGCGTCATACGATTCGTTATAATTCCGATAGTATGTTTCGCGATGTGGGTGAGCCCCGCTGGTTTTCATTTCCAAACCTTTTGAAACGCACAGAAAAAATTATCGAAAGTCAGGTTAAGTTGCGCACTTCTCTCTATGCACGCAATCGTATCGATATTATTTTTGGCCAGGCTGCTTTTCGTGAAGAAGGTTGCATTGAAGTTAAAACACAACAGGGTTCGACAGATTTAATTTTGTATAAAAAAAGTGTGATTGCAACGGGCTCCAGCCCGTATCACCCCAACGGCATAGATTTTGAGCACGCGCGGGTTTATGACAGCGACACAATACTGTCTATGGAGCATACGCCGAAACGTATTTTGGTGTATGGGGGAGGCGTTATTGGTTGTGAATATGCATCGATATTTGCCGGGCTTGGTATGAAGGTTGATCTTGTCGACAGTAACCCTCGCTTACTTTCCTTTCTGGATAGCGAAATTTCAGATGCTTTAAGCTATCACCTGCGGGATCAGCGGGTGGTGATTCATCAAAATGAAGCGTTTGAGTCGCTGGAAACCTCCGATAAAAATATTACTTTACACCTCAATTCTGGTAGGCGTGTGCGAGCTGATGCCTTACTTTGGTGTAATGGCCGCAGTGGTAATACTGATGGCTTGGGACTTGATAAAGTCAACTTGCAGGCTAACCATAGAGGGCAGTTGGAGGTCAACGAACATTATCAGACAGCTAACCCCGACATTTATGCAGCGGGTGATGTGATTGGCTGGCCCAGTTTGGCGAGCGCTGCTTATGATCAAGGACGGGCGGCATCTGCGGCATTGCTGGGCGAAGATAATTATTTTGTTGATGATGTTCCTATTGGTATTTATACCATCCCCGAAATTAGTTCCGTGGGTAAGACGGGTGAAGAATTGTCGAAGGAAAATATTCCTTATGAAATAGGGACTGCCAGCTTTGCAAATTTAGCGCGAGCGCAAATTGCACGGGAGGCAGTGGGTATGTTGAAGATTTATTTTCACCGAGAAACCCTCGAGATACTTGGCATTCATTGTTTTGGTTATCAGGCGGCAGAAATTATTCATATCGGCCAGGCGATAATGAAGCAGCCGGGTAAAGCAAATACGATTGAATATTTTGTGAGTACAACCTTTAATTATCCTACTATGGCAGAAGCTTATCGAATGGCTGCGCTCAATGGTCTGTACCGGCTGTAGGTTATCAAGCAGTGTGAGGTTACCGGTAGGCTAAGTGCCAGTTAAAATATTACTTTTAAAAGAGTGCTATATATGTTGCGGCAAGAAGAAATAGCTTTGTTCCCTTTGCAAATTATTCTGTATCCGACCATCGGCAGTCGTATGCAAATTTTCGAACAACGCTATTTGCGTTTGGTGAAAGAGTCAATGGCTGCTGCAAAGCCCTTCGGGATTTTACCCATCGTGGAAGGTAAAGAAGTGGGCGCTACGCCAGAAATTTTCCCCTGGGGCACGTTAGTCACGATCCGCGATTTTGAGCAACAGCCTAACGGCCTACTCTCAATTACAGTGCAGGGTGAGGAACGTCTTCATATTGGTGCTACCCGTGTTGAAGATGATGGCCTGATGTTTGGCGAGGCCGAGATTTTCCCCGCCGATGAGGATGAGCCTATCGGTTTCGCTGAAGATGACCTGGTCGACATGTTGGAAAGCCTTGCTAAACACATGGGGGTCGATAAATCGGTCTTTTTGGCTGATTTAACAAAGGCGAGCTTGGTCTGGCGTTTGGCAGGGGTACTGCCGGTTGATCCAGAGAAGAAGCGTTCGCTGTTGGCCATGGCAACGGTTGACGAGCGCTTGCTGGAAATTAAAAAGTGGGTGATAGAACTGCGCATGCGTGGCGCCAAGCCGGGACCATAATTTCAGCTTTACTTAGTTTTCATGGTGATTTAAGACAGGGGCTATTTTGTAAAAGCCCCTGATGTTGTATCGGATTGATTTATTGGGTCTCTTTGCTAGGGCAGTCTTTGAAGTATGTGCAGTTACGCACCTTTGAGGGCTGAGGCCACAATGGGGTCCTCTTGGTCATTCGGCCGACCTTTGAGCATGCGCAGGGGGTTGTAGGTCAGTACAATGTCACCGTTTTGATTAACCACCTTATTAAAGGTACGCACCAGGCCGCGATTGCCCTTACTGGTTTCGCGTACTTCAATGATTTCCAGCTCAACGTGAATGGTGTCCCCCGCCAGACAAGGGCGCTTCATGTCCAGCTCCATATTGAGAAAAGCCATGCCAGTGCCTTGCATAGTGGGCAGTAACAGTCCTTCGGCAAAGCTGTAAACTAGGGCGCCAGGGGCGAAGGGCTCTTTAATCACCGACTTTTCTCGCAAAAATTCCCGGTCGCTAAATACGACCTCGTGCAAACCAATAAGGTTAACAAAGGCGCAGATATCTGCTTCCAGTACCGTTCTGCCCCAGGATTTGTAGGTGTCGCCAACTTGCAGATCCTGCCAGTAGAAGCCTTGACCGAGTTGTTTCACGTTTTTCTCCTGATGATTAATGTATTTATAGATTGGAAAGTGAAGTGGATAGTGCAGAAAATAATACCTGTCTGCAAACGGCTCAATACATAAAGGCCTTGATAGGAACGCCTTTGTCTCTCGCGGTAGGCAGGGGCCTCGCGTTATAATGACGGCCATGATGGGCTCACCTTAAGCGGGATCCTTGAACGGGATAATAGAGCGTAGAGAATTAGCACAGAGAGATTGAATGGATATTAAAGCGTATATGCAAAGCTTGGGTATTAGTGCCCGCGCTGCCGGCCGGGTGATGGCGCGCTCCGATAGTGGTGTGAAGAACAAGGCCTTACTGGCGATTGCTGGGGCTCTCGATGAAGATCGTGCCCTGTTAGCCAGTGCCAATGGCCGTGATATGGACAATGGCCGCAGTAATGACCTCGATGCGGCCTTGCTCGACCGTCTTGAACTAACGCCCGCTCGTATCGATGGCATGATAGAGGGGCTGCGTCAGGTGGCCGCATTGGCCGACCCCGTCGGTGAGGTCACCGCCATGAACTACCGGCCCAGTGGTATCCAGGTTGGTAAAATGCGTGTGCCATTGGGCGTGATCGGTATTATTTATGAATCCCGTCCTAATGTGACGGTGGAAGCGGCAAGCCTGTGTTTAAAATCTGGCAATGCCGCTATTTTGCGTGGCGGCAGTGAATCTATTCACTCCAATCAGGCCATTGCCGGCTGTATTCGCAAAGGCCTGGCCGCTGCGGGCCTGCCCGATACGGCCGTACAGGTGGTGGAAACCACTGATCGCGGTGCTGTGGGTGAATTGGTGACGTTGTCCGATTATGTCGATGTGATTGTGCCGCGTGGCGGCAAAGGCCTGATTGAACGCATTAGTCGCGAGGCTACCATTCCTGTTATCAAGCACTTAGACGGCGTCTGCCACGTTTATATCGACGATAAGGCCGATCTCGAAAAAGCCTTTAATATAGCTTTCAATGCCAAAACTCACCGTTACGGCGTCTGCAATGCCATGGAAACTTTACTGGTTGCCGAGGGTGTAGCTGAAGCAGTTTTACCCCGTTTGGCTGCCGCTTATGCAGAAATGGGCGTTGAAATGCGGGGTTGTGAGCAAAGTCGTGCAATTATTGCGGCATCAAAACAGGCGTGTTCAGCAGCGAGCGAAGACGATTGGCTAGCGGAGTATCTGGCGCCGATTTTGGCGATCCGGGTGGTTGCAGACATGGACGCAGCGATGGATCACATCGAGAAGTATAGCTCACGCCACACCGAAGCCATCGTCACCGAAGATTACACTCGGGGGCGGCGCTTTTTGAACGAGGTTGACTCCAGCTCGGTAATGATTAACGCCTCCACCCGCTTTGCCGATGGCTTTGAGTACGGCCTCGGTGCAGAAATTGGTATTTCGACCGATAAAATTCACGCCCGTGGCCCAGTGGGGCTTGAGGGCCTGACCAGCCAGAAATATATTGTGCTGGGTGATGGGCACATTCGTGAATAAAGTAGGCGTGAATAAAAATGCAACCGTGGATAAAGTAGGCGCGAGTCGGCAGGAAACATCTCCATTTTGAAAACGCTCGGTATTTTTGGCGGCACTTTCGATCCCGTTCATATCGGACATTTACGCACCGCCGTCGAGTTGCGTGAACACCTTGGCCTCGATGAAATGCATTTGATGCCCTCTGCCCGCCCGCCCCACCGTGAACAGCCCGGTGTTAGTGCCGAGCACCGTCTCGCTATGTTGCGCCTGGCGATTGACGGTGAGAAGCAATGCGATAGTCTTATTCGCGATGGTTTGCTCGCGGATGACAGAGAGCTGCGCCGCGAAGGCTTGTCCTATACTGTTGAAACATTGGCGCAACTGCGCGACGAGTTGGGTGGTGAGGTTGCCCTCTGCCTTTGCATTGGCATGGACTCACTGGTTAATTTGCACACTTGGCAGCGCTGGCAGGAATTAACTGATTACGCCCATATTGTCGTGGCCGCTCGCCCTGGCTGGCACGTGCCAGAGACGGGCCCTGTGGCACAGTGGCTGGCCGGACGTTACACCGATGCCCCACAATTATTATCAACTTCACCGAGTGGTCGTGTGCTGGTTGACGCCATGACTTTGCTGCCGGTGTCGGCAACACAAATCCGCGAGAACCTCGCCACTGGTCACTCGGTGCGCTATCTGGTACCTGATGCGGTCATTGAATATATTCACCAAAACGGCTTGTACAAGCAGGAAAACACATGAGTAACGATATTTATAAAATTGTTATTGCAGCGCTGGAAGACGTCAAGGGACAGGACGTGGTCACTATTGATGTTCGCGAACTCAGTGATATAACGGACACTATGGTTGTCGTTAGCGGTGCAAGTAATCGTCAGGTCAAGGCGTTGGCACAAAACACGGTGGAAGCGGGTAAGAAAGCAGGTTTCCAGCCCATTGGCGTTGAAGGGCTGGACGAGGGTGAATGGGTGCTGGTCGATTTTGGTGATGTCATTGTTCACGTGATGCAGCCGACAACCCGGGCGTTTTACGAGCTGGAAAAACTGTGGTCGCTGCGCCCCAGTTCCGCTACAGAAAATGAAGTCGATATCGACCTCGATGAAAATGATTGATCATTGGTTATCCCTAGCAACCGGTAGTGTCATTTGAGGCTGCGTATTATTGCTGTCGGCAGCAAAATGCCGGGTTGGGTGCAAAGTGGTTACGATGAGTATGCCAAGCGTCTACCCAATGAATTTCATCTTGAGCTGGTCGAGGTTCCGCTCGGTGCGCGGCATAAGAACGAGACGCCGGATCGCGCCATCGCCAGTGAAGGCGAAGCTATGCTCAAAGCCATTGGCCAGGGTGACCGTGTCATCGTCCTGGAAGTAAAGGGCAAACCGTGGGGTACTGACCAGCTAGCGCGAAACCTTCGTGATTGGCAGGGTAGTGGTGATAACTTTAGTTTGCTGATTGGGGGTCCCGATGGTTTAGCTCAGTCTTGTATAGCTCGGGCAAATATGAGCTGCTCACTGTCGGCGTTGACTCTACCCCACCCCCTAGTACGCATTATTTTGATTGAACAGCTCTACCGCGCCTGGTCAATTAATGCGGGGCATCCCTATCATAGATAGCGATTGTTAGAAGGCCGTAGGCAGAGAGTCATCAATCGAACCACCGTTAAATAAAGAACAATAAGAATATACGGGTGTCGGTGGATTTGGCATCATAAGTCGCTTTAATTTTTTACAGCCAAAGATTTTTGTGGCCGGGAATTCATTCAGCTAAAAATGTCAGATTTCAGCACCCTGAAAAACCCCCAGTTAGAGTCTCGGCTTTACACAGCACGTGCCAGTTTTTCCTTGTTGGTGGTGATATTGATGCTGGGTGTTTTATTGTGGCGCTATCACGATTTACAGATTAATCGACACCAGAATTTCGCTACCCTAGCTGATAACAATCGCATCCTTGTCCGCGCGCTGCCACCGGCACGCGGATTAATTTACGATCGTAATGGTGTATTACTGGCCGACAATCGCCCGAGTTTTACCCTGTCGATAGTCGTTGAACGCTCTGAGAACCTTGATCAATTGCTCAGCGATTTAGGTGAGCTGCTGGTTTTTAAAGATACTGAGCTGGCACGTTTTGAAAAGCTTGTTAAGCGTCGTCGACCCTATGAATCCGTGCCCCTGCGCTTTAATCTCAGTGAGGTAGAACAAGCGCTTATCGCGGTTAATGAACACCGTTTGTCTGGGGTTGAAATTTCGGCGCAACTCATCCGTGAATACCCGCTGGGCCAGGAACTGGCCCATGTGCTCGGTTACACAGGACGCATTAATGAGCGTGAGTTAAGGCGCTTCGACCCGGGGCGCTACAAAGGGTCGCACATGACGGGTAAAACTGGGCTGGAAAAATTTTACGAAGACCAGTTGCTGGGCGAGGTTGGCTATGAAAACGTCGAGACCAATGCGCGGGGTCGGGTAATGAGAGTACTCGAACGTACAGACCCTGTGCCGGGCGCCGATTTACAGCTGTATCTTGATAGCCGACTGCAAAAGATTGCCATTGATGCTCTGGGTGAGGAAAGAGGAGCGGTGGTTGCCCTTGATACTGTCACTGGAGGGGTGCTCGCGCTGGCGAGTATGCCGTCATATGACCCCAACCTTTTTGTGACAGGCATTTCCACGAAGGCTTATACAGCCTTGACCAGCTCTCCCGCGCAACCGCTTTTTGACCGTGCTTTACGGGGCCAATACCCGCCGGGTTCGACGGTGAAGCCTGTCTTTGGTCTGGCTGTACTCGATTCGGGTGCAGTGACTATGGGTTATCGTATTTATGACCCGGGTTTCTACCAGTTGGAAAATAAAGAACACAAATATCGTGACTGGAAGCGCGGTGGTCACGGCAGCAAAATTAGTCTTTACGACGCCATCGTGCAGTCCTGTGATGTGTATTTTTACGACACGGGTTTTCGCGCCGGCATTGATGTGCTCCACGACTACGGAACACGTTTTGGGTACGGGGTTAAAACTGGCATCGATCTGCCCGCAGAGGCACAGGGCATTATGCCCTCCCGGGATTGGAAAAAAGGTGTTCGTGGGCGAGCTTGGTATCCCGGTGATACCATTAATGTCAGCATCGGCCAGGGTTTTATGCTGGCGACGCCATTACAGATGGCTGCGGCAGTGAGCCGCTTGGCAACCCGCGGAGAAGTGCATAATCCCAAGCTCGTTAGCCGCGTTGGCAACAAAGCAACACCGGCGGTGTCTCAACCTGCAATTACTGAAATTCCCGATCGCTATTGGGATTTGGTACTCGATTCTATGGTCGGGGTGGTGAGAGATTTACGTGGTACCGCCCGTCGTGCTGTCGGTAAACTCGAGTACACCATGGCCGGTAAAACCGGCACCGCACAGGTGGTCGGCATTAAACAGGATGAAAAATACGATGCCAGCAAACTTGCCAAATTACAGCTCGACCATGCCCTCTTTATCGCTTTTGCGCCCGTTGAAAAGCCACGTATAGCGGTGGCAGTGATTGTTGAAAATGGTGAACATGGCAGCTCCACAGCAGCACCGGTAGCGCGCGATGTGATCAATGCCTACTTCAAGTACTATCCCGAGCTGCTTGAAACTAGCGAGACTGCGGTTGAGGAAGGGAATGCTTTAGGAGTCCCACCACGCCTAACCGAGAATGATCATGAGTCAGGGTGATTTTAAGCGGAGTCTGAAAGAGCATGGCTCATCGGTTTATGGTGAGCATAAAAGTTGGCTGGCTTTACGGGTCGACTTCCCTCTGCTATTGCTGTTATTACTACTGATGGGGATAGGCATTTCTGTGCTTTATAGCGCTAGTGGTCAAGATCTTAACTACGTTAAACGGCAAGGTGTTTTTATGGGCATTGGCATGGTTGCCATGTTGGTGGTGGCGCAGTTTGAGCCGAGACTTATGCAGCGCTGGGCCTTTGTTGTGTATATCGGTGGCGTGGGGCTATTGATTGCAGTGGTTTTTGTTGGTGCCGGCGCCAAGGGTGCCCAGCGTTGGCTAGATCTCGGCTTTTTTCGCTTTCAGCCTTCGGAAGTACTCAAGGTGGGTGTGCCTTTGATGCTTTCGAGCTATCTTGGTCTACGGGTTTTGCCACCGCGCTTTAAACACGTCTCTGTGGCTTTGCTATTGATTCTTACCCCAGCCATATTGGTGGGTATACAGCCGGATTTAGGCACTGCGCTGCTGATTTTTGCTGCCGGTTTTTTTGTACTATTTCTTGCGGGCCTGGGTAAAACTTATTTACTCGGTGCGCTATTTTTTGCGCTCAGTGTGACACCCGTATTCTGGTTTTACTTATTGCGGGACTATCAGAAAACCCGCATTTTGACTTTGCTAGATCCTCAGTCAGACAAGTTGGGGGCTGGGTGGAATATTATTCAATCGACCACGGCTATCGGTGCTGGCGGTAGTTCCGGTAAGGGTTGGATGCAGGGCACTCAATCGCAACTTGATTTTTTACCCGAGAGCCATACCGATTTTATTATAGCTGTACTGTCGGAAGAGTTTGGCTTTACTGGGGTCGTATGTTTGTTGCTGGTGTATGTGCTGATTATTTTGCGGGGCGTGATCATTAGTATTAACGCGCAGAGCATGTTTAGCCGGCTATTAGCGGGAAGTATCACACTGACATTTTTTGTCTATATTTTTGTCAATATGGGCATGGTTTCCGGGATCTTGCCAGTGGTGGGTGTCCCCCTGCCAATGGTGAGTTACGGTGGTACGTCTATTGTGACCCTGATGCTGGGGTTTGGTATGCTGATGGCAGTCAGCAAAGAGAGAAAAAGGATGGGTGAACAGCTGTGAAATCAATAGTACAAACAGGGCTAGTAAATTTGTTAATAGCTTTGTTGATGAGTGCGGGCCCGGTTAGTGCCGGCTCCGAAAGGAACTACTCAAACAATGCCAAAACTGAGGCGTTTATCCAGCGCATGGTTAGCGAACACGGCATCGACCGCACGGAATTGCAGTCCTTGTTTAGCGGCGCGCATTATAAACAATCGATTATTGACGCGATGACTCGCCCTGCAGAAAAGGTCAAATTGTGGAAGGATTATCGTAAGATTTTCGTCACCGAAAAACGTTTGCGTCAAGGCTTGCAATTCTGGCGAGAACAACGCTCGTGGCTAGAAAAAATGCAGGCTGATTACGGTGTGCCCATCGAATACGTAGTGGCGATTATTGGTGTTGAAACCTATTACGGCAGAATCACTGGCAATTATCGTGTTGTCGACGCTCTTTCCACTTTGGCCTTTGACTACCCGCCACGTAGTCCTTTTTTTACCAAAGAGCTCGAGCACTTTCTACTGCTGACGAAAGAGCAAAACATCGACCCCGCCAAGTTGAAAGGCTCTTATGCAGGGGCTATGGGTTATGGCCAATTTATGCCATCCAGTTATCGCGCTTATGCAATTGACTATGATGCAGACGGGGTGACTGATATTTGGTCTAATCCAGCAGATGCCATTGGCAGCGTTGCCAATTATTTTGTGCGCCACGGCTGGCAACGTGGTGAAGATATAGTGGTGCGAGCAAGAATTAGTGCTGACTACAGCAGTGAAGGGATTAACAAACTGGTGAAGCCAACGTTAAGCTTGGCGCAATTGGCTGAACGGGGTTTTACGCCATTGCCCGAGTTGGCTCCTGACGTTAAAGCAATTCCCCTGCGTTTACAGGGGCAGGCGGGGGTCGAATTTTGGCTCGGCCTGCAAAATTATTACACGATTACGCGCTATAACCACAGCTTTCGCTATGCCATGGCTGTGGCCCAGCTGGCTGAGAAAATTGCCGAGGAGATGAACAAGGGTGGCTGAAATTATTTGCCCTTACATTGTTGGAAGTAGGGGTGTTAACAAACCACGTATTCGAGCCACAAAATTTATTTTTTTCCTGGCGTTGGCAGGTGCAGTGTCACTATTGTTGAGTTTGAGTGGCTGCCAAAGCGGCGACTCTTTTGCTCGTTTGAAAGACAGCGGCCCAAGCCATGACGTCGATGTCAGTCGGCTTGAAAATGCCGTTCCCCGCGTTGACCCCATTACTATTGCGGGCAACAAAAACCCCTACACTGTTAACGGCGTTACTTATCAATTACTACCTGCTGCAAAGGGTTATCGCGAGGAGGGGGTGGCTTCATGGTACGGCAATAAATTTCATGGCCGAAAAACCTCAAATGGTGAAACCTACGATATGTACGGTATGACCGCTGCCCATAAAACTTTACCTATCCCAGCTTATGTTCGCGTCACTAACTTATCCAATGGACGACAAATTATTGTTCGGGTCAATGATCGCGGACCCTTCCATGGGGGGCGCATTATCGATTTGTCTTATGCGGGAGCTAAAAAACTGGGTTATGCCAACTCCGGTACTGCGCGGGTCAGGGTAGAGGCTATAGACCCCGCTAACTTTCAACCCAATAGTGTGTCTCTGCCGAGTTTGAGTGCCGAGGTCAATAAGCCTGAAAAAAATCAGCCTTTAGGGACTGGCCCTAACAGCCGGTTTACCGAACCCTTCTTGCAAGTGGGTGTTTATCGTTCGGCAAATTCGGCAAGGCAGTTGCAAGATCAGCTGTCATCATTAACCAACTTTCCTGTTTCTGTGCGTCATTTCGAGGATGTGACCCCCCCAGTTTTTAAAGTCTGGATTGGCCCCATTGTCGATCAGCTAGAGTTATCAACACTGCGTGATCGGCTGATTGCACAGGGGCGATATAAACCTTTCGTGATTAATGCTGTCCGAGACATTTAGTGAATTATTTAATAGCCTTGCTGCGGGGTAGTATCTTTTGACATGTTATTATAATGCCTACTGAATAAAGACTGCGCTTGAGCAAATCCCCTTTTTAAATCCGGCTGCAAAATAGTCAAAACCAGTTTAAAAACAAGGTTTAGAATTATGTTGAAAACCCTTCCTGCACTGCTTATTTTAATGTGCTTTGTGGTGACGAGCACGCTGGCTCAAACTCTAATTCCCGCTGCGCCGCAATTGGCAGCCAAATCGTGGATATTAATTGATGCCAATACCGGGCGGGTATTAGTTGAGGAAAATGCTGACTTACCTTTGCCTCCCGCTAGCTTGACTAAAATGATGAGCTCTTATGTGGTGGCGGGAGAGATGGCCAGCGGAAAGTTTAGCGACACTGATAAAGTGCCGATTAGTGTTAATGCCTGGAAAATGGGTGGTTCTAAAATGTTCGTGCGCGAAGGCACGGAGGTCGCTCTCGGCGACTTGTTGAAAGGCATCGTGATCCAGTCTGGTAACGACGCCACCGTGGCGCTTGCCGAATATTTGGCGGGCAGCGAAAGTGCTTTTGCCGATGTCATGAATCAACAAGCTGTGCTACTGGGTATGAACAATAGCAACTTCGTCAATTCTACCGGTTGGCCTGCCGAGGGGCATATCACCACTGCTCGAGACTTATCTATATTGGCTCAGGCTATAATCAATGAACACCCCAAGCATTACGCTTTGTACTCTAAAAAATATTACGAGTATAACGGTATTAAACAACCTAATCGCAACCGGTTGCTGTGGCGAGACAAATCCGTCGATGGGATGAAAACAGGCCATACTGAGGAGGCGGGTTATTGTCTGGTGGCCTCAGCCGAACGCGATGGTATGCGTTTGATCTCGGTGGTGATGGGTACGCGCAGCGAAGAGGCACGGGCTCAGGAATCGCAAAAGTTATTGACCTACGGTTTTCGCTACTACGAAACTGCTAAAGTCTTTAGCGCCGGTGATGTGTTGCAGGCGAACAATCGTGTTTGGTTTGGCAAGTTAGATAGTGTTGATTTGGTACTGGCAGAGGATGTCTTTTTAACGTTCCCCCGCGGAGCTATAAAACAACTGACCAGCAATATTCATGTCGATACCACCCTTGAAGCGCCGTTGAATCAACAACAAGAGTTAGGCCGTCTGGTGGTCACGTATAAAGATGAGGTGCTGGCTGATAAAAAACTGGTTGCCGACCGGTCTATTGCTGAGGCGGGTTTTTTCTCGCGTCTGTGGGACAGTCTGGTGCAGTTTGTGATGAGTCTCTTGTGAGGCACTTCCTTATGAGATCATCTTCTTGCGAGGTCAAGCGACGTCGAATGCTTTCCAGTGAAACTAAAACAGTAAATTTGATAGGTCGTTATGACTGAGCCTGAAGTGCCGCGCATAGAGTTTCCCTGTGACTACCCGATCAAGGTCATGGGTGAGACCTGCGAAGAGTTTCGCGAGCATGTGTTCACCGTAATGGAGCGACATGCGCCGGGTTTCGACCAGACCAAGGTGAACATTCGCGATAGCCGGAAAGGCACCTATCAATCAGTGACAGTCACTATCACCGCCACTGGCAAGGATCAGTTAGAGGCGATTTTTATCGACTTAAAAACCAGTTCTAGAGTGCGGATGGTTTTGTAAATATGTCGGTAAGTGAAATTTATGTCAGCTCTACCTGAAACGCCTATCGCAGTATGTCAATTGGGTTTACAGCCTTATGACCGGGTGTTTACAGCGATGAAAGACTATACTGAATTGCGCACTGATCGATCTCCCGATCAGCTCTGGGTGGTTCAGCATCCCCCGGTATTTACACAAGGGCAGGCGGGTAAAGTAGAGCATCTACTCATGCCCGGTGATATTCCGGTGCTAAAGGTTGACCGTGGAGGGCAGGTGACCTATCACGGCCCAGGGCAGATGGTGGTTTACACCTTGATTGATTTAAAGCGGGCGGGGCTCAATGTACGTGAACTGGTCAGTGCCATTGAGCTGAGCTTAAAAGCCTTGCTGGGGGGTTATGGCATTGCGGCCGAAACACGAAACAACGCACCGGGGGTCTATGTTGGCGATGCCAAAATTGCCTCTTTAGGTTTACGTATACGTCGCGGGCGTAGTTATCACGGTTTGGCCTTAAATATTGACGTTGACCTAGAGCCTTTTCAGCGTATTAATCCTTGTGGTTATCAGGGGTTGCAAATGACACGGCTGAAAGACTTACTGTCGAGCAGTGATATGCCGACGTGGCAAGCTTTAGAAAAACAATTGGTGAACGAATTGGTACAACGGTTTAGTGCTACGAGGGGCGCGCAGCTTGGCCAGGAAAAACAGGAATGGCAATACCAGGATTGGGTGTATTAACAGTTTGGGTGAAATAAATGGACGGTGATTACAGTAATGATTCTAAATCCGGTCCTCTTGCCGATGCTGTGATCGTAAGCACAGGCAATGACCCGGTAAAGCGTACGCGACGGCTACTCCAGGGGGAGAAGCTGCGCAGTGCCGATAAGGTTGAACGTATTCCCGTTAAAGTGATACCTACGGAGACCTATCTACGTAAACCACCATGGTTGAAAATTCGTCTTTCAAGTTCTCCCGATGTGGCGCGTATAAAGAAAATTTTGCGCAAAAATAAATTGTCAACTGTTTGTGAAGAAGCGGCCTGTCCCAACCTCAACGAATGCTTTAGTGGCGGCACGGCGACCTTTATGATTATGGGCGATATTTGTACCCGTCGGTGTCCTTTTTGCGATGTTGGTCACGGCAAGCCCAACCCCCTCGACATTGAAGAGCCTGCACATCTGGCCCAGGCGATTGCTGAAATGCAGCTCAAGTACGTGGTCATCACCTCGGTTGATAGAGACGATTTACGCGATGGTGGTGCCGGACATTTTGCTGACTGCATACGCGAAGCGCGCGTACTTAACCCTGCGTTGGAAATAGAAGTGTTGGTGCCGGATTTTCGTGGTCGTATGGAACCGGCGCTTGATATTCTTAGCGCCACACCGCCGAATGTGTTTAATCACAATATTGAAACTGTTGCTCGCCTTTATCGTCAAGCCCGCCCTGGGGCCAATTACGCTTGGTCCCTAAAATTACTGCAGCAATATAAAGCGCGGAATTCTCGAGTGCCGACTAAATCTGGCTTGATGGTGGGTTTGGGTGAAACGAAAGAAGAGCTGTTGGCCACCCTTGACGATTTGCGCGCACACGATGTTGATATGTTGACGGTGGGACAATATTTACAGCCATCAAAAAATCACCTGCCAGTGGAGCGTTTTGTACACCCCGATGAATTTCAGGAGTATAGAGAATACGCTGAATCCATCGGTTTTATACACATTGCCTCAGGCCCATTGGTGCGTTCTTCGTATCATGCGGATAAACAGGCACACGGAGAGGAGGTTAGTTAATGAATAAGTCAAAGGAAACCGAAATAGAAGCCGCCGTCTTTCGTCGTTTGTTAAAACATTTGGACGAACATAAGGAAGTGCAAAATATTGAGTTAATGAACCTGGCAGATTTTTGTCGCAACTGTTTGTCAAAATGGTATGTTGCTGAGGCTGAGACTCGAGGTGAAAATGTTGATTATGAGGTGGCTCGTACTCATGTATATGGTATGCCTTATGGCGAGTGGAAGGACAAATACCAAGTTGCTGCAACGCCTGAACAGTTAGAAAAATTTAATGCCCGGCAGGGAAAGAACTAAGTATTTAAACCAAACCTGTTTTAAATACTCATAATTAAAATAGAGTCTTTATTTTGGCTATATGGCAGTCCTTAAATTTTGAAAAAGTACCAGGGAAAGTTTTTAAGAGGCAGCATTTATTTTTATTAGTAAGTTTAGTTTTACTGATGAACGGTTGCGCTTCGCCGCCAACTCGGCCTGATAATATTTGCGATATATTTACTGAAAAACGCAGCTGGTATAAGGCTGCCCGCTCATCTAGTAAACGCTGGGGTGGTCCTGTTACGGTACCTATGGCTATTATTCATCAAGAGTCGGGATATCGGCACGATGCAAAACCACCCATGCGCTATTTTCTATGGATTATTCCCTACGGCAGGGCTAGTTCGGCCTATGGCTATGCGCAAGTTAAAACGCCGACCTGGTTAGAATATAAAAATGATGCCGGGTCAATGTTCAGCGATAGAGACGACTTTGAGGATGCCATAGACTTTGTCTTTTGGTATATGGATAAAAGTCAGCGGCGAAATGGTGTTTCTAAGTGGGATGCCTACAATCAATATCTGAATTATCATGAAGGGCACGGTGGTTATGCGCGGGGTTCTTATAAAAATAAAACCTGGTTGCAACGTGTTGCCCGGAGAGTAGAGCATCGTTCCAAAATCTATAGCGCCCAGTACAGCTCCTGCAAAAAACAGCTTGAAGCTGGCTGGTTGCACCGTTTACTTTTCTGATACTTGTGTTGAATGGGAGCAATCAAGGGCTGATTAGATGAGTTAAATACTGATGATTTTTGTCGTGGTTGAGTCTTTTCGGTAGCTCGGTGCGAATTCAAGAAAAGGCATACTATCAATACTAATAAAGAAGATATCAAAGCTGGCTGTTTTAGTATCTAGCTCATTACCATATTCAAAAAACCATCGAGCTACTGACTGCACTCCCGCTAATAGGATAGTGATTAATGGAAATTATCTGACAGTAGATTCAATGGTAAAGTACAGTAGCGTATGTGAAAAATTGCCAAATTACGAAGAGGATTTACGAAGTGAGAAGACAGGTCTACGCTCGAAAGCTTAAGTGAGAATTTTTATTGACATGGTTTTTGTCAAACAGCTTAAAGCTCAGGGTGCAATCTACAGTAAAAAATCTTCATTGATAACATTGTATGTACTCGCCGCATCTATCAATGAGCGGGCTGTTAGTCCTGGGACGCCGTAAACTTCTGTTCTAACAGCGTATTTGCTGTTAATATTTTTAAGTAGTAGATCGAAATCACCATCGCCCGACAACAAAATAACAGTGTTGACACTCTTTGCAGTTTCCATCATATCGATGGTAATGCCGACATCCCAGTCGCCCTTAGCAGAACCATCGCTACGCTGGATATAGGGCTTGAGTTTTAAATTGAAGCCGATGTGCTTGAGTGCGTCATGAAATTTTATTTGTTGATCATCCTCGCGTTGGGTGGCATAGGCATTGGCGCAGATAATGTCGCCTTGAAAATCGATGTGTTGCCACAGCTTTCTGTAATTAAACTGGCGGCCATAGATGTCTCGTGTGGTGTAATAAATGTTTTGCACGTCGACAAAAATTGCAATTTTATTCATAATGAAAGATGCTGCTGGCTGGGTTAAATGGCTGTGATGTCAGCTGCTTGAGCCTGGTTTATCTGCGGGTAATAACAAAAAGGCCTGCTTGCATTGGCATAGCAGACCTTTTTGTTTCTATAATTGGAGCGTATTTTATTCGCTTCGAGCGGTAACTTCCAAAAGGTGATAACCAAACTGAGTCTTCACTGGGCCTTGCACAGTGTTGACGTCGGCGCTGAAGACTACTTGATCAAACTCAGGAACCATCATGCCGGGGCTAAACTCACCAAGATCGCCGCCTTTGCTACCAGAGGGACATGAAGAGTGTTGCTTGGCGAGTTCGGTAAAGTCGGCGCCGCCTTCGATGTCGGTTTTAAGTTGTTGGCATTGCTCTTCGCTACTGACCAAAATGTGCCTTGCGCTTGCTGAAGCCATGATTGTTTCTCCTAGGTAGATTGTTTACTGAAGTTCAGGTGAGGGTAATTGTATCAGCCCTGGGCGAGCGTCTTGCCAAGCTTTAGCGAGACGCTTACCTTCACTCACTTGCATGGGCGTCATTTCTTCGGCAATGGAATCGCGATTGTGTATAGCATGGGGGTGACCGTCACCGGCGATCTGCCACCACATATAAGCTTGTGTAGGATCTTTATCAACACCGAGCCCTTTATCATACATGAGGCCAATCGAAAACTGAGCTGCTGCTTCACCTTGCTCTGCAGCTTTGAGATAAAGCTCCATAGCGCGAGAGTAATCTTCTTCAACGGTCTGTCCGTATTCGTACATAATGCCCAGATTGTATTGCGCAGAGGAATAACCCATGTCGGCTGACTTTCGGTACCATTTGTTGGCTTCTACATAGTCCTTCTCCAACCCCAAACCTTTGTCATGCAGAACTCCTATATTATAGGTAGCTACAGCGTGACCTTGGGCTGAGGCTTGCTGGAACCAATGTAGTGCCTGCTGGTAGTTTTGCTCCACACCCTCACCAGCTAAGTAGAGACTACCGAGATGTTTTTGGGCATCGGCCTCACCTTTTTCAGCGGCAAGATTACAAGCCTTGAAATTGTGCTCGGCGCTTAAGGTTTCATCAAAGCATGAAGCCCAAAGAGCAGGAGAGAGGGAAAGTACAGTGAGTAGGGTAAATAGTAATTTCATTTTGATTCTTTAGTAGTGAGTGACACACGGGCATTATAAGAGATCTGCGTAAATATTGAACCTTCCCTCAGTGCTACTTAGGTTTGGTTATTGCGTTCGAGTTGTCTCAGACCAGCTTGCTAAGCTTAGGTTCCGTAGCTGATGGATGGTCTCACCTGCGTCACTGATATGACTCATACACTAGCTTACGTAGCGTTTTCTACCGTCATGGCATTGTCATCTGGCTAGGCTAGTCTTTTGGGCTAGAATGCTAGAGGTGAAATGAATGAGTGCTATTGAGGACCGTGGCGTTAATTGGCGCTATACCCCCAAAGAGCTAAGTTGGCTCTTGTTCAACGAAAGAGTATTACAGGAAGCAGCCGATGAATCGGTGCCTATTATCCAGCGAGTGCGCTATCTAGGCATTTTCTCAAGTAACCTAGATGAGTTTTTTAGAGTTAGGGTGGCTGAGGTTAAACGTCAGGTGGATTTTTCCAGTGGCAGAAGAAAAATAGAGTCTAAAGAATTGCTGGATAGAGTAATGTTTAGAGTTCGCAAGTTGAATAATGTTTATGATAAGACTTATCAGGCGATCTTAAAAGAACTTAGGAAACGTAAGATATTTCTGATTAATGAAATGCAGCTTACTGAACAACAATCTGATTTCGTAAAAAATTACTTTTCAAGTAAAGTGTTGTCAGAACTATCGCCTATTATGGTGAGTAACACAAATCCATTTCCTTTTCTAAAGGAAGGCTCAATTTATTTTGCGGTGAAAATATCGAATAAAAAGCAAATCAATTATTCTGTGCTCGAAATACCGAGTAATCGTCTTGATCGTTTTATCCCACTGCCGAGTCGCTCAAAGGGTCGTGAGCGAGTTTTTATCACTCTTGATAATATTATTCGTCATTGTTTATCGGAGGTGTTTATGGGGGCTTTGCCGATAGAAGAAATAGAAGCTTATACAATAAAAATAACTCGTGATGCAGAGCTTGAGTTGGGCGATGGCATTTCTGAAAGTCTGGTAGAAAAAATGTCAGCTAGTTTAAAGAAGCGATCTAAGGGCGCCCCAGTACGTTTTGTTTACGATAAAAAAATAACAGATGATTTGTTGCTATTTTTAACAAAGAAAATGAATTTAAGAAAAAAGGACAGTCTAATTCCTGGTGGGCGATACCATAATTCGAAGGATTTTATGAGTTTCCCAAATCCGGGTGCGCCCTATCTTGAATTAAAGCATCAAGCGCCTATTGCTTATCTTGCGCTCGATAAAAGCAAAAATATTTTTGAGTGTGTTAAAAAGGAAGATTGCCTACTATATTATCCCTATAATTCCTTTTCATATATTATTAAATGGTTGAGGGCGGCGGCAATAGACCCGTCGGTAAGTGCTATAAAAATCAATCTGTACCGGCTCGCCTCTTCTTCAACAGTTGTAGATTCTCTAATCAGTGCTGTGGAGAATGGCAAAAAAGTAACAGCGGTTGTCGAGCTCCAGGCCCGCTTTGACGAAGAGGCGAATATTACCTGGGCTGAGAGAATGATTGAGGCGGGTGTGCACGTTGTATTTGGTGTGTCGGGTCTTAAAGTTCATTCTAAAATGATTTTGTTTAAGCGTGTCGAAGGCGAAGTTACACGTTTATACAGTCATATAGGTACGGGTAACTTTAATGAAAAAACGGCAAAGTTGTACACGGACTTTAGTTTGTTGACTTCTAACCAGGCGATTGGAAGGGATGTCGATAAAGTTTTTGAGTTTATACAATTCACTCATCGACGGCATGATTTCAAACACTTGTTGGTTTCTCCCTTTAGCAACCGAAGTGGTCTTTTATCGCTGATTAAAAATGAAAAGGACTGTGCGATAAAAGGTAAAACTTCGGGTATTTTTATCAAGTGCAATAATCTGGTTGATAAAGAAATCATTGATGCACTTTATGAGGCGGGTGCGGCTGGCGTTAAAGTCAAGTTAATTGTTCGTGGTATGTGTTCTCTGATACCTGGTGTTGAAGGTATGAGTGAAAATATTAAAGCCATTAGTATCGTTGATCGCTATCTGGAGCATCCGCGAATCTTCGTCTTTGAAAACTCAGGAAAACCGCTCTACTATCTTTCTTCAGCTGATCTTATGACAAGAAATCTTGACCACCGGATTGAGGTTAGCTGCCCCGTTTATGACAGAAAATGTCAGAAAAAAATTCAATTGATACTCGACACACAATGGAGTGATTGTGTGAAGGCTCGCGTGATTGATGAGCGACAAAAAAATATGATTAGTCCGAGGGGCAACCGAAAAAAAATACGCTCGCAACAGCACATTCATAAGTTACTTCGTCGAGAAGTGGAGGGTTTTTAGTTTGCTTGGGTGCGCCTTTGATTCTCTAGGGCGGTGACTTTCAAAAGTCAGGTCAGACTGTTATTAAGGTGAAATAGGACTATATTGTTGACTAGTACAGAAGGTTCCGTTGCTGTTTTAGATATGGGATCTAACAGTTTTCACTTGGTGGTTGCTCGCATAGAGCATGGCGAAATTCGTACTTTGCAAACTTTCCGGGAAAGTGTTCGCCTGGGGGAGGGTCTAGGCGAAAGTGGGCGTTTGAGCAAAACGGCACGGCAGCGCAGTCTGGTTTGTTTAAAGCAATTCGGTCAACGGCTTGAGGGTTTGTCAGGCGAAAATGTTGCCGCTTTTGCCACTAATGCTCTGCGGGTTGCCAGTAATGGCCGGTCATTTCTTGACGAAGCTCAGGCGGCTCTGGGTTATCCTATTCAAGTGATTTCTGGTGTTGAAGAAGCGCGGCTCATCTATCTGGGCGTTGCCCATTCACTGCCTTCAGACCCAAAGCCTCGCCTGGTAGTGGACATCGGTGGGGGTAGTACTGAATTTGTTATTGGTGAGCAGTTTCAGGTTCGGCTTATAGAAAGTCTGGCGATGGGTTGTGTCTCCTTCATGGATCGGTTCTTTCCTTGTGGAAAGCTGTCTATCCATAATTTTGAGCAGGCATACAATCATGCCTCTAATGAAATTGTTCGGGTGGGAAAGCGTTATCGAAAAAAGGGTTGGTCGGTGTGCTATGGCTCGTCGGGTTCTGTGCGTGCCATAGCTCGAGCCTGTCAACTATATTGTGATCAAAGTGCCATCACCAGACCAGCCTTAGAGCGTTTAAAGACAAAGATACTTGGATACTCAACCATTCGTGAGATAGATGTGGAGTGGCTGAGTCGTGCTCGGCGCGATAATGTTATCGCTGGCCTTGCTATATTGACGGCTATTTTTGATGTTCTCAAGATTGATAAAATGCAATATTCGAATGGCGCCCTTAGAGAGGGCGCTCTTTACGATCTCGTCGGTCGCTCCGAGCACGAAGATGTTTGTTTGCGTACGGTGCAATCTATGCAGGGGCGCTTTAACGTCGATGTGGCTCAAGCAGAGCGTGTGAGCATTTGTGCCAAGCAGCTCTTCGGGCAAGTAGCCGATGATTGGGGCTTATCAAATTCGGATATGACGCGGCTAAGGTGGGCCGCTGAATTGCATGAAGTTGGTTTGTCAATTTCGCATGTGCAGTTCCATAAGCATGGCGAATATATTCTCAATTGTGCTGATATGCCAGGCTTTACCCGACAGGAGCAGCAGAGCATAGCGATTCTTGTGCGTGGCCATCGGCGTCGATTGCGTCAGCAATTACTTGATGGCTGCTCGTTAGAGGGGAAGCCTTCCCTGCTACGTCTTTGCGTGTTACTGCGTTTAGCGGTTCTCTTAAATAGAGCGCGAGGTGAGGCGCCACCATTGGATGTTGTATTGAAGGTTCGGGCCGAGGACTCTTTGAGCTTGAAATTAACGCGCGATAGCTTCGACGACTATCCGCTCACTTTTTCTGAACTGCTGGGCGAGGCTGAGAGACTCCATGCGGCAGGTTACAAGCTGTCAGTGCTTAAGGCTTAAATCCGCAACTCAAGTACTATTTTTGTGTGGGACTCGACGTTATCGGTAGGGCTGAAATTTGGTACTATGATCTCTTTTGTCGTTACACTAAAATCGAGGTGAGTGATGCAGCCAAAGGGCCGCTTGTTATTGGTTCGTCACGGTCAGACAGCCGCTAATGTCGACCAGGTGTGGCATGGTCATACCGATACCGCGTTGACCGACTTGGGTCTGGAACAGGCCAATCGCTTGGGTGATTACTTTCATAATTACCTGCCGGACGTCCACGCTATCTATTCTAGTCCCTTACAGCGGGCCAAATATACCGCTGAACAGATTGCTCGCGCTGGCGCTCACGATGTGAAGTTGGACCCTCGTCTTATGGAGTTTGGTGCCGGTGATTTTGAAGGCAAAAGTTTTGAAGAACTCAAAGGTGAATATGGTTTTATTAAAAAAGTGATTGAGGATGAGCACCATCGTCCACCGGGTGGTGAAACCCGTGCTGAAGTGACTGAGCGTTTTGTCGGAGCTGTTGAAGGTTTTTTAGCCAATCATCCAGGCGAAAACCTGGTGGTTGTTGCTCACGGTCTCGCCATTGCTTTTGCGCTGTCACACTGGATCGATCAAGATCGTTCTAAGTGGGTGAACTATCAAATCAGTAATACCTCGGTGACCGAAATTTGCACGGTGAATGGAGAAATTAAGTTTTTCAACCAAATTGACCATCTTTAAATACTCGTTCGCCCTCATGTAGTTATTAGGAATCAGTAGCAATGTTAGCAGTTAACGAATATTTTGACGGCAAAGTTAAATCTATTGGCTTTGCCACAGAGGCTCTGCCCGCAACAGTGGGAGTTATGGCGCCGGGGGATTATGAATTTGCGACCAGTGAGCGCGAAGTGATGAGTGTGGTTAGCGGTGCGCTAACAGTGAAACTGCCTAATCAAGATGAGTGGCAGGTTTTTGCTGCCGGTGATTCATTTGAGGTCGCCGCCAATATGCGTTTTCAATTACAGGTGGCGGTCGCTACAGCCTATCTTTGTACTTACGGTTAGTGGCAAAAATGCATGCTTAAAGCTTATTCTTATTATAGTGCTAAGACTATAATTACACAGATGAAGTGGCTTAAAGCAGTGTGGGCATAAAATCGTATCCATCAGTGGGTACTCACGCAAAAGGGCGCAGCTATGCCATTTAAACATTTGTCGGTTGACGAATTAAAAATCATGCTTGATGAACGCGATTTGGTTTTACTAGACACCCGTGACGAAGCTTCTTATGAGGCAGGTCACATCGATGGCTCACTGCATTTGAATGAGCAGAGTGTTAGTAAAATCGTTAACGATACTGAGAAAACGACCACTGTGGTTGTGGTGTGTTATCACGGCCATTCTAGTCAGGGTGCTGCAAATTACCTAGTTGAGCAGGGCTTCTGCGACGTTTACAGTCTCGACGGTGGCTATACGGAATGGGCAAGCGATATTCATCGATAGAACTCTGCTTGATTGGGTTGTCACGTTTATCTGGCGAATAACTATAACAACTATAACTTTAGCTTAAGGGTTGCCTTATGGATTTATATTTACAGGATAAAACCGCATTAATTACCGGGGGTTCCAAGGGAATTGGCAAGGCCATAGCTGTACGTTTGGCACAAGAGGGCTGTCATCTACACCTCGCAGCCCGTAATGTTGAAGACCTTGAAAAGATCGCAGTAGAACTGCGGTCTAAATATGCTGTATCTGTGGACATTCATCCTACGGACTTAAGCGATAGCGACAATGCGGCGGCTTTGGTCAAAGCTTGTGCTACTGCCGATATCTTGGTGAATAACGCAGGAGCGATAGCCGCTGGCTCCATTAGTGACATTAACGAAGCCACGTGGCGTGGGGGTTGGGATCTAAAAGTTTACGGCTTTGTGAATTTAGCCCGAGACATGTACCAGGCTATGAAAGCACAGGGCCATGGTGTAATACTGAATGTCATCGGTATTGCCGGTGGCGAAGTTACGGAGTTCAATTATATTGCGGGCACAACTGGCAACGCCGGTTTGTCTGCCTTTACCCGGGCTATGGGGGGTGGCAGCCCGGCCGATAATATCCGTGTGCTAGGTATTAATCCGGGGATGACGGCGACAGAGAGGTTGGTCAACCTCATGCGTCAAAATGCGACGAATAAAGGTCTTGATCCCGATGACTGGCGACAACTCACAGGGAGTATGCCCTTTGGTCGCATCGCCGAGCCTGAAGAGGTGGCAGACCTTTGTGCCTTTCTCGTTTCCGATCGTGCAGCTTATATTTCTGGCACCGTTGTGACGATTGATGGTGGTTTGTCAGCGCGCGGGCATTTGTTCGGCTAGGAGCGCTTTTGTGCGAGAGTAATTGTGGAGATGGCTCCGCTGTTTTAAGCTGTAATGTGGAAGGTTGATAATCAAGGAGTCCTTGGGTGAGTGACACTAAAAGTAATAAGGGTATTAGTCGTTTTTCTGTGCCGGAACTCAGCGAGCTACCTGATGACCTGCGCACGTCGATTTTGGAGGTGCAGGAAAAAACTGGTTTTATTCCCAATGTTTTTTTGACCTTGGCTCACCGGCCTGACGAGTGTAGAGCCTTTTTTGCGATGCACGATGCTTTAATGCTGCGCAAGGGCAATCTCACCAAGGCTGAAAAAGAAATGATCGTGGTTACAGTGAGCGGCGGTAATGAATGCCACTATTGTGTGGTTGCCCACGGTGCGATACTGCGCATTGTGGCGAAAAATTCTCTGTTGGCTGACCAGCTGGCGATCAACTACCGTAAGGCTGATATTGCGCCTCGCCAGCGGGCCATGCTCGATTTTGCCATGAAAGTCAGTCAGGCCTCGGGAGCAATTGACGATGAAGATTTCGCACGTTTGCACGACCATGGCTTTGATGATGAAGATATTTGGGATATTGGCGGCATTAGTGCGTTTTTCTGTTTGTCTAATCGCATGGCTAATCTTACCAGCATGCGTCCCAACGAAGAGTTTTACGCGATGGCGCGATAGCGTAGAATGTCGAGTCTTGAATATGAGATCGGATTAGAGAGTAGTGAGCGAGCAAGAAAGTACCATCGTTCATCAGCCAGAGGAACAGCGCTTCCTGTTGGTAACAGATGGCCTTAAATCAGTGGTCGATTATCGACTAATCGGTAACAGTGTCGATTTTAGCCACACCTATGTACCCGATGCCCTTCGAGGCCGAGGCATTGCCGAGGTGCTCGTGCGCACTGGTCTGTCGTGGGCTAAGGGTGAGGGCTACGATGTGCGGGCCAGTTGCTGGTATGCCCGCAAATTTATTCGCTAGGGCGTTCTTTGCTCGTCAGCGTGGCCCCTTTGTTATCGATAGAGAACGTTATCGATAGATAAAATCCAATAAATAGCGCCCAACCTGTTCGTGGTCGGTGGCTTTGTTCAGTGAGGCCAGGGCGCGTGATATCACCTCACTGTCAATTGTACCCTTGCGTTGTTCGAGTAAGCGTTGTAAATACCTTGGGGTGAATTCTGGATGGCCCTGAAAAGTCAGTACGTTGTTGCCGATGGCGAGTGCTGCATTGGGGCAAAAATCAGAGCCTGCCAGGCGAATAGCATTGGCTGGCAAAGTGATGACCTGGTCTTGATGACTGTGGATCAAGCGCAATGTTGAGGCATTCCCAGTCAAAATTTGTTCACAATTGAGTACGCCCAGCCCCCAGCCCTTTTCACTTTTTTCCGCCTTGCCGCCAAGGCTGTGGGCTATTATCTGGTGGCCAAAGCAAATGCCGATAATACGGGCGCGCTGGCGGTGAAAATCGATGATCCAGCTTTCCAGGGCTGCTATCCAGGGTAGGGGGTCATAGACACCGGCTTTTGAACCGGTGATTAAATAGGCGTCACACTCATCGATATGTTGGGGTAATTCACCGGCCTGTACTTGATAGTGGCGATAACTGAGCTGGCCGCCTAGGGCATCAAAGAAAGCGGCAAACATGTTCCCGTAGGAGCCGTAATCGTCGATTAAGCAATCGTACAGGGTGTCGGTTTCAAGCAGGCCCAGTCGCGGCATTGGTGTTCCAGTCTCCTCAGTAATTCATACAGTGATTAAAATGAAGGTGATCATACATATTTTTTGTCCCCAGCTGGTGTAAGCACTACAATGCGCGCCGTTTACAGAAAAAAGCTAGTGATTTCTGTCATTTTCGCCATCAACAAAGAGGCCGCCCTTGTCCCGCAGATCCGAAACCCCAGCTGATTTTGTACCAGGCCAACGCTGGATTAGTCATACCGAGGCTGAGTTAGGTCTTGGCATTGTTCTTGAGGTTGCCAATCGTCGTGTTGAGCTGAGTTTCCCTTCAGCTGCCGAGCGCAGAGTTTATGCCACCGATAATGCCCCCTTGGGCCGGGTAATCTACCCCATCGACGATAAAGTGAAAGACTCCGAAGGGGTGGAATTAACCATCATCGATCGGCAGGAGGGTAATGGCTGTGTTATTTATCTCTGCGAAAATGCCGAGGGACAAGAGGTGGTGTTGCACGAGATGGATCTCGACAGTTTTGTGCATTTTTCCAAACCGCAAGATCGTTTGTTTGCCGGACAGGTTGATAAAGTTGCACGCTTCGAACTACGCCAACAAACCCTGAAATTTTTGCACCAACAACAGCAGTCTCCTGCCTGTGGCTTACTCGGTGGGCGCGTGCAGTTGCTGCCCCACCAACTTTTTATCGCCAGCCGTGTCGGTGTACGCCATGCACCCCGCGTCTTGCTTGCCGATGAGGTGGGTCTGGGTAAAACCATTGAGGCGGGCTTGATTTTGCATCAGCAACTGCATACTGGGCATGCCAGTCGGGTGTTGATCGCCGTGCCCGATAGTCTGGTGCACCAGTGGTTAGTCGAGATGCTGCGGCGTTTTAATCTGCACTTTACCATTCTCGACCAAGCGCGCTGCGAAGCGCTGGAGCAAACCGAGGAAGAGGGCGAGGATGGTTTTGCTGATGAGCTGGATGAGAGTCTCGATGAAGATCAAACCCTAACGCCAGGCGGCGACATTAACCCCTTCGAAACAGCTCAGCTAGTGCTGTGTAGTACCCGTTTTTTAAGTGACAACCCGCGTCGCCACAGCCAGGCGCTGGCGGCAGGCTGGGATATGTTGATCGTCGATGAGGCTCATCACCTGAGCTGGAGTGAAGAACACGCCAGCCCTGCCTATCAATGCATTGAAGCCCTGGCTGCGCGCATCCCCAGCCTTCTGTTGCTAACGGCCACACCGGAACAGCTGGGTGTGGCGGGCCACTTTGCACGCCTGCGTTTGCTCGACCCTGATCGCTATTACGATTTATCCACCTTTGTCGAGGAAGAAAGTCACTATCAGGCAGTGAGTGAATTGGTGCAATCCCTGCAAAGTGGTGATGCCCTGACCCTCGATGCCGAGGTGATTGCTCAGGTTAGCGCTTATCTTGGCACTGACGCCGCCGATGAATTACAGGCGGCCCTGCAAACGAGTAATGACGACGCGCTCAATACATTAATCGAGGGCTTGGTGCAGGACTTGCTCGACCGCCACGGCACCGGGCGCGTGTTGTTTCGCAATACTCGCGAAGCAGTTGAAGGTTTTCCTCAGCGCTATTTACAGGGCTATGCACTGCCCAACCCCATCGGCTCTGCTACGAGTGATGGTGTGGGGCAAAGCGAGGACGATTTACGTCGCTGTCTCCAGCCTGAAGAAGCGCTTGGCGAGGACTGGTTGTTTCTCGACCCCCGGGTCGACTGGCTGGTCGACTGGCTAGCCGAGCATCGCCAGGAGAAGGTGCTAGTCATTTGTGCCCAATCGGTGACAGCGCAAAAATTAGAAGAGCACTTGCGTTTGCGTGAAGGGGTGCGCTCTGGCGTCTTCCACGAGGGCATGAGTTTGATCGCCCGCGACCGCGCAGCGGCCTATTTTGCCGACGAGCAGGACAGCGCGCAAACCCTGATTTGTTCTGAAATTGGCAGTGAGGGCCGCAACTTCCAGTTTGCCAACCACCTGGTGTTATTTGATTTGCCACTTAATCCCGACCTGTTGGAACAGCGTATTGGTCGCCTCGACCGCATCGGTCAACGCCAAGATGTGCAAATCCACGTGCCTTTCCACGAGGGCAGTGCACAGGAAGTCATGCTGCGTTGGTACAGCGAAGGCCTCGGTGCCTTCCAGCGTGTTTGTCCCGTGGGCCTGAGTATTTATCAGCAAGTGGCTGAGCAATTGCACCATTGCCTGCGCAGTCCCGGTGATGCCCCTGCACTCGACAGTTTAGTGGAGCAAACTCATCAGCTCACAGAGACGGCGCTAGAGGCAATGCAAAAGGGTCGCGACCGCTTGCTGGAGATGAACTCCTGCAATACCGAGGTTGCCAATGATGTGATCGATGCCATGCTCGACGCCGAACAGAGCGGTGAACTGGAAGATTATTTGGGCAAAGTCTTCGATGAATTCGGTATTGAGCAGAGCCATCACAGCGCCGATAGTATTGTTGTTATGCCGAGCGACCACATGCTGGGCCAAAATTTGCCGGGTCTGCCTGAAGACGGTCTTACCGCAACCTTTTCGCGGCGTCGCGCCCTGAGCCGTGAAGATATGCGTTTCTTTACCTGGGAGCACCCTCTGGTGGTCGCCGCGATGGAACAGATTGCCAACGGTGACTTTGGTAGTACCACGGTTTGTACCTTAAAACTGCCACCCTTGAAGCCTGGAACACTTTTACTGGAAGGCATGTTCAATTTCTATTGCCCAGCCCCCAAGGTCATGCAGCTGGGACGTTATATCCCCCAGTCGGTGGTGCGAGTGGTGGTCGATGAGAGCGGCAAAGATTTTAGCCAAATACTCACCGAGGCCCATTTTGCCAAGCTGTGCCAGCGGGTTAAACGGCGCACCGCGGTCGATATGGTGAAGCATGTTCGCACCCAGGTTGATACCTTGGTCGCCCACGCTGAAACGATTGCCCAGACACAGCAGGTGGACTTAATTACAGAGGCTCAGCGGCGCATGGCCGAGGGGCAAAAGGCTGAACTGGAGCGCCTACAGGCATTGGCAGCCGTTAATGCGAGTATTCGCAGTGAGGAGATTGACTACTTACGCGAATCGATGGAGCTATCGCAAAATTACCTGGCCCACGCGCAATTGAAGTTCGATGCGCTGCGTTTGATTGTGGTGGTGTAATTTATCGGCCTTTCAGCGTCGCGTTTAAAGGTGGGGTGTTGAGGGGCGTGAATGAGCCAGTCGTGAAAGCAGCCCTATGGATGCTTGTCGCCCTGTTATTTTTTTCATCAATGGCCGTTGCTGCCAAAGAGCTGTCGCAGACTCTTGGTACCGCACAAATACTGTTTTTTCGTAGTGTTATCGGTTTGCTGTTCATTCTCGTTATTGTTTTAGCTCGAGGTACTGGCAATTTAAAAACGCATTGTTTTAAAAAGCATCTGACAAGGAATTTCGCTCACTTTGTCGGCCAGTACGGCTGGATTTATGGCCTTGGTTTGCTTCCTCTGGCCGAGGTGTTTGCCCTTGAATTTACAGTGCCTATCTGGACGGCTATCGCCGCGACAATATTGCTCAATGAGACAATGAGTAAAGCCCGTGTGCTATCCATCGCCCTGGGGCTGATTGGCGTGATGATTATTCTTCGCCCCACAACACTCGCCATCCACCCGGCGGCATTTGCCGTGCTGGTGAGCGCCATGGCCTTTGGCTTGTCCCACACCTTGACGCGCTCAATTGTTCAGCAAGATACATCTTTGGCTGTTATTTTTTATATGTGCCTTATCCAGTTACCCATAGGTTTGGTGTTGTCGTTGGACAGTTGGCGTATACCATCGGGAAATGCATGGTTCTGGCTTCTGTTAATAAGTATCACTGCCATGTCGGCCCACTACAGCGTATCTAAAGCGTTGAGCCACGCCGATGCAATGGTGGTTATCCCCATGGATTTCCTGCGTTTGCCTCTCATCATGTTAATCGGATTTCTCTTCTATAACGAAGCGATTGATGGTTTCTTACTACTTGGGGCTACGTTGATGTTGCTGGGCAATTATTGGAGTTTGAAGCGAGAGCGCCTTGTGGGGTCGGCGCTTTAGTTTTCAATACAGTACTAGCTTTCAACAAAGGCACGCTCAATCACGTATTGTCCCACATTTCCCTGGCGTGATTCCTTAAAGCCTCTTTCGTCCAGCATGGTGCAGCAATCTTTCAGCATGGCCGGGCTGCCGCAAATCATGAAACGATCGGTTTCGATATTAAAAGCGGGCAGGTCAATATCATTAAAGAGTTTGCCACTGGTCATTAAATCGGTGAGCCGCCCCTGATTGGAGAAAGCTTCTCGTGTGACGGTGGGGTAGTAAATCAGTTTCTTGGTAATTTCTTCACCGAGAAACTCATCGTTGGGCAATTCGTCGATTATTCTCTCGCTGTAAGCTAGCTCCGAAACGTAGCGCACGCCATGGGTGAGAATGATTTTGTCAAAATTTTCGTAAATTTCCGGGTCTTTAATAATGCTCATGAAGGGTGCGAGACCCGTTCCTGTGCTTAATAAGTACAGATTTTTACCCGGCAATAAATTGTCCTGTAACAATGTGCCGGTGGGTTTTTTGCTGAGCAAAATAGTGTCGCCCACCTCTACATTCTTTAATTGTGAGGTCAGCGCGCCATCGGGGACCTTAATGCTGAAAAATTCCAGCTCATCCTCGTAATTGGCGCTGGCAATACTGTAGGCGCGCATCAATGGCCTTTTTTCTTGGGGCAGGCCCATCATAATAAAGTGGCCATTTTTAAAGCGAAATGACGTCTCTCTATTGGTTCTGAAGCTGAATAAGGTGTCGTTCCAGTGCTTTACGCTGGTGACCTGTGCTTCAATAAAACCTGACATGGCTGGCTCCCTAACTCGTGTTTTGAAAAATATAGATAGCACTATACAAGTGTTTCTTATATCGGCAAAATGGGTATTAATGATATAGATATTCGGCAAACCCGATATGCTTTACAGCTTGAAACAAGTCCAAGTCTTCCTCAACGTTGCCCGTTATGAAAATATCAGCAAGGCGGCGCTGGATTTGTCGATGTCGCAGTCTGCTGTGAGTAGTGCCCTCTCTGACTTTGAAAGGCATTACGATATTCGCCTTTTTGACCGCAATGGTAAAAAATTGCAGCTTAATGAACTCGGTCGCGCTCTGCGCCCGCAAGCTCAGGCACTGTTTGAGCAGGCCCAAGCCTTTGAGCAAGACCTGCTGCAACAAGGCAGTATTTCTGGATTGCGGGTCGGCGCTACGCTGACTATCGGTAATTATTTGGCCGCTGGCCTAATGGCACAGTATATGAAGCAACATAGCGGTGCCCAGGTGCAGCTGCATGTTGCCAATACGGCAAGTATTAGCGAGCAAGTACGAAATTTTGAACTGGATATTGGCCTGATCGAAGGCGAGCTGCAAAACCCTGAGCTGAAAGTTACCCCCTGGCTGGAAGACGAACTCGTGGTTTTTTGCTCGCCGACGCACCCGCTGGCAGGACGTAAAAAACTCAACGATAAAGACCTGCTGGCTGCGCATTGGATACTGCGCGAAAGCGGCTCCGGTACGCGGCAAACCTTTGATCGCGCCATGGCCGGCCTACTGAGCAAAATCAATGTCAACCTTGAGCTGGAGCACACCGAGGCTATTAAGCGCGCCGTGGAGGCAGATTTGGGTATCAGTTGTCTATCTCGTGTCGCCCTCAGTGAGGCCTTTGCTCGCGGGACTTTGATACCGCTGAAGGTGCCGCACAGAAATTTCCGCCGCCACTTTTACTTTATTTTGCACCGCCAAAAGTATCTTAGCTCTGCTATTGAAAACTGGATGGCGCTTTGTCGTTCATCCGCAGAATGTGTACGATAGCCAGTGTCGCGCTGTAAGTTGTACGCTGGTTATATAATTTAACAAGGATTAACGAAAATGAAGAAGTATTTATTTTGCTTTTTGTCTCTGTGGGTTTCGTTGGGTGCTCAGGCTGATTGGCAGTTAAAGGGGGATGATTCTTCAGTTAATTTCATTTCAATAAAAAAATCGGCAATTGCCGAGGTGCATTTGTTTAAACAATTATCGGGCTCGATTAATAATAATGGGGAAGTTAAGGTCTCAATTGATCTTGCCAGTGTCGATACAAATATAGCGATTCGAAACGAACGAATGAAGAGCTTGTTGTTTGATGTCAATAAATTCGCAACGGCCAATATTTTGGCTAAAGTTGATAGTGGTAAATTAAAGGCCATGAAAAAGGGTGGTTTTTATCAGGATGACGTTGACATTGTGCTGAGCCTGCACGGTATTGAGAAAAAAATTACAACTTTAATTAATGTGGTCAAATTAGCTGATGGCAGTATACGAGTCTCTTCTGTTCACCCCGTTATTATTACGGCACAGGATTTTGGTTTGAGTGAGGGCGTCGAGGCTTTGCGAGTGGTGGCAAATTTATCGGTTATTAGTACCGCGGTGCCTGTTACCTTTAATATGGTATTTGCTGAGACTGACTAGTTTTTGTCGTGTTAGATACTCACCAACGATCCCACACCGGGGTGCACTCTTGCGGTAGGGGTGAATGATGGCCAAGCTCGGCCCAGAATTTACCGGGCTGATGAAAGTCCGAGCCACAGGATGCCAGCAGATTTTTCTCGATGCTCAATTTCGCCAGTTCTCGCGTTCTTACCTTGTCCTGTTTGCCGGAGACTACTTCGATGGCTTCACCTCCGGCGGCTATAAAATCGTCCGTTAAGCGGTGCAGTTTGCTGCGGGTGAGATGGTATTTATCGGGGTGGGCGAGTACGGCGCTGCCACCGGCATCGCGAATCCAGCCGACCACTTCATCGAGTTGTGGCCAAATCTGTTTTACATCGCCAATTTTGCCGTTGCCGAGGTATTTTTTAAAGGCCTCGTCGAGGCTTTTTACCGCACCTATTTCCAGTAGTTGTTGGGCAAAGTGAGGGCGGCCAATGGAGCCCTTGCCGGCCTTTTCAAGCACCCCAGGGAGGATGTCAACGAAGCCTTTTTTGGCCAGCTTGTCGGCGATAATAGTGGCCCGTTCAATACGCGAGCGCTGTTGGCTGGCGATGGCGTCGGCAAAGGCGGTGCATTCGAGGGGTACGTTGAGACCGACGATATGGACATTGTTTTTTTGCCATTGGGTGGAGAGCTCGGTGCCGGGTATCAGTGTTAAAGCCCCCAGCGCCGAGTCGTCAATTTCTCGGTAGGCCGCGAGTGTGTCGTGGTCGGTGATGGCCAGTACGTCGACATCGGCCGCGATGGCACGAGCTATAAGAGCATTGGGGCTAAGGGCGCCGTCGGAAGCAGTGGAATGGCTGTGTAAGTCGTATTTCATAGCGGGCCATTGTAGCAACTCAGTGGATTTAAAAAGGTAATGATCGTGGGTTAGTCGCCGGGCTCTGATAAAATGGGTCTTTTGATGACAAGCTGACCAGCAGCTTTTATGAGTAATTAATGGCGACAAGTAAGCAATTGGCATTTTCCTCCCTGCAACTCCCCGATGGTATGCACGATAATCTCTCGACACTGGGGTATGAGCAGATGACACAGGTGCAGGCCGACAGCTTGCCCGCCATGCTGGCCGGGCGGGACATGCTGGCCCAGGCGAAAACCGGCAGTGGTAAGACGGCAGCCTTTGGAATTAGCCTGCTGGCAAAGCTACAGCTGAATCGATATCGCGTGCAGGTGCTGGTACTGTGCCCCACCCGCGAGCTCGCCGATCAGGTGAGTAAAGAACTGCGCCGCCTGGCGCGCTTTACACAAAATATTAAGATATTAACCCTCTGTGGCGGCAAGCCTTTTGGCCCTCAGCTAGGTTCTCTGGAGCACGGTGCCCACATTGTCGTTGGTACGCCGGGACGCATTGCTGAGCATCTGCGCAAGGGCTCATTGCAACTGAATGATGTCCATACCCTGGTGCTGGATGAGGCCGATCGCATGCTCGATATGGGCTTTCGCGATGCCATTGCCGGTATTGTTGAAACCATACCGGCGGGACGACAGACCTTAATGTTCTCCGCGACCTACCCCGATGACGTACTGGCGATTAGTCGGCAGTTTCAACAGGATCCGCTGCAAGTGCGAGTGGAATCGGTGCACAGTGAAGAAATTATCAGCCAGCATTTTTACAAGGTAAAAGCGGCGGATAAGCCGGCACTGTTGGTGGCTTTACTCAGCAAGCACTACCCCGATTCGACAGTGATTTTTTGCAATACCAAGCGGGATTGTCAGAGCGTGGCCGATGCTTTAAATGCTGCCGGCTTTGTCGCCAGTGCACTGCATGGCGACATGGATCAGCGCGACCGAGACCTGGTGCTGGTGCAGTTTTCCAACAGTTCTTGCCCGCTATTGGTAGCCACCGATGTTGCCGCGCGGGGCTTGGATGTGAAATCCCTCAAAGTGGTGGTCAATTACGATTTGGCCCGCGACCCCGAGGTGCATGTGCATCGCATTGGCCGCACCGGCCGCGCGGGTGAAGAGGGCAAGGCGATTACTTTTTACGAGCCTGGCGAGGCCTTTCGCCTAGAGGCTATTGAATCCTATTCTGGTGTTAGTTCCCGGTTGGAACGTACGCCAGTACTGACTGAAGGGGTGGGTAACCCCGCCCCGGCACCCATGGTTACGCTGTGTATTGATGGTGGGCGCAAAGATCGGCTGCGCCCCGGCGATATTCTGGGTGCGCTAACCGGTGACGGTGGGCTGCCTGGCAAGGATATCGGCAAAATCGATATTTTTGACTTCCGGGCTTATGTGGCCGTGGCGCGCAAGTCGTCGGGTATTGCCTATAAAAGTTTGCGAGAGGGCAAAATAAAAGGCCGCAGTTTTAAAGTGCGCAAACTGTCTTAATGAGCTGTCTTAATAGAGTGTTTTTGCTGGCTGGTTTGCTGCTGAGATGACAGCGACGACCCAGCTCATCGAGCCGATTAATGTCGAGCAGCAAGCACAGGTACTGGATAAAACCCAGGCAACGCTGAGGCTGGCTGAGTGTGAGTACGGCCGGCGATTTCCGGCCATCCCCGTGTTGTTTGATTTGCGTGGCCGTTGCAGCGGCATGTATCGGGTGCGCGGCAATGAGCAGGTGATGCGTTTTAACCCCCATATTTTCGCCAAGTACTTTAGTGATAATCTCGCGACTACCGTGCCCCACGAAGTGGCTCACTATGTCAGTGATTGTCTCTACGGTTTAGGCAATATTCGACCCCATGGCGATGAGTGGCGCCAGATAATGAAAGTGTTTAAGGCTAACGATAGCCGCACGGCCACTTATGATTTGAGCGGTATTCCCACCCGTCGCCAGCGCTATTTTACTTATTGCTGTCAGTGCCAGAGTCACCGGCTCTCATCTCGGCGTCACAACAAGCTGACTCGTGGCGAGGTGAGCTATCACTGCCGCCAGTGCGGTGATAGCCTGCGCTTTGTTGCGGCTTGCCAAGGGGCGACTTAATCAAGATACTGCGCGTTTTAAATTTTGAGCGACCTTTTGGGTCGATATGAAGTGGGATGGCGAAGATGAAAATTACTAAAAATGCTGTTGTCGAGTTTGAATACAGCTTGAAAGACAGTGAAGGTAAAGTGCTAGAAAACTCCGATGGTGGTGAGGCAACCGTTTATTTACACGGCCACGGTGGCATGTTGCCCGCGCTTGAGCAGGAACTTGAAGGTAAGGTGGTTGGCGACCAGCTGTCCGTTGATTTGAAACAACCCTATGGCCCCACCCATCCCGACAGTGTGCAGCGTGTGCCCCTTAAACATCTACGCGCGAAAAAGCGCCCCGTGCCCGGCACTATTGTGGTGGTGCAGGCGAAGGAAGGACCACGTCAGGTTACGGTGGTTAAGGTTGGCAAGTTCTCCGTCGATGTTGATACTAACCACCCCTTTGCTGGGCTCGACCTAACGTTTGACATTGCGATTAAAACTGTTCGAGAAGCGACGAAAGAAGAGTTGTCCCACGGCCATTCCCACGGTGCTGATGGCACCCACAGCCACTAATCAGTGCTTAAAAAGCCAATGTGTAAATCATCTGAAAATGGCCACTGACTGGAGTGTCTATATGATTCGGGCCAGCGATCGCTCGCTGTACACCGGTATTAGCACTGATGTTGAGCGGCGTTTTACCCAGCATCAACGTGGCGTAGGGGCAAAATACTTCCACGCCGGGCGTCGCCCTGAGCAAGTGGTGTTTTGCGAGGCGGGGCATGATCGCTCTAGCGCCAGTCGGCGTGAAGCGGCGATTAAAAAACTGCCGCGCAGTGAAAAATTGCGTATGGCCAAAATACCGACTAACAAACCTTCGTAAATTTCAAGAGCAAAAGAATGACCAGTACTGATCCGGATCTGTTATTGCGGGCCAAGCTAGAGGGCGAAACGGCAAAAATGCCCTGGCGGGAACTTCAGCGCTTTTTCGCTAACGGTACCGCCATTTATGTGGCCCCAACGTTGGATTTGGTCGAAGTTGCCGCCGAGATATCGAATAATAATAAAACAGAGGTTGAGGCCTGGCAGGCCAGTGGTGATCTCGGTCAAATTAGCGATGCCCTGGCGCTGGAATGGTATGAGGCCAATGCCCTGATGTGGTCGGTAGTGGTTCGACCCTGGGTACTGGTTCAGCCGATTATTAGGGATAAATAATTTATTGATAGACCACTCTCTAAATAAGAAGTTTGTGGTCTAGTTGGTATATCTTTTGCGGTTGCTGGTTAGAATATGTACTTATGAAGCTAACAGGCCAGCCAGCAGTGGAGTGGTCGGCTGTGGTCGATGGTGTTTTTCTAAAGGGGAAATAAATTGGATCTGGCTACACTAGTAGGTTTTGTTGTTGCCGTAGGCATTATTATTGCGGCTATGATTATGGGCGGCGGTGTTATGCCCTTTGTCGATGTGCCTTCTATGGCAGTGGTCGGCGGCGGCACCTTTGGTGCGGTGATGATGCAGTACAACTTCGGCCAATTTGTTGATGCGATTAAAGCTGGCTTAAAAGCTTTACTCTACAAAGCTCAGGCGCCGAGTGATGTCATCGTGGAAATTGTCGATATGGCGAAGGAAACACGCACCGGTGGGTTGCTGATATTAGAAGAAAAAGAACCCAGTAGTGAGTTTTTGGCTAAGGGTGTCGCCATGCTTGTGGATGGTATGGAGGCCGATGTGGTAACTCAAACCCTAGTAGCTGAGAGAAATAGAGCAGCAACACGCCACGATGATGGCGCAGCGGTTTTTAGTAAAATTGCTGAAGTTGCTCCAGCCATGGGTATGATCGGCACCCTTGTGGGTCTGGTGCTGATGTTGGGCAACATGGATGATCCCAAAAGTATTGGCCCTGCCATGGCTGTGGCGCTATTAACGACGCTCTACGGCGCGTTGATTGCTAATGTCATTGCTTCACCGCTGGCCGGTAAACTGAGTTTGCGTCGCAATGAAGAATTTATGCTCCAATCGATCATTATTGACGGTATTTCTGGCATGCAGGAAGGACGTAACCCTCGAGTTATTGATGACATGCTGCGTACTTATTTGCCGGGCTCTAAGCGGGATTTAGAGGGCAATGATAAAGAAGAAGACAAGTAAGCCCGTGGGATTAATCGCTACTCAGGGTTTGCTATGAGCGACGAGCCGCAGAAAAAGGAAGGGGCGGGGGTACCTGCATGGGTAATGACCTTTGCCGATCTAATGACCCTGCTGATGTGCTTCTTTGTGCTGCTGCTAAGCTTTGCTGAGATGGATATTCTTAAATTTAAGCAGGTGGCGGGTTCTATGAAACTGGCTTTCGGCGTCCAGAAAGTAACGCAATCTGATCGCACTGAGTCACCTCAAGATTTTCTTGATGGACCGACATCAGAAGCCCCTCTTTTTGAAAAAGTAGGCGACCTTGACGCGTTGGATCCAAAGGAGCTGGCTAAGCTAGTGGAGGAAATGCGGGCTGAGGAAACTAAAGCTGAGGCGTTAAAACTTGCTGCGCTGTTAAGTGAAGAAATTGCTGATGGTTCTGTCGAGCTGGAAAGCACTACTGACAAAATAATTATTCGCATTAATGAAAAAGCTTCGTTTCCTTCCGGCCGAGCTACTTTACGAGCTGGGTTTGTTGAAGTGCTTGACAAAATACACGTGGCATTGGCAGAAGTCGAAGGCACTGTAACAGTGGCAGGGCACACCGATGACCGGCCGATTAACACCAAACGTTTTCGTTCGAATTGGGAATTATCAGCGGGCCGAGCAGTGTCGGTGGTGCATGCTTTATTGCGCCCTGGCCTACTGGATTCACGGCGTTTTTTGATAGAAGGGCATGGTGATTCTCACCCTCTGGTCGCTAATGATACTGCAGAAAATAGGGCTAGGAACCGACGAGTCGAGCTTGTCATTGTTTTAAAACCAGCCAGTCTTGAGGCAGTTTCTGAAGAAAGTGAAATGATACCACTGGAACAATCTGCCGATAGTAATAGTGAAGCAGTGGAGCCTGCAGAGGAAAAACCTGTTTTGCCTAAGAGCGTCCCTTTACCAGAAGTTGATAAAGATGCTTTGGATGCGCCTGCGGGGCTTGAACGGGAGTTACCGGGGGCAAATATTCCGTTACCCGAGTTTGGTGGTGAGCTCGATACCCCTGCAGAACTTGAGCAATTATTGCGTGCTTTAGATGGTGCGTCGAGCGAAACCTCTCTCGAACAAAAGTGAAATTATCCAAGATAACAGGTTGATAGGCATGGAAGAGAAAAGGCGGTTTTACCGAATTGATGACAGTGTTTCACTGAGTTATAAAACGATTAGTGAGACCGACCTTGGCGCGGCGTTAGCGTCAGCGAAACTGAACTCGGGACGTCGACAAAAACAATTGAGTTCACTGGCTGAACTTGATGGTCGAATCAATTCGTTGTTACTTGATATCGACGATGATCAGCCTGAAGTCGCCACTGTGCTTAAATTACTCAATCGTAAAATTCATATTGTCGGCCAGATGTCCGATAGCGCCGAATCGAGCGGTGATGAGGACGTAATTCCTCGTCCCACTCATCAAATAAGCCTCAGCGCTAGCGGCGTGTCTTTTCATGCGCCGACGAGCGTTCGGGTTCATGATTGCCTGGAATTATCATTGACCCTGTTTCCCGAATACCATTTCATTAAAGCCTTTGGGCGCGTGGTGAGTTGTCGTGATGCTTTGCCTTCCTCACCAGATTTCAACAAACTGGTGGCGGTGGATTTTGTCTATCTTGATGAAGATGATCAGGACTACATCATGTCCCATGTGTTGAAAAAACAGTCTGAACGCTTGCGTGACACTAAGAAAGATTAGTTCTGCAATTTGTCAGTTCTATCCTTAAAGCCCTATTCCTCTTTGCAGGCATTTTTGTTGCCCTCGTTCTGCTAGAATTGTCGCCCGATTTTTTTCCTTTCTTTTGGCATAAGGTGTGGTGATGGCAAATCCCAAAGTTGGTTTTATCAGTCTTGGCTGTCCCAAGGCCTTGGTCGATTCTGAACGCATTCTCACCCAGCTAAAACTCGATGGCTATGATGTGACACCCAGTTACACCGACGCCGAGGTGGTGGTGGTCAACACCTGTGGCTTTCTCGATAGTGCCAAACAGGAGTCTCTCGACGCTATTGGCGAGGCAATCACTGAAAATGGCCGAGTTATTGTGACCGGCTGTATGGGCGAGGATGAAGCTGCGATTCGCTCCGCCCACCCCGGTGTATTGGCGGTGAGTGGCGCCCATCAATACGAGGAGGTGGTCAGCGCGGTGCATGACACGGTTGCGCCTCCGCCGGTGAGTCATGACCCTTATATCGATTTAGTGCCAGCCCAGGGTGTCAAGCTGACACCTCGCCATTACTCCTATTTGAAAATATCTGAAGGCTGCAATCATAGCTGCAGCTTTTGCATTATTCCCGATCTGCGCGGCAAACTGGTAAGTCGTCCCGTTGGCGAGGTGCTCGACGAAGCACAGCGTTTGGTCGAGTCCGGCACCCGCGAGTTGCTGGTGATCTCTCAGGACACAAGCGCCTATGGTGTCGACATTAAATATCGCACCGGCTTCTGGCAGGGCAAACCGGTGAAATCACGTATGCTTGAGCTGTGTGAAACTCTCGGTGATATGGATGCCTGGGTGCGCCTGCATTACGTTTACCCCTATCCCCATGTTGATCATGTCATTCCATTGATGGCTGAGGGCAAAATTTTGCCCTACCTCGATATTCCCTTTCAGCACTCCAGCCCCTCGGTGCTTAAAGCGATGAAACGCCCGGGACATCAGGCAAAAACCCTGGAGCGCATTCAGCGCTGGCGCGACATCTGCCCCGAACTCACCCTGCGCAGCACGTTTATTACTGGCTTTCCCGGCGAAACAGACCATGACTTTATGCATTTGCTCGATTGGTTACAGGAGGCTCAGCTAGATCGCGTCGGGTGTTTCAAATACGAAGCGGTCGATGGCGCTCGGGCCAATGCTTTGCCAAATCATGTGCCTGAAGACATAAAGCAAGAGCGCTGGGAGCGCTTGATGGAAACTCAACAGGCAATTAGTACTGCTCGATTGGCGAAAAAAGTCGGCAGCACTATCGAAGTGCTGGTCGATGAAGTTGACGAAGAAGGTGCCGTCGCTCGCTCCTGGGCTGATGCCCCGGACATTGACGGCAATGTGTATTTAAACGGTGAATGCGATTTACAGCCTGGCGATAAATTGACCGTCCTCGTCGAACATGCCGATGAATATGACCTATGGGCTAGCCCAGTTTCTGCTGCCTAGCTAGGTGCCTCATCACTATTTAGCCACTCCCCGGCTAGATCGAGTCAGCCGGGGAGTGGCTAAATAGTACTTTTTAAGTATAAGGCTCTATTAACTTCATACTGACAGTGTTTGCCTCTACACAAATGAACTGGTTGATGGGGATTCTGAAAATTATTCTTCGAGCATTTCCCCTGAACCGCCAAACTCTTTGGGTAGATCTTTGAATTTCGGCAAACCGTCGGGTACCGACATACTCTTTTCACCGTAGTAAATATGCATGGTGCCCGCATGGGTTTTACCAGGGACGATGTTGAGATAAACATCTGTCATTCCCATTGCGGGGTGTTCGCTCAATACATGTCCGCCGCATTGCGTGCAAAATCGGCGGTGGCTGGCTTCGGTTTTTGCAAAAGAACCAAGTTTGTCTTCACCAGAAGTCACTTTTACCGCATCGGGTGACCAAAGGCTAAAGGCGTTGACCGGTGCGCCAGCCCACTTTGCACAATCGCTACAATGGCAGTAGCCCATGACTTTGGGGTCGCCACTCACTTCAATGGTTACGGCACCGCAAAAACAACTACCTGCTTGTGTATCACTCATGGTTTTCTCCCGTAGTGGTTGGTTTATTTTGTGATCCAATGTGTCGAGGTTTATCAAAGAAAAATAAGGTATATTGAGATCTTACAGCCTAAACACGCGAAAATTCAAATTATAAACTCTTTGCGATTAGTAACGATGTACTAGCCTGCCCATCGACGACAGCCTGAGGGTTAGCACCGAGTTATGTAAACTTTATCGTATGTAGAAGGTGATATTGCAGTGTATGTGCTGGGTGGTCAGGTGTTACGGGACGGTAAGTTAATAATGACAAAATTAGATGTTGTCGATGAGGAAGGCATGGCCGTGTTACAGAGGCTGCTCGTCGAGATAAATCTTTTAAGAAACGTTTGGCAATGGTGAGCTGTAGTTGTGGATTAAAGTGGCGGTTTAGGGGTTAAAGAAAGGCAGCCTATTGTGTGCCTATGACAATCTTGGAGCTGGTTGGGTGCGGAGATTATGCGTAACCTGGTAGTTAACATTCGCACAGTCATGGCGGCAAAATTCAGGTCTCTCTTTTTGTATCATGAGCAATTAATGACAATGGTCGATATGATACTTTTTTCAGGAACTGGTAAATTACTGGCTTGATAAATTATTGTGAGTCAAAGTTCTACAAGCAGTGGTCGGCGCTTTGTTGAAGGTGAAGAGCGTTGGTAGTCGGACACACTGTTATCTCTTTTTCTGGCTCAATGCGTGGTTGTGGGGGCAAGGCATTGAACCGATTGCTATTCGTGAGCATTGAAAAATATAACATTGAAAAATCTACACGGTGTTTGCAATCAGTAAACGCAAATTTTAAATAAGATAAAGGGGAGTTAGGTATGGGACGCGTTCAAGACAAAGTGGCATTGATCACTGGCGGCACAGCGGGTATTGGTTATGCCACCGCCGAATTAATGGGTAAAGAGGGCGGCAAAGTTGTTATCACCGATTTGCGAGCAGTTGAGGGTGAAGCCTCTGCGCAAAAATTGCGTGATCAAGGGTATGACGCAATGTTTGTCGAGCAAAATGTGACCGATGAAGAGCGGTGGAGAGAGGTTGTCGCAGCGGTCGTTGAGAAGTACGGCCGTCTCGATATTCTCGTTAATAATGCCGGTGTTGGTGAACAAACTGACCTTGAAGAAAGTGATTTGGCCCATTGGCGTTTCGTTAACTCGGTGAATATGGAAGCGGTGTTTATGGGCACTCAAAATGCCATAAAACAAATGAAGCTCAATGGCGGTGGCAGCATTATTAATATTTCTTCTATTGAAGGTCTGGTGGGTGATCCACGCTTTGGCGCCTATAACGCTAGTAAAGGTGGTGTGCGACTGTTTAGTAAATCGGCGGCCCTGTATTGTGCTGAGAAAAAATACAATATTCGCGTTAACTCCCTGCACCCGGGCTTTACGGTCACCCCTATGGTAGATGGAGCCATTGATCAGTTTACACTAGAAGACTCAGAGCGTATTAATCGTGAAATTGTTATCGGTCATATGGCAGAGCCCATTGATCAAGCCTACGGCATTTTATATTTGGCCTCAGATGAGTCGCGCTATATGACGGGCACTGAGTTGGTTATCGACGGCGGCTTTACTTGTCATTAAGTTTAGGGAGGAAAGTGTGATGGGTAGAGTGCAGGGCAAAGTGTGTTTAATTACTGGCGGTACTGCCGGTATTGGTTATTCAGCCGCAGAGTTAATGTGTCGTGAGGGCGGAAAAGTGGCGATTACCGATCTTCGCCCCCAAGAGGGCGAGGCTGCGGCTCAGACACTGCGAAATCAAGGTTACGCGGCGATTTTTATTGAGCAGGACGTTACCAGCGAAAGTCGTTGGCCGGAAGTTATTGCCGCCGTTGTCGCTGAATACGGTCGGCTCGATGTGCTGGTGAATAACGCGGGTGTTGGTGCTGCGACTGACCTTGAAGAGAGCGATCTAGCTCACTGGCGCTTTATTCAGTCAGTGAACCTGGAAGCTGTATTTATGGGCACCCAAAATGCCATTAAGCAAATGAAGCTTAATGGTGGTGGTAGTATCGTCAATATCTCCTCCATTGAGGGCATTATCGGTGATCCACGTTCGGCGGCCTATAACGCCAGTAAAGGGGGTGTGCGTTTGTTTACCAAGTCGGCTGCCTTGTACTGTGCTGAGAAAAAATACAATATTCGCGTCAATTCAGTGCATCCGGGTTTTACCAAAACGCCGATGGCGGCCAGTGCCGGTGATTTGTTTGGCCCCGACGATTTAGTGCGTATTCAGCACGAGATTGTCGTTGGTCATATGGCTGAACCACAAGATCAGGGCTACGGCATTTTGTATTTGGCATCAGATGAGTCAAAGTATGTGACCGGTACTGAATTGGTCATTGATGGCGGTTATACCTGCCACTAGTATTGAATCGGCAAGGTCGGAGGGGATAGTTATTTGCCTCGGCCCGCAGTTTGAGTTTGTTAGTAGATTAAAAAAGGTGAATGCATGCGTTCAATACTTTTACTTAATGCCAAAGGTGGTTGTGGTAAAACAACGATGGCGACCAACATTGCGGCCTACTATGCAATGAAGGGTAAAAATGTGGTGCTGGCTGATTTTGACCCCCAGGGTTCGAGTATGGATTGGCTCGATGCTCGTCCTGCGGATCGACCACCAATACGCGGTCTCGCGGCTTGGCAGAGTGCGGTGCGTGTGCCCAAAAATACTGAATATTTAATTATGGATAGCCCGGCTGCGGTTAGCGGTCGTCCTTTGGCTAATCTAGTGCAGCGCGCAGATAGTATTTTGATCCCCATCTTGCCTTCTCCGATTGATATTCGTGCAGCGGAACATTTCATCGGTCAGTTAAACGCTCTACGACGCGTGCTTAATACTCAGGTTAAACTGGCTACGGTAGCCAATCGTGTCAGGGAGAATACCCTGGCGGCTGGCGATCTCGGTGACTATCTTGAGGAGATTAAACTGCCCAATGGTAAGAAAGTGCCTTATTTGTCTTTATTACGGGCTAGTCAAAATTATATCCGTTCTGCTGAGACAGGTTTATCCATCTTTGAGTTTTCGCCAGCTAGAACGGAATATGATCGGGACAGCTGGAAGCGAATTTTTCACTGGCTGAATAGTAAACGTAGTCTGCCAAACCCTCAGGATTAGAGATTATTTAATGCAGAGAAGCATCCACAAAAACCCGCGAATAATCGCGGTTTTTTGTGGGTTGATCTGGCGAGTTAGGTCGCAGTAGTACCGCCATCCACAACAATCTCAGCACCGGTAACCCAGGGCGACTGGTCGCTGGCCAAGTACAGAGCGGCGTTAGCAATATCAGAGGGTTGACCAATCATGCCCAGAGGGGTACTGCGCTCAAAGGCGTCTTTTACTTTTTCAGCTGAAGGCGCGAGGCCAGCATCGACGAAACCCTGCAGCACACTCTCACCCATGTTAGTGGGGATCAGCCCTGGGTGGATAGAGTTGACGCGGATGCCATATTTTAGGCTGGCGAATTCAACGGCAGCCGCTTTGGTCAGCAGCTTAACGCCACCTTTACTGCCACAGTAGGCACCGAGGCCAGAGTAGCCGCGTAGGCCAGCAACTGATGACAGGTTAATAATGGAGCCGCCTTTGCCAGCAATACCACCGGGTTTCATTGCTTTACAGGCGTGCTTAAGACCGAGGAATACACCGCTGACATTGATGTCGAGAATACGCTGAAAGTCTTCAAGCTCAGTGTTTTCAAGCAGGGCGCAAATCTCAATGCCGGCGTTATTGATGACCACATCGAGACCGCCAAATTGTTTGACGGTTTCGGCGGTAACGTGTTCCCAATCGGCTTCGCTGGTGACATTGTGGGCTAAAAATGCCGCTTTACCACCGGCCTCTTCGATCTCTTTCACCGTGGCGCGGCCTAGATCTTCGAGAATATCGGTAATCATAATTGTCGCGCCAGCACGTGAGAGGGTTCTAGCAATTTCGGCACCGAGGCCGCGAGCAGAACCGGTAATTAATGCGACTTTACCGTCCATTGATATAGAAATATTAGACATAAATGTATCCTTTGTTGGAGGTGATGGGAGCGAACCCCTTGAAATTCGACGCCTAGTTTAGCAGGTTGTTGTCGTGCCTTACTTCGGCGTAGTTTTGCGGTATTCAGACGGTGAACATCCGCACCAGCGTTTGAAGGCACGGCGGAAGCTGGTGGTGTCCTGGTAGCCTAGGTCGAGGGCAATAGCATCTATCGAGAGGTCGGTGTTGCGTAGAGCGTCAGTTGCCAGTTGCTTGTGGACACTATCGCGCAGCTTACGGTAGGTGGTATTTTCAGCCTGCAAGTAGCGAATAATAGTGCGTGAAGAGACATTGAAAATGTTTGCTAGGTCTTCGAGACTGGGCATATTGGCGGGCTGTCGTCGCATCAGCTCGAGTACGTGAGACATTGTTAGATTATTGGAGCGTAGCTCCTGCATTCTAAGCTGCAGTTGATCTTCAGCAAGTTTGTGAATGTGCTCGTCAGCGGTAATACAGCGCTTCTCGAGAATGCTTTTAGGTAAGACCATCATGTGTTTGTCAGCATTGAAACTGATTTCACCAGAAAAGAAATTACTGTAGTCGTCGGCGTAGGCCGGTGGTGGGAAAGCGAAAGAAATCTTGGCGTAGCTCAGGACTTCGCCGCTGACAAACTCCAAGGCGTTTTGTATGGTCAGCATCATTGCCTCGACCACGACGGTTTGAAACTCCGGATTACCATGGGTTTCAACAATTTCGACAATGACGTGATCTCGGTCGTAATAAACTTCAAGATCACAAAAAGTAATAGCGGTATGGTAGTACTTGGCTGCGTCGTGAATAGCCTGGCCGACAGTCTGACTACTGATGACTGCCACTCCCATGGCACCATGGCTGGAAATATGGATTTGTCGGCCGATGGATAAACCGGCACCGGGCATATTGAGTGTTTCCATCAGTTCAAAAATTGCTGATGATAGTGGATCAAAAGCAATTTTTTCAGAGGGGTCAGCTAATTGCTCTTTACTAATACCGTGCCGAGAAAAACAATCGAGTACTTCCTCGCTATGTCCCATAGTATTAAATACTAAATTGGCATAGGCAGAGGATACCTTGTGTCCACTGCTGATGGCAGAAGAGTCCGCAGTAGTGCGAGAAGGAGATCTCGGTTTACTCGAAGGTGGTATTTTCGCGGACATAAATAAAGCTAACTCCATGCGGTCGCTAGTTTAAAATAATTGTTATATAGCGCCTGAAATCGGCGTTCAAGTGGGATTCATACTTTGCCCATAGATTAGTGTAGCTGATGCAATGATGAAATTCTCCCTATAGATTGCCACAGTATGGGACCGAGTTGGCTTTATATCTGGACTCGATAAAAGGCGTGTTATACATAAAATCTTACAAACTATAGTAGAGATGTTTTTGTACACTAGCAGTACTTAAATGGCTAATAATAAATTAAGGGGTAGACAGTGAAAATTGATAGCAGCTTTAGTTTTGGTGACAATATGGATGATATTGGCTCGATCAAGGAGGGCTACCGCGATTTTGAAAACCAGGGCTTTGATGGAGTAGTCACGGCTGAGATACAAAATGACCCTTTCCTTATTGTTGGCATGGGCGCGGAAGCAACTGAGAAAGTTGAGCTACGCACCGGCATTGCCGTCGCCTTTGCCCGTAGTCCGATGACCACAGCATATACCGCCCACGATTTGAACGCTTATTCGAAAGGTCGCTTCACTTTGGGTTTGGGTTCGCAGATCAAAGCTCATGTTACTAAACGCTTTGGCATGCCCTGGCATGGTCCGGCTAAGCAGATGGGCGAATTCATCCGCTCCCTACATGCGATCTGGGATTGCTGGTACGACGATAAACCCTTGGGGTTTCGTGGTGATTGCTATCAACACACCCTAATGACGCCAGACTTTACACCCAAAAATACCGATTATGGTCGTCCTAAAGTCGTCATGGCAGCTGTGGGGCCGAAGATGTTGAAAACTGCAGCCCGAGATGCCGATGGTTTAATTATTCATACTTTCAGTACTCAAAAGTTTATTGAAGAACGCATCCTGCCCAACATTAAAGAAACGTTGACTGAAAATGGTCGCTCGCGTAGCGAATTTGAAATTTCTCTGCCGCCCTTTGTTGTCACTGGCCAGACGGAAGAAGAGTTTGAAGCCTGCAAGCAAAAGGTTAAATATCGCATTTCTTTCTATGCCTCGACACCAGCCTATAAAACGGTACTTGAATGTCACGATTGGCAGGATTTGCACCCTAAACTCAACCACCTTTCAAAGAATAATGGTTGGGACAAAATGCCCGATCTTATCAATGATGAAATGCTTGAAACCTTTGCTCTGGTCGGCGAGCCCCTCCAGGTGGCTGAAAAAATGAAAGCTCGCTATGGCAGTGTGGTCGATAGACTCACACTGGAAAACGACTTGCCCACCGATGTTATGGCCAAGCAGATGGCGATTATTCGCAGTTGAATATAGAGAGTCTTGATTGGATCGGCGTTTCTATCTTCCGCGGGTAGTAGAGGGGATGCAGCGTAGATTTTTTTTCATAAAATATCTTTGTTCGCTAGGGAATGAAAGTTGATGCTGAAGCGGTGGGTGCCGCATACTATGCCAACAGGTTGACAATACTGCGGCAATCCACGTTTTGTGGGTGCCGACAATAGAATTCACACTCAAATAAACACGGAGAATAATATTATGGGTAATAGACTTGAAGGCAAAGTAGCGATTATTACCGGCGGTGCCAGCGGTATCGGTGAAGCGCACGCACACCTTTATGCTAGTGAGGGCGCAAAAGTTGTTATCACGGACGTACAGGAAGACCTGGGTGAAAAAGTGGCCAGTGCAATTAAAAGTGAAGGTGGCGATGCCATCTTTATTCGTCAGGATGTCACCAGCGAATCCGATTGGGCGAATGTCGCTAAAACTACCGTTGAGGAATATGGCGCTATTACTACTCTGGTAAATAATGCAGGTGTCGGTAATTTCACTGGCGTAGAAGAGGAAACGCTTGAAGGCTTTAACCGGGTTGTGGCCATTTGCCAAACGGGTGTCTGGTTGGGGATGAAGGCTTGTATGCCCGCTTTGAAAAAGTCGGGTAATGGTGCCATCGTGAATATTTCATCACTGTTTGGCATTATTGGCACACCCAGCATGATTTCCTACCACGGTGCTAAAGGCGCAGTGCGTTTGATGACCAAATCAGCGGGTCTGGAATACGCCCAGCAGGGTGTCAGAGTTAACTCTGTTCATCCCGGTATTATCGAAACACCATTGGCTAAAACGATGGGGGATGAGCAAATGCAGGCAATTATTGCTTCGACACCAATGGCAAGAGTGGGCCGGCCCATCGATATTGCCACCATGTCTTTATTCCTATGCACTGACGAAGCCGCTTTTATTACAGGCGCTGAGTTTGTAGTTGATGGGGGCTGGGGTGCTCAATAAATGTCAGTGGTTTCTCTAACAAGCCCATAAAAAAACCGGCGCTATTTTTAGCCCCGGTTTTTTTTATGGCGGATGAAGTTGTTTAATCAGCTACCTCCTTGTCGTAGTAGCCATTCCCAATACATCTCGGTTGCTTTGTCATTTTTGATGATAACTTCGTCATTATTCAAGTCAGCAGAAGTACAAGTGACGCATAGGGCAGAATGTTGGTGGCTTTGGGGCGCGCTCGAGGCTTCGAGAGAAGTGACTCTGTCCCAGGGCATGCTCTCTTTAATGCCACTAGAGCCCTTATAGTTAGGGATGCGGGTGCCGTCAAAAATTATGTCGTTTGGAATAACTGTGTCATAGGTGGAGGCACTTGCGCCCCTAAGTCATGAGCTGGATTATATCGGTCGACCACCTAGTTTAACATTCGCTGTAGTGATACTGCGTTTGATACCGCAAGGGATACTCTATCGATGTGGTAGATGTAACCTGGCCCTGTTTTTAATTATCTTATTATCCTAGGCTCACTCGGGACCGCTTAGTACTTGGCTGCAAAATAGTTGACTATTAAGTTTGGTGGTTTAGGTTCCGCCTCATCGTTATCGCTCTGAGTCGTTGAACTCAATAATAAAAATATGAGTACTTATATCTGGCTTTTAATCGCTAATGGCAAAGT
>JARGOV010000002.1:133186-146457 GCA_029212965.1 Porticoccaceae bacterium
TATCTGGCTTTTAATCGCTAATGGCAAAGTTCTTCACCGAAGGTTTAATCAGGTTCTCGATTCAGCGTTTTGCCAATTAGGTTCTGTGGCCATAGGCCATGGACGAGCGAAGTAAACTCAATTTGGCGTGGGGTTCTATCGCCATAATTTCACAGCCGATAGCCTGTAGTTGCCGATTCTTTTCTTCGGGTTTGCTCCAGACTACGCGCAGGCCGAGCTCAATAGTGGTCTGCCCCTCTTTAGGATGAGGTAGATCGACCGAAACCAGACGTCGTTGGTTGGCGGGCAGGGCCATGCCTGAAAACAGCATGAAACCACTGGTGGAGATGTCACCAATATAACCAATGGTTGTTTTATTGACGATATCATAGACCTTGGCAAGAGCTGTATAGGCCGTTCGTGGCGGGCGTGGACGAAGGTTATCCGTCTCGGAGGGTTGGGATTTGAGGTCTTTTAGGCAGGCTTCTCGCGGATTAAGTTGTTTCACCCTGGAATCTCGATAATGAAAAAAATAACAAATAGCCTTCAGTGGATCATAACTTTGTCACAAGCATAAACCCTGCAACCATGAGAGGGCGGGTATTGCGCGATTTCCCTGTCGTACGAGGCCTTGATATACGGCGTGACTCATTTACGCCATTGCAGATCTTAGCACGGCATTTCGTGCTGTGAAATAGACACGAGTGCCGGTCAGGCTAGCAGTTAAAATCAGAGCTATAACGATGCCTATCCAGAAACCCTCAACACCGAGAGCAGGTCCCCAGAAATTAGTTAGCGCGAGTGAATAAGCAAGGGGGAAACCTACTATCCAATAACCAATAGAGGCGAGTAGCAGCGTGATACGGGTATCTTTATAACCGCGTAAGGCGCCATTACCACCGACATTAATGGCGTCAAATACACGAAAGATGGCTGCGTACACCAGTAGCGCCGCGGCCAGTTCCTGGACCTCAATATCAGGGGAGAATAGGGCGGCAATTTGTTCGCGAAAGAATAGTACAAAAGCTCCCTGACAGAGTGCAATTACCGATGTTAGGCCAAGACCCGTGGTGCAAACTCGTTGTGCCTGACGAGGCTGCTCGAGACCTATTTCATGGGCAACCAATATTGCAATAGCCTGCGAAATTCCCATCGGTACCATAAACATCATCCAGTCGAAGGAAATGGCGATCGAATGGCCGCTGACAGTAACCGCCCCGAGGTGGGCGACCAATAATGGAATTAGCAGAAAGAAGCCACCCTCAGCCAGTATTGCCCCACCAATGGGTAAGCCAATGCGTAGGGTTTCTTTAATTCGTTCACCATCAAAAGCCTGTCTTACACTGATCAATTGATAGGAACGTAAAGTGCGAGCACTACGGGCGTAAAAGGCTTCACCAACGACAATAAACAAGGATACAAAAAGTGTTGCCCAGCCACAGCCGGCACCACCGAGCGGGGGGAAGCCCCAGGCACCCATAACCAGTGCGTAGTCGAGAGGAATGTTAATGACAAAGCCCGTCAGGTTGAAAATCATCGCTGTGCGCGCTTGTCCCATGCTTTCAAAGGTGGTGCGAAAAGCCATGATATAGGGTAATAAAAATGCGCTGCCGGTCATGGGCAATAAGTAACGAGTGGCAATGTTGGTTATTTCTGCAGGGCTTTCAAGCTGGGGTAAGAACAGGATGCCTGCGCCGATAAAAAGGCTGCATAGTAGGCCTAGAGGTAAGCATAGCCACAGACAGTTTTGAAATTGTCCCCTCAGTGCATCCGTTTTGCCAGCACTAAATAATTGCCCGATAATAGGGCCATTACCGAGAATAATACCAATCACCAGCATAATGGAAAGGTTAAAAATGGTGCTGCCCAGAGTAACAGCGGCCAGGTCGTTGGTGCTGAGACGTCCGGCAATTATTATATCGGTCACACTCATACCGACGATGGCCAGTTGCCCGACGGTAATCGGTAAGGCCAGTTTAAACATTTTCGCACTCGTTGCGGTGAATGTAAGATTTACAGGGGTTAAAGGTGGCATAGTTCGGCTTAAGGTGGAAAGGCGTTAATATGTTAACAGTGCCTTGCCCGCTCGGGGCTAACTGGGGAGGCTTTATTTGTGAATCATCCATTCTCAGCATTAGCCGAGGACTACGCCGTTTCTTAACCTATGACGATTAGTCCCCACTGTCGAGAGCCTTATTCTGCAAAGTCTTTTTTAATCTCTCGGCAGTGAGCACTCTATCGCGAGGGGCCGCCAAGGCGGGGTGTTGGTTGAATACCGGTGAGGGGCTTTCCCCCCCCTCACCATTTGTAAGGTGGTGCCGATATTGTCTTTCAGATTAACACTGCCAAATACGGAGTATGTGACGCTACGGGTAGATTGAATGATGAAAAACTTCTGGGCGTGGCAGCCCATGCTCAAGTCAAAATGTTTAAGATAAAAATAAGCTAGGGTGCGAAGCCACGCAAGGTCTGCGCCACCAAGCTTGCTCCATGCTGTAGGGTTAAGTGTTCGAGAAACGCAACCAGTGGTCAATGATAAGCTGCTTGAACAGGGCCTGTGCGATAATAGCCAGCGGGTAATCTGGTGACTCCTACCGATGCCGTCCGGGTGCTGTACGTGGGGGCTGACTTTATTGTTTCGGCTCGAGGGTTGTACTCAAGCCATTGAGTGTAATAAAAACACATGCCCCACCGGAATTACCACCCATAATCAATATTTACAAAGAGGGTTTGACCCCGATGATAAGGCGGCTCGAGTGGCAAATTATGTAAGAAATAGGGAGCAAGAGGTCGGCACCATCGCCCACTCCTGCGGTGTGCACGAGAAAGACAGCTTGCTCGATGCCATGGGCGCATGTCACTGAAACAGGCCAATCCATATCCTTCGATGTGTTTTATCACAAACAGAGGGAGCAGAGTCCTGTGTTTTTCCGTTCTGGGACGGCGGAGTAATCAGCAGTTGAAAAGTAAACTTCGTTACAGTAATAACTATCAGGGAATTTTTTCAAACATAACTCCTCTAAATCCTCAATTCCTCTATCACACAGCATAAGAGAGTCTTAGCATGGGCAAGGTGTCACTGTTTTATACAATTTTGCACGACGCTATTTTTGAACGGATTAAGTGGCTCGACGGTCTGCCACCGTTGCTATTTCGTTTGTATTTAGCACCCATAATGATTGCTGCAGGTCTGCACAAATTGCATAACTACGAAGACATGGTGGGCTGGTTTGGCAATGCTGACTGGGGTTTGGGTTTACCTGCTCCTGCGCTCATGGTGAGTCTTGCTATTTTTGCCGAGTTGGTTGGAGGATTGGCCTTGTTGATTGGTTTAGCTGTACGTTGGTTTGCCATACCACTGATGATTACCATGGCCGTGGCGATGATGACGGTGCACTGGGAGCATGGCTGGTTTGCTATCGCTCCAGGTAACCCCGAAACCAGCACCGCAAAAGTTCTTGCTGATATTGGTATTCCTGCAGCCCAACGTAGTCTTGAAAACAGTGAAGAGGTGGGTCGGCGCGTCGCCGTTGCTAAAAGCTTACTGAAAGAGAATGGGAACTATAGCTGGCTGACTGAAAAAGGGGGATTTGTGGTACTCAATAACGGCATTGAATTTGCCGCGACTTATTTGATTATGCTGCTTAGCCTATTCTTCACCGGCGGTGGCCGCTATGTCAGTTTGGACTACTGGTTGAAACGGCATTTTTGGCGGGATTAATGAAGGCTAATCCCTGTCTCTAGTGAGCGAAAAATGTTAAGCCTGCAAGGCTTTTAGGCTGTGCTATAATCCGCTGCTTTTTCACCCGCGCTGTCTTTTTTAGCAGCGCCATATCCGGCACAGGCATGAGCGAAGAAAAACAAGTAAGTCCCCAAAACAGTAGTGATAAGCCCCGGGCTGCTGCGGCCAAATCCGAAAACAATATTGGTGCAAATAGCGACAAGAATGGAGATAAACCCCAGACGGCTCGTCGTCGTCGGGGCCGTGGTGGTCGTGGTGGTCGCAATAGGAGCGGTTCCAGCTGGAAACTTTCACACTTCAAAGTGGAACCTGTTGAAGGCAAAGTGCGTTTCCACGATCTCGACCTTCCCGATACCTTAATGCATGCGATCGCCGATACGGGCTTTCAATACTGTTCGCCGATTCAAGCGCGCTCACTACCCCTTACCCTGCGGGGCCACGATGTCGTGGGTAAAGCGCAGACGGGTACCGGTAAGACAGCCGCTTTTCTAGTGGCTATTATTGATGACCTAGTAAAGAACCCCATTGAACACGAGCGTTTCGCCGGGGAAGCGCGCTCACTTATTATTGCCCCGACCCGTGAGTTGGTCATGCAAATTGCCGACGATGCGCGTAATTTAAGCAAATACTCCGACCTGCACGTGCATACTCTGGTGGGCGGTATGGATTACGATAAGCAGCGTCGCCATTTGCACGAAAAACATTGCGATATTCTGGTGGCAACGCCGGGTCGTTTAATGGATTTTTGCGGCAGCAACGATGTTTATCTCGATCGCGTCGAAGTGCTGGTGATCGACGAAGCCGATCGAATGCTCGATATGGGTTTCATTCCACAGGTGAGACGTATTGTCCGTCAAACACCACGCAATGATCACCGCCAAACTCTTCTATTCTCGGCGACTTTCACGCCCGAGGTCGAGAGTTTAACCGAGCAGTGGACACGGGATCCGATAAAAATTGAAATTGAGCCCGAGCGTGTCGCGACCGATTCCGTCACGCAGAAAATTTTCATTACTCAAACCCGCCAAAAGCGCGACCTTCTCGTTAATCTGCTAAGAGCTGATGAGGTCGAAAGCGTGATTGTTTTTGCCAATCGTCGCGATCAGTGTCGCCGATTACAGGAGTTTCTCGGCAAAGCCGGCTTTAGTGTTGGCCTGCTCTCTGGTGAGGTGGCGCAGAATAAGCGCGTGCGCACATTGGATGATTTCAAATCCGGTAAAATACAGGTGTTGGTGGCTACCGACGTTGCAGGGCGAGGGATACACATTGACGGCATTAGCCATGTCGTCAATTTCACTCTCCCCGAAGAAGCGGAAGATTATGTTCACCGTATTGGCCGCACGGGACGAGCGGGTAAAACGGGCACCTCTATTAGCTTTGCTTGTGAGGACGATGCCTTTTTACTGGAGCCGATTGAGGCTTTGATTGGTGAAAAACTCGCTTGTGAACAGCCCCCTGAGGAAATGTTGGTGCGCGTAAAAATCGAACACTAAGTAGAGAGCTACATCGACAAGAATGCCCGGCCTGTGTTTTTCAGGCCGGGCTTTTTTATGTTTTTCTTTTTCAGCATTTTTTTGCGGCGTTAGCTACTTTCCTTAAAATGTTGGACCCAGAGCGATGTTGCTCCAGCGACAGCAGCGGGCATTGCCAGTAAATTAAGCAGTGGCACAGTGCTACCCAGCAACGCTATCGAGCCAAAGGTGAATGATAAGCCTTTATTGCTCCCCGCACGTTGGCGAACCGTTTTAAAATTAACGCCGTTAACATCTGCGGGGTAATCTAAATACTGCAAGGCCAGAGACCAGGCGCCCCATGCAAAAGCGATGGCGGGTACGACAAAATTGACCAGCGGAATAAAAGACAGTATCAGGCAGAGCACGAGTACACTCACCAGCCGGGGAATAAAATAACCCAGTTTTTGCACTTCTCGTCTAAAGGCTTGCCAGGCAATCACGCTAGCTGTTTTAAAAGTGAGAGGTGTTTCATCTTGATCGGGGCTGAGTTTGATGTAGACCGCATTGGCCAACAGGCCGTAAAACGGTGAGGCCATAAGGTTGCCGACCAGCGTAAAAGTGTAGGCGTAGCAAACGGCGAGTAATAAACCAAATAAGAGGCGAAAGAACCAAGCAATAAAGGATAGCCAATCAGGCAGATAACCAAGCAGCCAGTCCATGAGTCCTTCAAATTGCTGGATGGCGTACAGTGTTAAACCGACAAATAAGATCAGGTTTAATAATAGGGGGATAATCACCCATAGTCGGACTCCCGGTGCAGTGAGTAGCTTGAATCCTTTAAAAAAATGTGTCAGCCCCATATCACTGTCCCATTGTGTCGATGTTTAACGTGATACCTATTGTAGATTCTCATTGTAGATTTTGTCGTCTGATTTAGAGAATGATTCGGCACTTTGCCATGTTGCCCCAGCGATGCCAGAATACGTCCCCCCTACTTTGATAAAAGAAACCGCAATGAGCAAACCTCTCGAAGGTCTACGTATCCTTGATTTAACACATATGCTGTCGGGGCCTTTCGGCACCGTGACCCTGGCCGACCTAGGTGCTGAAGTGATTAAAATCGAACCCCTTGAAGGTGAGCGTACACGACGCTTACTTGCTAATGATCCGAAACATTCTATCGATGGTATGGGCGCCTACTTTATTAATCTCAATCGTAATAAAAAGAGCGTTGCCATCGACTTAAAAGGTGAAGAAGGTAGAGCTCTGTTTTACGAATTGGTGAAGAAAACTGATATTGTTTTCGATAATTTTAGTGTCGGCGTGACCCAAAAGCTCGGCATTGACTACGCCGTATTGAAAGAATTTAACCCGCGCATTATTACGTGCTCGATTACTGGCTTTGGCTCTGAAGGCCCGGGTAACCATCGCACGGCGTTCGATCAAGTAGTGCAGGCCTATGGCGGCAATATGTCGATTACCGGTGACAGTGCAGAACACCCCTTGCGCTCAGGCCTACCGATTGCAGATTTGGGCGGTGGCATGTTTAGCATGGTTGGCGTGTTAGCCGCGTTGTACGAACGCGAGCGCAGTGGCGTGGGTCAACATGTTGATATCTCTATGCTCGACGGTCAGATTGCTATGCTCAGTTACATGGCCACTATGTATTTCCTCTCTGGTGAAGATCCTGAGCCCATTGGCAACTCTCACTTTGTGCATGTGCCTTACAACAGTTTTAAAACCAGCGATGGCTTTATTGTTATTGCAGTGATTTTTGATCACTTTTGGACCGGTTTGCTCGAGGTGCTCGATTGCGATGCGTTGCGTAAACCCGAATACGACCATCAGCCTGGTAGGCTCGCTGACAAAGGCTTTATTGAAGGTCGAGTGGCTGAAATTCTAGCCACCAAAACAATGGCTCACTGGCTTCCTTTGCTCGAAGCTAAGCGGATTCCCTGTGCACCCATCAATAGTTTTAGTGGGGCAGTGGCCGACCCTCAAGTGGCTTACCGTAATATGGTGATAGACATTAGTCATCCTAATGGGAAAACCACGAAAGCGCCGGGCAACCCGGTGAAATTGTCACGCACGAATGAGGAATCTTTTAGCCCCGCGCCCCTGCTTGCAGCAGATACGGATCAGGTATTGGGAGATTTGCTCGGTCTGAACGAGGGTGAGATTGCCGCACTACGCAGTGATAATGTTATTGCCTAAGTGACGCCGCAGGCCTGCTTTTGGCTGAAGATATAAATCCCTAATTTGAGGTGTCGTGCAAGTTAGCCGTTATTGCAACCAATTGATTGTTAATTGTCGTCAGTAATGCGATTAGTTTGCTGGGGTGTTTGCCTTTCGTCGACAGAGCTACTAGCATCGGGTTAAATCTTCGATGCATGGCAAAGGCTCACGGTGATGAAAATAATAATTAAAATTCTTGGTGTTTTACTTATAGTAGTAGTCATAGTGGTAGCGGGGAGTCTTTACTATCTCGACAGCGGTATTAAAAAGGTCGTTGAAACCTTCGGTCCTGATTACACCCTTACACGTGTTGAACTGGCCGATGTCAGCCTCTCACCTTTTTCGGGCAAAGGTAGTCTATCGGGTCTTGCCGTTGGCAATCCTCAGGGCTTTAGCGGTGCTAATGCCTTTTATCTGGGTGAAATTTCTATTGTTGTCGATACGCAAACAATCAATGCTGACCCGGTAATTATCCCGAGTGTGCGCATTTCTGCTCCGCGAATTACTTTTGAGCAGGGTAAAAAAGGCTCCAATCTGCAGCATTTACTGAAAAATATTGAGCAATCCACGGGGGCTAAGAATACCAGTGCTAGCTCTAAAGAAGCCTCTGAAAGTGAAGGAAAAAAAGTAATTATTAAAGATCTACAGGTTGCCGGCGGACGGGTTTCTTATATTAATGCCCTGCTTGGTAGCCAAGCGATTGAACTCGATCTGCCGGATATTCAAATGACTGGTATCGGTGAAAAATCCAATGGTGCCTCTGGAGCCGAGGTCGTAGAACAGCTTATTGCTGCCATTAATAAAAGTGCCAGCTCTGCAGTTAGTCAGGTCGAGGTATTGAAAGGTGCAGGTAAACAATTTAAGGAAAAGCTTAACTCGGAAAAAGATAAGCTGGAGAAATCTTTTGGCGGACTAAAGGGTCTGCTCGATAAATAGTCTGACCCATTTGGAAGATAAAATTTTTTTAGATAATCAACAGGGAGAGGTAGTAATGATCATTCGAGACAAATTTTATATTAATGGCGAGTGGGTACAACCTCTTGGCCAGGAAGTCCTTGATGTCATAGATGCATCGTCTGAAGGTGTGATGGGCTGTGTGCCTGCCGGTGTTGTGGAAGATGCAAATAAAGCTGTGGAAGCCGCGTCCGCCGCATTTGAAAACTGGGGTATGACGACATCACAGCAGCGTCAGAGTTATTTGCAAAAGTTATATACGGCGATGGCTGCCCGCCAGGATGAGCTTGCTGAGGTCATGGCCGGTGAGGTCGGTATGCCCCTGAGTATGGCCAAGCCGATACAGGCTGGTTTACCCTTACAGGGTGTCGCCAACTTTATTAAAATACTCGACACTTATTCGTTTGAAGAAACGCTCGGTAATTCCGACATTATTAAAGAACCAGTCGGGGTCGTTGCGTGTATTACGCCGTGGAACTTCCCGCTTCATCAAATTATGGCCAAGGTTTGCCCGGCTCTGGCGGCCGGCTGTACAGTGATTGTTAAACCTAGCGAAGTGGCACCCTTAACTGCTTTTATGTTGGCAGAAATGGTTGCAGAAGCTGGGTTTCCTCCGGGTGTGGTTAATGTCATTACCGGTCTTGGCCCGGTAGTGGGCGAAGCGCTGGCGACTCACCCCAAAGTCGATATGGTCTCTTTCACTGGCTCGACACGAGCAGGTAAGCGTGTTGCTGAACTAGCTGCTAATACTGTCAAACGCGTGGTGGTTGAACTTGGTGGAAAGTCGCCTTCGCTAGTGCTCGACGATGCCGATATTGACGATGCAGTGCGTGGCACGGTTAATGATTGTTATTTTAACAGTGGGCAAACCTGTGCTGCTCACACCCGTATGTTAGTGCCGGAGGCGGCATATGAACGAGCCGCCAAGCTAGCTGTAGAAGTAGCACAGAGTTTAACTCTCGGAAAATCTGACGATCCTAAAGCAAAGCTGGGGCCTGTTATTTCTAAGGTTCAACAAGATCGAGTGAGACAATATATTAGACAAGGTATAGAAGAGGGGGCCGAATTACTCTGTGGTGGCCCCGAGCAACCTGATAATTTGCCCACAGGTTTTTTTATTAAACCCACTGTATTTGGCAAGGTCAATCAGGGTATGACCATTGCTCGGGAAGAAATCTTTGGTCCTGTGTTGAGTATTATTCCCTATAAAAATGAAGAAGAGGCCATTAGCATTGCTAATGACACTATTTATGGCTTGTCCAGTGGCGTTTGGACAAAAGACGGGAGTCGTGCTCGTAGAGTCGCTCGTCGCCTACGCAGCGGCAATGTTATTATTAATGGTGGCGCGTTTAATATGATGGCTCCCTTTGGCGGCTTTAAACAATCCGGTAATGGTCGTGAGCACGGCCCTTATGCGTTGGATGATTATCTCGAGTGTAAAGCCTTGCAGATGTAGGCGGAGCTAAAAGTAAAAAAGTGGTATCAAAAGGCTGCAAAATCAGCAAAGTATCGAGAGTAATAACAATATATTTTCGCTAGTGCGCTGAACAAAATAAATTAGAGACTTAAGCATGAGGTATGCGGTTTCCCTTTGATTTCTTTTTCACCAGAGGGAAATAATCGCGAAGATAAACACCAGGCCACAAACTATGGATAAGCAGCCTGGCGGGAATAGCGCATGAAAATGTTATTTATACTGAGGAGCCGAGTATGCGTCGTAAAGTCCCGTCCTTATCCATCACGTGGTGCTTTAACGCACCGGCGATATGCAATAAAACGGCGCCTATTAAAACGTAACCGACAAGACCGTGGGTTTCGTGAGCGAACGTGGCGAGTTCTTTATTGTGCGGCATTGATTTCATGGGGTTTTCCGGATCGGTATTGCGGGCAACAATTTCTATACCGAATACGTCGACACCACTACCTCCGTATGCAGACATTAAAAAGCCAGAAAGCGGCATAAGAACGGTGCTAATTATCAATACGTAGTGAACCACCTTTGCTAGTAACGTTTCCCAGCGCTGGTACTGGCCCACGGGAACAGGCCAACCGTTTTTTATACGCCATAAAACCCTCGCCAGAATGACAAAAAAGATTAAAAAGCCAAACGATTTATGCCAGGGGTAAAGGCTATAGGCTTCAGTTTCCTCCATATAGATGCCCACTGCCAGTAAACTGATGACAGTGATTGCAACGATCCAGTGGAGTATCAATGTTGTTTTACTCAATTGACTTGGGGTGTCCATTTGCATGCGCTTTCCCTCTCTACAAATAAGTAAACAATACTATACTACGCCTGTGTCACTAACGTGAATATGTGAGTCATCTGGTTGGAACTAGGTTATTTCTGTCAGGCAGATCGCCTCGAGAGGATCCCCACATTTTTTCTTTAATTGATGGAAGTTCGATGGACACAGTCGCACTTCCATGTGCTCGGTTTAGCTATTGTCGTTATTGTTGAGGTCTTGTTTTAGCTGGCGGTTGACCCTGGGGCTTTGACATCAACCAATGCGCGGGAGTTTGCTGACCAGTCGAAGCCTCGTTGAATACGCTCAAAACGTCGCTCGACGGCTTTGAACATTCGAGGGTCGGTGAAAAGGTAAAACTGCTCTTCCTGGATACCCTCGAGAACCAGCTTACCAACCACGTCAGGGTCGAGCCCGTGCTCTAATAATTCGGCAACATCACCAGCGATGACCGGTTTGTCTCCTGAGCTACCAAAGTTTGATGGGCGGCTATCGGCTGCTTCAATAATGTTGGTGGCGACGGCACCGGGACAGAGCACTGACACTCCAATATTGGTTTCTTTTAGCTCGCTGTAAAGCACTTCGTTCATAACCACGACAGCAAATTTACTGGCGTTGTAAGGCGCCCAGCCTGGCCCGGCGTTGACCATCCCTGCCATGGATGAAGTAGTGACGATATGACCGCCTTCACCATGGGCTTTAATTTTTGGCAAGAAAGCACTGATGCCGTATTGCACACCAAGTTGATTGACGGCGATAACCCAGTCCCAATCTTGTTGGGAGAGTTCTTCGTAGGTGCCGCCGACATTGATGCCAGCGTTGTTGCAGAGCACGTGCACTTTGCCAAAGTGCTCAATTGTAGCATCGGCAGCAGCGTTGACCTGTTCGAGCTTGGATACATCACAAATAATCGTGGCGACGTCGACTCCCTGGTCTTTGAATTCTTGTTCGGCTGCGCCAAGGCGCACTTCGTTGACGTCGGCAAGCATCAGTTTCATGCCTTCGCCGGCAAAAGCGCGCGCCATGCCCAGGCCCATGCCGCTAGCCCCTCCGGTAATAAACGCGACTTTTCCTGCTAAGTTTCTCATTGAATTTTTCCTATTAATAAATTTGGCCGTCAATTATAGGGCCTGAGTGAGCAAGTTATTCATTTTTATAAGGTCTCGGCCGCAGTCAGGGATACGCTATTGTGGGGTGAAAAAGGGCGGAATTTAACGGGAGTGGTGTCAGAAGTCGTGGAGAGGGCTTAGTCTTTTCTACCGATCAAAGTCTTTGCGACAATCTCATAGGAATGCAAACGCGCCTGATGATCGTAAATCTGCGTGCTAATCATTAGTTCGTCCGCGCCGGTTCTGGAGACAAGATCATCGACTTGTTGACGGATATTATCGCCAGTGCCGACCAGTGTGCATGCTAGTACATCGTGGAGCATGGCTTTCTGTATGGCCGGCAGCTCGTTCATGTAATTGGCAACGGGAGGCGGTAATTGGCTTGGCGTACCACTAAATAAGTTAACAAAGACCTGTTGCCAAGAGCTGGCCAGTAGTTCAGCCTCAGTATCGCTATCCGCGGCAAATATACTGATGCCGAGCATTACGTAGGGTTTTGATAACGAGGCTGAGGGTTTAAATTGTTCTCGATAAACCTCGATGGCTTCCATCAACTGCCCCGGGGCGAAATGGGAGGCAAAAGCATAGGGTAGGCCCATATGTGCGGCGAGCTGGGCGCCGAATAGGCTGGAGCCGAGAATCCATACGGGTACGTTTTGACCTGTGCCAGGTATGGCACGTACGTGCTGACCAGAACTATTGGCTTTGAAATAGCCGATTAGTTCAGCGACATCTTGCGGGAAGTGCTCTGCTTGAGAGATTGAATGACGCCGTAGTGCGCGAGAAGTGGACGGGTCGGTTCCCGGTGCTCGGCCAACACCGAGATCAATGCGCCCAGGGTGTAGTGCGTCGAGGGTGCCAAATTGTTCGGCGATGATCAGTGGCGAGTGATTGGGCAGCATAATGCCTCCGGCACCGAGCCGTAGTGTCGATGTACCCGCGGCAATATGGGCGATAAGAACTGCCGTTGCGGCACTCGCAATACCGGGCATACCGTGGTGTTCAGCCAGCCAGTAGCGATGGAAACCCCAACCTTCCGCGTGCTGAGCTAAATCAAGACTATTGCGTAGGGATATACTTACATTACTGCCAGCACTAATCGGAGATAGGTCGAGTAGAGAAAGGGGGATCATTGCCTTTTGAGTGTTCGCTGTATCCAGGAGACCGCTTCTAATGACAGGCGGCGTCTGGCTTTAGCTCTGTAGGGCGCTGACAATTGAGTCAATTTCTTCTTTTGATTGCACCATAATGTCGTGAATGAGCTCTTCATTGAGTTTAAGTCGCCCAAATGACTTTATCTCAGCCCACTCGGGCGGTATTTCATCACCTTGTGCAGTGGCATGTGAAAAAAGGTTGGCTACTTGTACGACATCGGTTAAATCGGCTTCGAAGCTGGCTCCGCCCTGATCATTAGTTGGTACGCGGTCGAGCATTTCGTGTTCTTCGGCGACGGTGATGAGCTCATCACTAAAGCGCCATGCTTCGAGAATCGCAGCACCGACACCGGTGTGCCATTCAGCAAGTACCTCGTCAAAAGCCTCCTGGTCTTCGC
>JARGOV010000002.1:146557-160101 GCA_029212965.1 Porticoccaceae bacterium
TTTAGGGCGACATCCGGCAGTGAGGGTAGTTTAACGGTACCCTTTGATAATTCATTACTGAGCGACTGAACAAATTCAAAGCCAATGGAATTCACGTTTTCCCTCTTTTGTCATCGTTGCAAGCTGTACCGGGAACCTCTCTCGCTTCCCTGTTTGCGTTGGCGATACATATGAAGGTATTTAACCCTAATTACACCGGGTCGGCAAACGACAGCTGGTGTAATTTCCAGGCAGGTTTGCAAGAGTGGGGCTACGTCACAAACTAGAATTCATTATTCACTAATCCGCTTGAGAATTTACTTTATTTTCAGTGTGTTATGGTTGCTAATGAGCTATTTTATTCTGGAGGGTTAGAGGGTTGGCTTTTATGAGGTATAAAATTGAGCGCCACTGAATTGATGCAATAACGCAGACCCGTGGGCTCAGGACCATCGTTAAATACGTGGCCGAGATGCTCACCGCAACGGGAAAGTATTTCGGTGCGTTTATAGCCGAGAAACCAGTCATCTTTGAGTACGATATTATCTTTGTTCAATACTTCCCAAAAGCTTGGCCAACCGGTTCCCGATTTGAATTTGTGACTGGAGTGAAAGACCGGGAGTTGGCATCCAGCGGTAACATAAACGCCGCTCTGATTGTTGTTGAGCAATTCACCGGTAAAGGGGCGCTCGGTTTTACTGCGCCACATAATATCGTACTGTTGCTTGGTGAGTAATTGCTTCCAGGTGCCCTTGCTGATGGTGTCCAACTGCCGTTGTTCTGCAATGAGCTGACGAGCTTCGGTCACCGTCATTACCTGCTGCTTGTCTTTGTCTTGATCAGAACCCAGAGACAGCGCTAAACTGGCCATAAGGCAGGCGGCAATAATAAATAAAAGGGCGAGGCTGGATCGTTTCATGCTGGATGTGCTCATTGCGAATGGTATGTACCTATAGAGTATAAGAGCCTATGAGACCGATAATAGTTCAATTAGGATTCTTTGGTGCAGCACGGTCTTTTTCAACTAGCTATGTAGAACCTTAATTCTGGGTTCAAGTAATAAGGAGATGGGAATGAGTCATAAAGTGTGGCTAGAAGTGGCCATGAACGGTGCTTGGACGCGCGCCCTGCAACCTAATATTCCGGTGACGGCGGAGGAGATTACCCAGGAGGGCATCGATTGCTTCAATGCAGGTGCGGCCATCCTTCATGCCCACAGCTTAGACCCTGAAACGGGTAAGCAAAATGCTGATGTCGATATTTGCCAAGCTTTTATCGAGGGTATTCGCGAGCAGGTCGATGCCATTGTTTATCCATCATCTATGGACATCCCAATGGGTGATGATGCCGCAATTCGCAACCGCACGACTAATGAGCTCTGTCGTCGAGGTGTGCTCGAATGGGGTATTTTGGACCCAGGGTCGTGTAACTTTGCCATGAAGGGGGTCAATATATTTGGTAACGACGGTGATGTTTATAACAACCCGCCGGGCGTGCTACGGGCCAGTGCTGAGATGGCTGCAGAATACGGTTGGCGGCCTTCTTACGCCTGTTATGAACCGGGTTTTGTGCGCGAGGGAGCGAAGCTCTACAAAGCTATCAAGGGCATGCAGACACCGGTCTACCGCTTTATGCTGTCCGACGGTTTCACCTTTTGCTTTCCCCCTCGAGAGTGGGCTATTGAGGCATTAGCAAAATTAATGGAGGAAGAGGCGCCCGGTGCGCCGTGGATGGTGGCCGGACTTGATATTAATACCATTCCCTTAATCCCAAAGATTGTAGAACTGGGTGGCCATGTGCGGGTAGGGCTGGAAGACGCGCCTTTTCAGTCGACCAAAACCAATGTGCAATGGGTTGAGGAAGCTGTGAAGGCGATTCGTGCTGCCGGTGGTGAGCCTGCTACCGCGGCAGAGATAAGGGAAAGCTTCCGCTAAACATGGGTCGTTAAAACGCTGAGCTATTTAGAAAGTCGCACCCGTCTGGAGGCATTCAAACTGGTGCGACTTTTTTTGTGCCTGATTTATGACGCCTGGCTGGGGTTATTCGTCGCCAAGTACACCCATCAGGTGCAGTAGGCTCGTGAACAAGTTATAAATAGCAACATAGAGTGTGACAGTCGCCATAATGTAGTTAGTCTCGCCGCCGTTAATAATCTGGCTGGTCTGCCAGAGAATCATCGCCGCCATTAAAATGACGAACATGGCGGAGACAATGAGCGATAGCCCTTGCATTTCAAGGAAGTAAGCACCAATGCCTGCGAGGAAGGCAACGATGACGCCAACCATGATAAAGCCACCCAAAAAACTGAAGTCTTTGCGCGAGCTCAGGGCATAGAAAGACAGGCCGACAAAGGTGACCGCGGTGGCACCCAGTGCATTCATCACCAGCTCAGAGCCATTGGGCAAGCCGAGGTACATATTGAGAATGGGGCCGAGGGTGAAGCCCATAAAGCCAGTCAGGGCAAATACACAGACGATGCCAAGTGAGCTATTACGAAATTTAGTGGTCAAAAAGAGTAAGCCAAAATAACCCACCAAAGTGATGATGAAACCAGGGTGAGGTAGGTCTAGCTTCATTGAAATGCCGGCAGTGGCGGCGCTAAATAGCAGGGTCATCGACAGCAAAATATAGGTATTACGGATGACTTTATTGGTTGCCAGTATTGACGTTTCTTTTTTAATACCTGCCGGTTGAGTGGATGTATTCATTAGGGGTCTTCCTTTCAAATGCGCTATGTCAAAGTGAGGGTCGCAGTAAAGAACTACGAGCCAGAGCCGGATAGTAACGCGTTATTCCCGTGTTTGTCACAGATCAATGAAAAGTCATTGGTTTTTTGATTCAAGCTAGGCGGCGATGTGTTAGCACCGGCATATTTTGTCGGAGTTCTTGAACGCGAGCGAGGTCTATATCGGCGATGATAAAACCCTCTTCGTCATCCATTTCGGCAAGTACTTCACCCCATGGATCGATGATGGCTGAACCGCCCCAAGTCGGTTTTTTAGAATGGTCGCGGTTACAAAGGTTGGCGCCAACAACGTAGCTCAGGTTCTCCACTGCACGCGCGCGCAATAAAAGCTGCCAATGGGCTTGTCCAGTGGCAGCGGTAAAGGCAGAGGGTACGACAAGGACTTCGGCGCCCTGCTCGGTGAGTTGCCGATAAAGTTCAGGAAAGCGCAGATCATAACAAACGCTCATGCCGACGCAGCCACAGGGAGTTTGCGCAATTACTGGACGCGTGCCGTGAGCATAGCTGTCGGATTCACAATAGCGCTTGCCAGTTTTTTGTACATTGACATCGAAGAGGTGGATTTTTTCATAGGCGGCCACTTCGCGTCCGCACGCATCATAAAGCAGGGATGTCGCGTGGGGTTTGTCGTTATCCCTTGATGCAGCAGTCTGATCGTTGAAGAGAGGCAATGTGCCGCCGACTAGCCACAATTCGTGCTTACTTGCATGCTCGGCAAAAAATTGTCGAGCCAGGCCTTGGTTTGCCTCAGCCTCAGCAACGGCCTGCGTGTCGCGCACATTGTAGTAAACGAAATGCTCCGGTAGTACTGCGAGCTTTGCACCGGCACGGGCGGCCTCGCCTATGAAGTGAGCAGCTACAGCAAGGTTACTACTTGGATCACCGTCGCTTTTAAGCTGAATAGCGGCGACTTTAGCCATGGTGGGTCCTTCTCTTACCGAGTTTGGTGTTGTGCTGTTTATCGAACGGTTGTGGCTATTCGGTTTTATCGCTGAATATACGATCGACTTCAACTTCGGGATTATTGAGGTCGCCCGTGATTTTGTAACTGATACTGGATATCCGGTCAACCTGACTTTTAAAAAATCTACTGGTGATATAAACCCCTGCGGCTGCGGGTAGACCACCTGCGAGGGCCGCGACCCAGGGTAAATTAGTGCCGACAGGTAAGGTCGCAATTAAACGTGCATCGATTGTTTCTTCGACCAGATTGGTCTGGCCCAGTAAACGTAATTTCCCGGATGGCAAAGTGACGACGATGGGCTCGTCAAAGCGTATTTGGTGCTCTTCAAAAGCGAGGCCGCCTTTCAGATTGTCGAAATTGACGCCAGTTGAAAATAGATCTGAAAAATCAAATTTTAGGCGCCGCAACCATGTATCGAAGTTAATTAAGCCAACAACTTTAAGCAAAGCATTGGTGGTCGTACCCGGTGCCTGAAAAAACCGGCCTTTTTCGAAGCGCAGGGTGATATTACCCGTCGGAGCCTGAGTCGGAAGATCCCAGGGCTTACCCTGCCAGCTTAAATCTGTCAGGAAGGCTGCCTGGTTGGTGGTGAGTATCATCGGCATATCCCAGGCTTTGAGTATGCTACCGAGATCGTCGCTAAGCAGTGCTCCGGTGAATGCACTGTAGTGATTATTGTCAATCTTACTCCAGTTCAATTGGGCCGTTTTGCCACTGGGTGCCTTGTCGACGGTGATGCCGGTGATTTCTGCTTCAATCTGGTCAATGTTGACGCCGTGTTTATTTGGTCGCATGACAAAGGCGAGACTACCCAGTTCTTTGTCGCCGATGCGCAGACCCTCGGTGGCAAAGTCCAGGGCGGGAAGACTACTGGGCTCAATGTCATCTAGGTGGCCTTGTCTGCTGCCGAGCTCGGGTTTGGGCAGAGTGATATAATTGAGACGAGCTACAATAGGCTGGTCAAGGTTTTCAGGTACGCGAATGTTGCCAGCAAGCAACTGATTATCGATATTGATATCCCATAATTGCTCGCTGTGAAGAGCGTCGATATTAACGGTATTGAGTTCGATGCCAGCTGCACTGAGATGGTCGATTGCGACCACAGCGCGGGTATCAAAGCTGGTTTTGGTGTCCTCGTGTTTTGCATTGGCCTGCAGAGTAGTGATCCAGGCATCGAGGTCAAATTCACTCATATGCCCTTTAATCAGTAGGCCTTTGAAAGAGGGCACAGGTGCATAGCTTTTATTGTTATCGCCGAGACTGATAATACCAGAGGCCAATTGCCGATTGGCAATACTCAGTTGCGCCTTGAGGCTCTCGGTTTTGGCATTAAGTAAAAAATCGTTGTCGAGAAATTGTAGGCTGGTTTCTAGAGGCCAAGTTTGATCTACAGGCTTATAGAGTGGGTATGGCAAGTCAATGGCAATGCCCTGCAGATTAGATAACAGGCTAAGTGTTGCCGGTGAATTTTTATGTGGGGCGACATATATGGCTGAATAGGTGGCCGTGCCGCTGATATTGTCAGTGAATAAAGGCCGCCAGGTGGGTGCCAAGGAAAGGTCTAATAGACCCGAAGCATTAACTGCTAGTCTGCCTTCCTGAGTAGTGGCAGTTGCTTGTACGGTTTGTCCCCAAAGCAGGCCGCTAATACCTGGGGAATGTAGTCCCGCGCTGTCGCTATAAGCAACGATACCCTCTACGTCGCGAAAAATGACGGACTTGAAGCGATTTAACTGCATTTGGCCCGATTCAATATTGGCGGTTACACTATAGCTTTCTTTCTCATTATGTTTTGACAGGGGAATGGTTAAGTCCAGCTTAGCCTGGGTTCGACCTTCAATTTTCCAGTCTGCGAGCGTCGCGAGTTGCGGTGCAAGGGGCGAGTTCAGGAGGATGTGTTGTGCGGCTTTTAAGGGGGCGCTAATTTCAGCTTTCACTGCGAGCAGGGCGTCGGGCAGGGTGGTGAATGAGGCGCTCTCAAGCTGTACCTGATTGCGGCCCATGCCTGCGATGGCGCTGTCGATAGTGCCTGTTAACTGGATATCGTCGAGACTGATATTCCCTGAGAGTTGGCTAAGTGCTGGCCAGTTGGGGTCGTAGTTGACGTTACCGTTGGCAAATTGCCCATAAAACTGAATGCTACGCTGTTGGTGACTTGAATCCTTTAGTGAGCCGCGCCAGATAAAGCCAGCTTCGATAACATCAATGTCGCCTATTGCTTTATCAAGCCAATCTAACAAACGCGGTTCGAGTATAGCCGGTAGATAGTTGTTGAGATAGCGGGAATGACTGTTTTTGATACCTGCCTGCAGAAACATCTGTGGCTCTTGGGTATCACCTTTGGTGGGAATGTCGAGACTGATATAGGCGCGAATTTCACCTTCCTCTGCACGAATATCAATTGGCCCGCCGGCAATTTTCAGGCTTTCATCTGCTTTTATCCAGTCGATGTTGACCCGGCCCTGAGCAGAGCCATAGTGCATGAAATTTGTGTAAGCATCGGGGTAGTGCATCGCGAAATCATGGGCTGAATTGATATCGAAATAACCACTTTCGTTCTGCCAGTGGAGGTAACCACTCAGTCCTCGAGTTGCCGGGGTGTGGTGCCAGGAATCGAGGGAAAGTCGGTCAATACGGGTATCGATCTGTGTGAATGGCTGATTTTTTTCAAGGTCGAGCAGCAGATGAGTATTATGCAACGTGCCTGCGGGGTTTAAGGCGTCGATGAGCTCGGCGGTTGCTTCGTCCATAAACTCGCTTTCTACCAGCATGTGTTTAAGCGTGTCGATATTAATATGATCGGCGGCAAGAGCTATTTCGTGCCAGCGCTCACCGAGGCCTTGTTGAAAGCTGATGTTTGTGGGCTCAATAATTTGATTACCCCAGTCAAACTGCAGTTTTTGGTACTGTAGCCCCCAGCTTTTTCCAGGGCTAAACCAGCCGTCGAAGGTGGTGCTAAAATTTTTTATCGAGGGAAGATCCTGATTCCAGTTCAAAGGTATCTCTTCGGCCTGCATTTTGCCGCGTAAATTAAAAAGGCCGGCGTTGCGTGCGCTTACCCACAGTTCAGCGTTGAGCAGGGCATTGATTTCTGTGGTCTTGGATAGGGTATTAAAGGGCTCCCAACTACGTAGGATGAGGCTGAGAACATTGTTCAAGTTGATGCTCTGAAAATTGATGTAGGCCTGGCCATCAAACTTCTGCCAGTTCAGAAGGTTTCCTCGACCTTCAAGCAGTAGTTCGGCTTTGTTCTCATCTTGCCCGAGGGATAATTTTGCGTGAGCGCGGTGAAAATCATCACTGCTCTCGATCTGGGTTGCATCAACATTAAGAGTGGCTGTGGTGCCATCAAAAAAAGCGATATCAATAGCAATTTGCTCGACACTAATACGAGTACTGAACTGGATAATATTGACCAAAGCATCCAGTTGTCGAGGACTATTGGTGCCACTGTCGAGTTTTAAAAGGGGAGCGTGGTCAATAAACCATTGGCCTTCAGCATCTTCATGGATAGAGAATTTAATTTCGCCGAAATGTAGGTCACTCCAAACAATCTCGGTATTTAAAATACTGCTCAGTATGTCGAGTTTTGAGTGGATGTTGCTAACGGTAACTGCTGGCGTATCTTCCTCAGCCCCGATACGCAAATTCTGTACATGAAACTGAGGTGTAAAGCGTGTCCACTTGCCAGTCAGGTGTTCTGTGGTAATTTCAATGCCAAGTTCTTGGGACAGTACTTGGTTGACAAATTCCTGATGGTTTTCGAGTGCGGGCAGTACTAAACGTCCAATAGCCACCAGCAGAGCGTAGCTAATAATTAAAATGGCAAGCACAGCCCAAGCGTAGCGAGCGCTACGCTTTAATGTTGTGGAAACATCCAATGCTGGCAACTCCTAAGCCAATTGTTGAAAACGATTACGCTGAACAAGAGGTTTCAACAGTCTGTTAAACCGTAATGATGTCGTACTGCTCCTGAGAGTAACTAGCTTCGGTACGAAATTCGATGGGACAGTTGATCTCTTGTTCTGCGGCACTGAGGTAGGCTGACTCTTGGTCGAGAATGCGCTCAACGACGGCTGGGGAAGCCAGAACTAACCTCTTTTTGGCGTCTTCACTGCCATTGTGATTAACGATTTCTCGTAAGATTGAAAATGAGGTGGTTTCTATTGATTTTAAAAAGCCTCGCCCCTGGCAGTGTTCACAGGGTTCACAAAGCAGGCGCTGTAGACTTTCGCTGGTACGCTTTCGTGTCATTTCCACCAGCCCCAGTTCGGAAACGCCGGTGACTTTCATTTTAACACGATCGAGTTCGAGCTCCTTTTCCAGGCGACGCATCACCTGACGGCGGTGCTCAGGGTCTTTCATATCGATAAAGTCGAGAATGATAATACCGCCCAGATTACGCAGGCGTAGCTGACGGGCGATGGCACCTGCTGCTTCCAGGTTAGTGGTATAAATAGTTTCGCTAAGGTTGCGATGGCCGACAAACCCCCCAGTATTGACATCAATGGTGGTCATGGCTTCAGTTTGATCGAAAATCAGATAACCACCAGACTTTAATTTAACCTTGCGCTCAAGAGATTTGTTAATTTCGTCCTCAATGCCAAAGAGACTGAATATGGGGCGTTGCTCCTGATAGTGCTCGAGTTTGGGGAGTAGTTCCGGGCTGAAGTTTTCGGTAAAGCGCCACATTTGTTTGTGAATGTCGATGGAATCGACGCGGATTCGCTCGACCGTTTCGGCGGCAACATCACGCATTACCCGTAATGATAGTGGTAAGTCATGGTAAATACAGGTGCGTGCGGGCAGCCTAGTCATTTTGTCTTTCACCAAGGCCCACAGGCGATGGAGGTAGTCGACGTCAGTGCGAAACTCGTCTTCCTCGACACCATCGGCAACAGTGCGAATGATATAACCGCCGCCTTCTTGCTTCATCGCGCCGGCTTCGACAGCGAGGTCGAGCTGGGTGCGCAGGCGTTCTCTTTCCTCTTCGCTTTCAATACGCTGGGAAATGCCAATGTGGTCAACACCAGGCATATAAACGAGGTATCGCGAAGATACTGATAAGTGAGTGGAAAGGCGGGCACCTTTGCTGCTGATTGGCTCCTTAATTACCTGTACAGGGAGTACTTGACCCTCGCGCAACAGTTGGCGGATATCGGGGGTTTCTTCTGAGTTTTTCTCGGCACTGGGGGCCGCGCTTTGCATAATGTCGTTAGCGTGAATAAATCCTGCTTTTTCGAGACCGATTTCTACGAAAGCAGCCTGCATGCCGGGCATAACACGTACGACTTTGCCATTGTAAATATTGCCCACAAGGCTGCGATTGCCAACCCTTTCGATGGCGATGTCAACCAGTATGCCATCTTCAATACGGGCAACGCGGGTCTCCGAGGGCGTAATGTTGACGAGTATTTCTGCTTTCATCGTGCATTCCAACAGGCGATATTAAAACGCTCAAATAATTCAAACGTTTGCATAAGCGGTAGGCCAACAACCCCTGAATAGCTACCTGTAATACCTTCTACGAACACGGCCCCCAGTCCTTGTATGGCATAGGCACCCGCCTTTCCCTGGGGCTCTCCTGTTGACCAGTAGCGTTCGTATTCTTGTTCTTCTATATTTCGAAAACGCACAAAGGTTTCAGATAACCTGAGTTCTGTATGGCCTTCGGCAACTACCGCAATGGCGGATAATACCCTATGGCTTCGTCCTGACAAAGCCCGCAATGTGGCTAATGCTGTTGTCTTGTCGGTGGGTTTGGGAAATATCCTGTTGTCGAGCACTACCGTGGTATCAGCGCCTAATACCGGTAAACCGTTCGCTAGTTGTTTAAGAGCGATTGTTTCGGCTTTTTCACGGGCCATACGTTGTACGTACAGGGTGACAGATTCACCGGGGTGTTGATTCTCGTCAATGTTGGCAGGCTGAATGGCAAACCGTGCGCCAATTTGACGCAGTAGCTGAGCTCGACGCGGCGAGGCTGAGGCGAGAATGAGGTCGATATTGGCCATTGTCTTATTTATTCACTGAGAACAGAAGAGCTCAGTGAAAGAGTCGATGTAGTTTATAGAGGCCTCCAGCCAGCAGAGGCCAAATTAGGGCACTGCTCAGTGCAGGGTAGTAAACGCGCCAGCCGAGGACTATATTCTCAGGTATTAGACGTGTGCTTACCCAAAGAATTTGGTAAAGCATTACCAGAAACAGTGCGGCCAGACACTGAAAAGGCAGGCTTAAATGACGCACGCGGTATTCCTGAGTTTTTAGTAAGTAAGCAGTGACCGACATGGCCAGTGCGTTCTGGCCAATAACGTTGCCATAAAGTAGGTCGAGAAGGAGTCCGCTAAACCAAACGAAAGTAATACCCACATGTTGTGGCTGAACAATCAGCCAATAGACGGTGACAAGCAGTACAAAGGGGGGACGCCAAAATGCCAGACCACCTTGTAACGGCAGACTATAAAGAAATAGGGCGGCTATCAGGCTGACGCTAATAGCTGTCAGCGGTAGGGTGTTATTTCCCCGAGGCATTGTTGAGGCCAGTGCTTGTTGGTGCCGGTTGTGAGTAATTATCGAGAGCTTCCACTGCCGAAAAAACCACTAGTAAGCGCAGGCTTCCGTCGACCTTGGCAGCAGGGGTAACACTGACGTCAATAAATGCTTGTCCTGGGTCTTTGTCGATGGCACTAACGGTACCAACAGGGTAGCCGGAAGGAAAGCGCTGGCCGAGGCCAGAACTGAGAAAGGTATCGCCGATCTGAATATCTTGGGTTGGCGAGACATGGCGCAGTCTTAGACGTTGAAAATCACCGATGCCCTCAATAATGTTACGCACATTATTGCGCGGGTTGTAAACGGGCAGGGCGTGACTAGAATCAGTGATTAGCAGTACGCGGCTGTGGCTTTCGAAGACCTCAACTACCTGGCCCATCAAGCCCTCACCATCAATAACGGCGAGCCCTTCGCTGATATTGTCGGATGCTCCCCGGTTAATTGTAATCAGGTGATGAAAAGGGTCGGGAGAGATACCCGTCAGCTCGGCGATGATCACGCTATTTTTTATTAGTTCAGCGCCATTAAGCAGGCTCTTTAGTTGCTGGTTTTCAGCTGACAATTCGGCCATGCGTTGCAGTTGGGCTTTGTAGACTAAAACTTCGGTTTCCAGCTTGTCATTATTGGCGATGATGGTCGCGCGACTTTCCAGAGATTCGTCGTTCCACTCGCGCCAGCGCATGGGCAACGTGGATGCCCACTGAAAGGGTTGGGCTAGGGGTTCTAGCCAGGCGTGGGCCGGTCGCAACCAAGGAGTAAAGGAGTCAATAGCGATCAAGGTCAGCGCCGCCAGTGCGAGAATCAGCATACGCAGTGGCGACGAGCTTTGTTTGAAAAGGTTTTTGATGACTCTGGCTCGGTGTGTTTTGTCAGTGGTGCGGGTCTAGAAAGACATGATGTCGAGGTGGCGCTTATCCATCATGCTCAATGCTTTGCCACCGCCGCGGGCCACGCAGGTTAGAGGGTCTTCGGCAACGATCACTGGTAAGCCGGTTTCATGCGTCAGGAGTTGGTCGAGCCCCTTCAGTAATGCACCCCCTCCAGTGAGGACAATCCCAGCTTCGGCAATATCGGAGGCGAGCTCCGGGGGAGACTGTTCTAGCACGCGTTTCACCCCTTGCACGATAGCAGCTAAGGGCTCTTGAATGGATTCGAGGATTTCGTCGCTATTTAGAGTGAATTGCTTTGGGACACCCTCGGCGAGATTACGGCCACGGACATCAATTTCACTGACTTCGTTACCGGGGTAGGCGCTGCCGACTTCCATTTTGATGCGCTCGGCGGTGGCGTCGCCGATGACCGAGCCGTAGCGACGGCGCACGTAGTTGGTAATGGCTTCGTCAAAGCGATCGCCGCCCATGCGGATGGAGTCAGAGTAGACGACACCGTTGAGGGAGAGAATGGCAATTTCCGTTGTGCCACCACCGATATCGACTACCATTGAACCACAGGCTTCCTCCACGGGCAGCCCGGCGCCGATGGCGGCAGCCATGGGTTCTTCAATGAGATGAACGATGCGGGCACCGGCGCCTTCAGTGGATTCGCGAATGGCGCGCTTTTCAACTTCTGTCGCCAGGCAGGGTACACAAACTAACACACGGGGGCTGGGAGGTATCAAGTTGTGGGAGTGCACTTTTTTTATAAAGTGCTGGAGCATTTTTTCGGTGACCTGAAAATCTGCGATCACGCCATCTTTGAGAGGGCGAATTGCGCTGATATTACCGGGGGTGCGGCCGAGCATACGCTTTGCTTCAACGCCCACCGCTTCAACAGTTTTTTGGCCGTGATGATGACGAATGGCAACCACTGAAGGTTCATTGAGAACAATGCCCTTGCCGTTGATATAAATCAATGTGTTGGCCGTGCCCAGGTCAATGGACAGATCGTTGGAAAACATCCCGCGTAAGCGCTTTAACATAGTGGTAAATGGTTCCTCAAAAAAAGTGCCTGTCGTGCGTGATTAATGCGGGTTCTGGCGATTATGAAAATTGGCGAAACTGTAACAACGGCGGGGATTTAGGGCAAGGTGTAAATATGATACCTTACACGCCCTTTAAGACACACTCAGGATAGCAAACCCAACTATGTCCATCGATAGAGCTGATATTGAAAAACTTGGCGAACTGGCACGCATTCACATTAGTGATGAAAATGCCCAGGAGAGCGCGAAAAGTATTAACGAAGTGCTGGCATTGGTCGACCAACTGCAGGCTGTCGATACGACAAATATTGAACCACTGGCCAACCCCCTGGGTGCTCGACAGCGCCTTCGTCTGGATGAGGTGAGCGAAAGCAATCGGCGAGACGCCTTTCAGGCCATTGCTCCGGCGACAGAAGAGGGTCTTTATCTGGTGCCGAAAGTCATCGAATAAAAATCTGAATTGTTAATAGAGCACAAGTTAGATATGCCGTTTGCAACATTATCAGCTGCCGGTGTGTCGTATTATCAAACACGGTCTCTGTTGAGACAGTCTGAGGAGACAGGATGCACAACCTTACCCTGGCCGAATTAAGTGCAGGTCTAGCCGCTGGCAACTTTTCCAGTGTCGAAGTAACGCAGCATTTTCTCGCTCGTATCGAACGGCTCGATGGCAATTACAATAGTTTTATTACGGTGACGCCAGAGCGCGCTTTAGCTCAGGCGGAGCAGTCCGATAAGCAGCGAGCTGCCGGTAATGCTTCGGCGCTTTGTGGCGTACCTATTGCCCATAAAGATATTTTTTGTACCGACGGCGTGCGTACCAGCTGTGGCTCGAAAATGCTCGACAATTTTGTCCCGCCCTACAATGCCACCGTAGTAGAAAATTTTGCCGTCGCCGGTGCAGTAGTCTTGGGTAAAACCAATATGGATGAATTTGCTATGGGTTCATCCAATGAAACGAGTTATTACGGCCCGGTTAAAAACCCCTGGCATGTTGACTGTGTACCCGGCGGCTCCTCCGGGGGCTCGGCGGCAGCCGTTGCCGCGCGGCTGACGCCTGCGGCAACCGCCACCGATACCGGTGGCTCCATCCGCCAACCCGCAGCGCTGTGTGGTATTACTGGCTTGAAGCCCACTTACGGGCGCGTGTCGCGCTGGGGAATGATTGCCTTTGCTTCAAGCCTCGACCAGGGCGGGCCTATGGCGCGCACCGCCGAAGATCTCGCGCTGATGCTCAACCACATGGCGAGTTTTGACGGTAAGGATTCAACCTCTGTTGAGCGCGATGTGCCCGATTATTGCGCGGGGCTAAACCAAAATATTAGCGGCATGACCATCGGTGTGCCGCAAGAATATTTTGGCGAGGGTCTAAATCCAGCCAC
>JARGOV010000002.1:160201-162773 GCA_029212965.1 Porticoccaceae bacterium
GGTTATTACGATGCCTACTACAACAAAGCGATGCAGGTGCGGCGCTTAATTAAAGAAGATTTTGTCAGTGCTTTTAAAGACGTCGATATGATTGCTGGCCCCACTTGCCCTAACCCAGCGTTTGAGTTTGGCGCTAAGGGTGACGACCCGGTAGCCATGTATTTAGAAGATATCTACACCATTGCCACCAATCTGGCCGGTTTGCCTGGTATGTCCGTGCCCTGTGGTTTGGTCGACGGCAAGCCTGTTGGCCTGCAGTTAATTGGCAACTATTTTGACGAGGGGCGCATGCTCAATGTCGCCCACCGCTACCAGCAAGCCAGCGATTGGCATTCACGCTGCGCCCCCGGCATCGATTAAGGAGTACGGACAGCATGACATGGGAAACCGTAATCGGCCTGGAAGTTCACACCCAGCTTGCCACTAAAACCAAGATTTTTTCTGGCGCCAGTACCGCATTTGGTGCCGAAGCTAACACCCAGGCTTGCGCCATTGATCTGGCTATGCCTGGCACGCTACCGGTGCTCAACGCAGAAGCGGTGCGCATGGCGGTGATGTTCGGCGTTGCCATTGACGCCGAGATCGGCCTGATTTCCGCCTTCGAACGCAAAAACTATTTTTACCCCGACTTGCCCAAGGGCTATCAAACCACACAGCTTGAAAAACCTATCGTGCTTGAGGGCAAGGTGGATATTCAACTCGACGATGGTCGCACTAAAACGGTGCGCATCCACCACGCTCACCTTGAGGAAGATGCCGGCAAATCGTTGCACGAAGACTTCCACGGTATGTCGGGCATTGACCTCAACCGGGCCGGAACACCGTTGATTGAGATCGTATCTGAACCCGATATGAATAGCCCGGAAGAGGCGGTTGCCTTTGCCAAAAAACTGCACGCACTGGTGGTTTCCATCGGTATTTGTGACGGTGAAATGGCGCAGGGGTCGATGCGTTTTGACGTCAATGTGTCAGTCAATAAAAAGGGCGAAGGGCTGGGTACACGCACGGAAACGAAAAACCTCAACTCCTTTCGTTTTATGGAGCGAGCGATTGTGCAGGAAGTGGAGCGCCAAATTGATTTGCTTGAAGATGGCGGCGAAGTGGTGCAGGAAACTCGGCTTTATGATGGTGACACTCACACCGCCCGTTCGATGCGCAGCAAGGAAGAAGCTAATGATTATCGCTATTTCCCCTGCCCCGATTTACTGCCAGTAGAAATTGATCAAGCCTATGTCGATGCTGTGCGTGCGTCGCTACCGGAATTGCCCGAGGCCCGGCGCACCCGCTTTGTTGATGAGTATGGTTTGTCTGACTACGACGCTGGCGTGCTTTGCGATGAGCCGGCAACGGCGAGCTATTTTGAAGCTGTCGCGGGTCAATGTGGCGACGCCAAACTCGCCGCCAATTGGGTGATGGGTGAATTGGCCGCACGCTTAAATAGTGAAGAGCAATTGATACAGTACTGCCCTGTGAGTGCCGAGCAATTGGCCGCTTTAATTTCCCGCATTATCGACAAGACGATCTCCAATAAAATGGCGCGTGAAGTGTTCGCTGCCATGTGGGATGGTGAAGGTGACCCCGATAGCATTATCGAAGCCCGTGGTTTGAAACAGGTGTCCGATAGCGGTGCTATTGAAGGTATGGTTGACGAAGTGATTGCCAATAGTGCAAAGCAAGTGGAGAATTATTGTCAGGCGGATGCGTCCAAACGGCCTAAAATGTTGGGTTATTTTGTCGGCCAAATTATGAAAGCCTCCAAGGGTCAGGCCAACCCGCAGCAGGTCAATGAAGTATTACTGCAAAAACTCAACGCTTTGCTTTAAATAATAATCGCTCAATCGTTAAATGTAGTTAATTGGAATTTAGGTAGTAAACAATGGCTTTAAAAAAAGACAAACAAAAAGTGCTTGGCGAAATATTGGACGACGAGCGCATCAATCACTTTTTAGATTACCAGGCGCCCAAAGGTGTCGATGCCGATTTTCACGTGCTTGAAAAAGCCTATCGCGGTATGGGTGTGGAAAATTTCAAAACATTTTTAAATTTTTTTACAGCGGCAAAAAGAAATATTCATGCCACTAATCCCGACGGCCAGAGCTTGCTCGAGATAGCCTCTACCCATCGGCACGCTGATGACTATGTCGCGGCGCTAAAAGAGCATTTGGTAAAATAGCATTTATAGCAGCAAAGATATTTAACGTACCACTTAACAATATAAGGAAGCATCATGTCTGATACGGTGAGTTTTTCAAAACAGGGTGAAATAGGCCTGATAAAAATCAATAACCCCCCCGTCAATGCCTTGAACCAGTCTGTGCGTGCGGGTTTGAAAACCTGTGTTGAGCAGGGGCTGAGTGACGACAGTGTAAAGGCCATGCTATTGGTTTGTGAGGGCAGAACTTTTATTGCCGGTGCCGACATTACCGAATTTGCCAAAGGCATGGGTGAACCCGGGCTGGTGCCGGTGATTGGCAATATGGAAACGGCGAGCAAACCCATCGTTGCGGCGATTCATGGCACTGCCCTGGGTGGAGGTTTGGAAGTCGCCTTAGGTTGTCATTACCGCGTTGCG
>JARGOV010000002.1:162873-184219 GCA_029212965.1 Porticoccaceae bacterium
GCTTTTGAATTGCCTTTCGATGAAGGTATGGCCCGTGAAGCAGAACTTTTTATGGAATTAATGCAGTCCTCGGAGTCGGCAGCGCAACGCCATATTTTCTTTGCAGAACGTGAAGTAGCTAAAGTTCCCGGTTTGGCGAAAGGCACCGTTAAGCGTGACATCAACTGCGGCGCAGTTGTCGGCGCTGGCACCATGGGTGGCGGTATTGCAATGAACTTTGCCAATGCTGGTATTCCCGTCAAGCTGTTGGAAATGAAGCAAGAGTTTCTCGATAAAGGCATCGCGTTAATTCGCAAAAACTATGAAAATACGGCGAAGAAAGGTCGTATTTCCATGGCTGATGTTGAAAAGCGCATGGCTTTGATCGAACCAACGTTGAGTTACGATGACATCAAAGACGTCGATATTGTGATTGAAGCTGTCTTTGAAAATATGGATGTAAAAAAAGAAGTCTTTAAAAAGCTCGATAGTGTTTGTCGCCCCGGTGCCATTCTCGCCACCAATACCTCAACTCTCGATGTTGATGAAATTGCCAGTGTTACCGGCCGTCCGCAGGATGTGATTGGCATGCATTTTTTCAGCCCGGCCAATGTCATGCGTTTGCTTGAAAATGTGCGTGGCGCTAAAACTGCCGATGATGTGATTGCCACCGTCATGAGTTTTTCCAAACGTATTGGTAAAATTGGCGCTATGGTGGGTGTGTGTGATGGTTTTGTCGGCAACCGCATGCTGCATCAGCGCACACGTGAATCAGCGTTTTTGGTAGAAGAGGGTGCAAGCCCCGAACAGGTCGATAAAGTGCTTTTTGACTTTGGTTTTCCCATGGGTGCTTTTACGATGGCCGATATGGCCGGCCTCGATGTCGGATATAAAGTGCGCGAAGAACGCCGCAAGGCCGGAAAAATTGAAAAACGCGACTCGGTTTGGATCGATAAAATTGTTGAAATGGGTCGCCATGGACAAAAAACCAATGCCGGCGTTTACCGGTACGAAGATGGCCGCACACCTATTCCCGACCCCGTTGTTAAAGCACTGATTGCCGAGTGTGCTAAAGAAGCGGGCATTGAACAGCGCGCGATTAGCGATCAGGAAATTCTTGAGCGCTGTCTCTACCCGATGGTCAATGAGGGCGCCAAAATTCTTGAAGAGGGTATTGCCGCACGGCCACTCGATATCGATATTATCTGGATTAACGGCTATGGCTTCCCCGCCTATAAAGGTGGCCCGATGTTCTGGGCTGATCAAATTGGTCTGCAAAATATCGTCGACGCTTATGCTAGGTACGCTAAGCAGTTGGGTGATCACTACTGGCAGCCAGCGCCATTACTGGCGAAATTGGCGAAGGAAGGTAAGGGTTTCTACGACCTGTAAGCCGTTAACTGGCGACGTAGGTCGCCAGTTCAATTTATCGACGTAGCCCCGGACTGAGCGTGTTTTCGCTTTTATTTTGGGGCTTTTTAATGAGTAAGAAAAAGAGGGTTTCGTGGTCATGAGCCTAGATACGACTCGCCAGCACCCCGTGCTTTACTCTTTCCGCCGTTGCCCTTATGCCATGCGCGCTCGTATGGCGTTATATCAGGCCGGTGTGCAGTGTGAGATAGTTGAGGTTGAGCTAAAGGCAAAACCTGCGGCAATGGTGGCGTTATCACCCAAAGGCTCGGTACCCGTTCTACAGTTATTATCGGGTGAGGTACTCGAGGAGAGCCTGGATATTATGCATTGGGCTCTGGCACAAAACGACCCGGCCCACTGGATACCATCGTCGTGGCAGGTCACTCACTCGCTGATTTCCGAAAATGATGAGGGGTTTAAATTCAACCTAGATCGCTACAAATACCCCCAACGTTATCCCGGGGTTAATAGTCTTGAGGCCCGAGATAAAGGGCTGATGTTTTTACATCGATTGAATAGGCAGCTCAGTGGCAATGCCTACCTGCTGGGACAGGAAGTCAGCTTTGCTGATATTGCTATCTTTCCTTTTGTTCGCCAATTTGCCAATACCGATGCGAATTGGTTTGGCGAGCAGGCGTTACCCGCTGTGCAGTTTTGGCTTAAAACCCTGCTCGATAGCGATTTGTTTAAAGCCATAATGGAAAAAAATCGCAGGCAGTTGTTGTAGTTGCTCTTCTTCGCTGCGATTGGGGATTATTTTTTACCGGTTGTAGCCCTTTCGATGGCACCTTCTTCAAGTAAACACTGCTCACGTAAGCACTCCTCCAGTAAACCCAGCGCCGCTTCTGCAAATTGCCACATATTTTCTTCCCGGCGATTGTGGCCGGTAGATATTTTCAGGGTTCTTTCAATAGGCCCCGTGACGGCAATCCAGGCTGTGCCTGGTGGGTCTTTATAAGGGTTAGAAGCTGGACCAGTGGCGCCAGTTTCGGCCAGCGCCCAAGTACCGCCCAAAGATGTGTGAATACTATGAGCACAGAGTAAGGCGTATTCTTCTGTTGCGCTGCGGGTGCTCTTCATTGTTTCGTCAGTGATAGCAAGAAACTGGCGTCGCGATTCCAGAGTGTAAACTACTGTACTACCAAGGAAATAGGCTGAGGCACCAGGTACAGAGACGAGTGCTGCTGAGAGTAAGCCGGCCATTGAAGACTCGCAAACTGCGAGGGTTTCTCTCCTTTGCTTTAATAGCTTACCAATGGGTTCGCCTAGTGTCATTAATGAGTTCATATCCGGGTCCTGTTTTATCGGCAAGATATAGCCTTAACTCTCGTCGTATAGTTAAGGCGCGTTAGCGCATTTGTTATTGCAGATTTTAGACACCATACTTTAAAGCTTGGCTTACTGTAACAGAGCTCGTTAAAACAGAGATGTTGAATTGGATGACAGCCTTGAGTGAATTTAGCGGGCTTGATCTTGTGGTCAACGCTCTTATTGCCCTCGCTCTTATCGCAGCGCCAGTGGCGATATGGCATGCTTTACTGTACAAACGCGACCCCCGCGCTGCAATGGGCTGGATTAGTGTTTGTTTGTTATTCCCCATCGTTGGGCCAGCGCTATATTTTTTGTTCGGTATTAATCGCGTTCATCATCGTGCACAGTTGTGGAAGGATGGCCCCTATCAGCGCCGTTTTATTGATTTTGAACGGGGTGGTGTGCCTGTGTCAGATATTCCCTGCAGCAAAAGAATAGACGGTGATTTTGCCCCACTGATACGTGCCACCTACGCGTTGACCGGTTTGCCTTTGCTAGCGGGTAATCAGGTGACAGTGTTACGCAATGGTGAAAATGCCTATCCCGCGATGCTGAATGCCATCAATGCAGCGACTAATAACGTAGATTTAAGTACTTATATCTTCGAAAACAATCATTCAGGGCAGGCGTTTACTGAAGCGTTGTCTGCTGCGGTTAATCGTGGAGTGGCTGTTAGAGTGATTGTCGATGCAATGGGAGAGTGGTATTCATGGCCCCGTGTTAGCCGCCGTCTGCGACGTCTGGGCGTGCACGTTGAACGCTTCGGGCCACCACGCTTAGGGTCTCAACTGCCGGGCCTGAATTTGCGTAACCACCGCAAACTACTCGTGGTTGATGATAAAACGAGTTTTACCGGCGGTATGAACATTGGTGATCGTCATTTTGTAAAGCAGGGCTCGACTCGGCACCCCACGGCCGATATTCACTTCAAGTTTGAGGGCCCTGTCGTAGCACAATTGGCTATGGGCTTTGAGCAAACCTGGCAGCAGGTGACCGGAGAGGTATCGAAAAATACAGGTGTAGAGCATGCAGTGTGCGGGGAAAGCCGCTGTCGCGTAATCGTTGATGGGCCCGATCTCAATCTCGATAAACTGAGTAATGTGCTATTAGCCGCCATCGCACAGGCAAAAATATCCATTCGAATCATGACGCCTTATTTTTTGCCATCTCGAGAAATGCTCGCCGCCCTACAAACAGCAGCCTTACGTGGTGTGGCCGTAACGCTGGTGCTGCCAGAAAAAAATAACCTTGTTTATGTGCACTGGGCGATGCGCAATATGCTGTGGGAGCTGCTTTATTACAATATTAGCGTGGCCTATCAACCGCCACCCTTTAATCATTCAAAAGTGTTTATGGTGGATACTGAGTATTTGCTGATTGGCTCAGCGAATCTCGATCCGCGTAGTCTACGCCTAAATTATGAGTTGAGCGTTGAAATTTATGATTCAGTGATAACAAGAAAAATGGAAGCTGAATTTGATCACCAGCTTGCCAGCTCAACGAGGTTAAGTTTAGCCGAACTTGATGGCCGCTCGTTCTTGACACGCAGCCGAGATGCGCTCTGTTGGTTGTTTTCGCCGTATTTATAAACTAAGTGTTGTATGGTTATACCGACGCTCATCCTCTTACGGCCGGGTTTGATAAGTGTTATATAGTGCCTAGCTTCTACGATTTGTGCTGCTAATATTGACACATCGTGCTCTGTAGATAGTTTGTCAGACATTTTGAGAGTAAATAGCAATGATCGAAGAAGAAGAAAAAAAACTATTTCGTGAGTTTGTTGGCGATGTAAAACCCTTAAGTCAGTCTGGCCAGCGTTTGATAGTTCCGGTAAATAAGAATAGCCCTGCTATGGTGACTCGTCGTATGGCCGCTGTCAAAGTTCCAGATAGTGTGGATGATTTCCTCTCTGATCAAGAGCATGTGCCTCGAGTTAAACCCCTCGATACTTTATCGTTCAAACGCGATGGGGTGCAGCACGGTGTTTTTCGCCGGCTAAAACAGGGACATTATGCTGTTGAGTCGAGTCTGGACCTGCACCGGCTAACTGTTGTGCAGGCACGTAGAGAGGTGTTGGCTTTTGTACGTGATTGTGTCGCCCACGATATTCGCTGTGGTTCTATTACCCATGGAAAGGGCGAGCAAAGGGAGGATCCCGCACTGCTAAAAAGCTGTGTCAATTATTGGTTGCCACAGTTAAATGAAGTGCTCGCTTTCCATACGGCGCCTCGCCACAGTGGGGGATTAGGCTCTACATTTGTTTTGTTCCGTAAAAGCCTCGAAAAGAAAGCAGCAAACAGGCATCGGTTTGCTGAGTCGAAATCACCTAAATAATTAATGTCCATAAAACAGCAGTCATGGTAATGATTGAATATTGCAAGGACTGAGAATGCCTAATAAAAGAGATGGCAATATGCCTCGCAGTGTTGTAAGAAAATTTGATACTGGTTTTCGTCAACTTATTGAGTCCCTTTCTGAGGCTGCGGTGGTCCTGGATGGTATTCATATCGCTATCTGTAATGAGCAGTTTGTTCGGCTCATGCAACGCAGTAAATCGGAACTTGATGGTTTGCCAATTACTGCCCTATCCATGCCTGTACAAGTCGACGGTACAGATGCCAAAGAAAAATTGAGCCGTGTTCTCTCTGCGCTTGAAAGAGGCCGTTTTGGGACCATTGAGTGGTTATTAACCTTACCCAACGGTGAGCCTAGAGAGGTAGAAGTCAGTTTTAGCGGCTTTGATTATTACGATAGACAGCTGATTTTTGCCAATATTAGGGATGTTACTGACCGCAAGCGGATGGAGTTGGAGCGCCAGAGCTTACTGGATGAATTGGCAAACAAAGAACAAATGACTCGCCTTGCCACTATGGCAGGGGGTATTGTCATTTGGGAGGCTGATATACAGTCCGACACTGTAACCTGGTCAGAAGGAGCGAGTCAGTTGTTCGGTATATCCGTCAACGAAATTCCAACCTCGTTTAAGGCATTACGTGAGCTGGTTTACGAGGAAGACCCTGCACTGGCTGATACAGTTATTGAGAATATAAATGCCGGTTTAACCTTCGAGTTTGAAAGCCGTTTTCAAAGGTCGGATGGTGAATTGAATTGGTTGAGAACACAAGGCCAGGTCGAGTGCGATAATAATAATCATCCGATGATGGTACGCGCCGCAGTTTCTGATATTAGTGAATACAAAAATGCTCAGGAAGAGATTAGTCGTCTGGCTTATTATGATCCCTTGACCACGCTTGCTAATCGGCGCTTATTGTTAGATAGGCTGCACCAGTACTCCGCTGCTGCAAAAAGAAATAAAACCAGTGGGGTGGTTTTTTATCTAGATCTTGATCGTTTTAAACTATTGAACGACAGTCTAGGTCATGCGAGTGGCGATATTTTGTTGGTAGAGGTGGCAAGGCGGTTAATGGAAGTTTTTCGCACCGATGACACAGTCGCCCGTATTGGTGGTGATGAGTTTGTCGTTGTGGTGCCGGTCATCGCTGGCGGTATGCATATGGTGGTGCACAAAGCGCGGGTTATTGCTGACAAATTACGTGCTACTTTGGCGGCGGACTATATTATTAACGGTTTGAATTATCACCTATCATCGAGCATTGGTCTGGCTGTTTTTCCCGAAGATGGCGATACGGCGGAACAGATTATTAAAAATGCTGATGTGGCGTTGTTTGAGGCGAAGAAAAATGGCCGTAATGCAGTGGCTTTTTACAGTGCAGAGCAACAACAAGATGCGGATAGGCGCGTCATTATAGAGCAGGATTTACGCCAAGCTATTAAGTATAAGCAGTTTGAGCTTTACTATCAGCCAAAAATTAATGGTGAAGGTTTATGTGTGGGCGTAGAAGCTCTAATTCGCTGGCAGCACCCAAAAAGAGGTTTGGTCTTTCCAATTGATTTTATCGGAATTGCTGAGGAAGCAGGTCTTATTGTCGATATTGGGCGTTGGGTGGTAGAGGCTGCCTGCCTTCAATTAAAGGCTTGGAAAAATCAAATATGTCAGATAGAAGGCTTTAGAATATCAGTGAATATTAGCCCGGTACAATTTAGGCGTAAGGATTTTGTCTCTAATATTCAGGATGTTCTTAAGCGTAGCGCGGTGTCTCCAGATAATCTGATGTTGGAAATTACTGAAGATATGTTGATAGAGGATGTCGACGAAGCTGTTGAAAGAATCAATCAACTAAAAAAACTAGGAGTGAAAATTTCGATTGACGATTTTGGTACCGGTTATTCTTCACTTTATTATTTAAAACACTTGCCGCTTGATGAGATAAAGATTGATAGGGTTTATGTGCAAAATATTATTAACGACAAAGATGATGCGGCTATCGTGAAAACAATTATGGATATCGCTCGCCATTTTGCTCTAGACCCGGTTGCCGAAGGTGTGGAAAATAATAAACAAGCTGTATTTTTACAAAAGATTGGTTGCAAAGTATTCCAGGGTTTTTTTTATTCTAAGCCCATGACTGCCGCCGGGTTTTCAGCGAAGTATTTTTAATCATTTTGACGAAAAACAACTAAAGTTATTGGCGCCCAAAAGAGCCTTTGTCTAAGCTGATAATAGAAACGCTGGTTGACCAAGTCGAGCTGTGTCTTTGCATTTTCTCCATTAAGCTTTGGCAGTCGAATTCAGGTATGACTTTTTTACATGGCGTGGTTTTGAAATTATATAGAGAAAAGGAAATTATGATGCCCGGACATATCTATAAACATATTGAAGTAACAGGTAGTTCTACCGTTGGCACTGATGATGCTATTAGTGCTGCTATTGCTGAAGCGACCAAAACAATCAAACATTTACATTGGTTTGAGGTGGTTGATACGCGGGGGCATATTGAAGATGGCAAAGTGAAACATTGGCAGGCGACGATCAAGGTGGGTTTTCGCCTTGATCATTAGATGATTAGAGTGTTGAGGCACTTTTAAATTTACAGTCGGTAAGCAAGGGCTTCGCTGAGGTGCCGTTTCTGAATTTTTTCCTGACCGTCAAGGTCCGCTATGGTACGTGCGACTTTTAAAATGCGGTGAAAACCTCGGGCTGATAGCCCCATGCGTTCTATGGCGGCATTCATGATCTCAAGTTGCTCCTCGTCGAGGGGGCAGAACTGATCGATTTGTTTGCGAGAGAGTTGCGCGTTTGAGCAAGCTTGTCGGCGTTGTTGTTTTTCTCGTGCCGATATTACGCGCTGGCGAACGGTTATGCTGTTTTCACCTGCAGGGTCATTGGAGGTCAGTTCTCGGTGGGGCACCCGGGGTACGTTCACCTGCAGATCTATTCTATCCAGTAAAGGCCCCGATATTTTGTCGCGGTAGCGATTGACCTGATCGGGTGTGCAGCGACAGCGTGTTTCGCCGAAATAGCCACAGGGGCAAGGATTCATCGCTGCAATTAACATGAATTTTGCAGGGTATTCGATGCTGGCCTGGGCGCGGGCTATGAGTATCGAACCTGATTCCAGAGGTTCCCTTAAGACCTCTAGTACTTTGCGCGAAAATTCCGGTAATTCGTCAAGAAAGAGCACCCCATGGTGAGCCATTGAAACTTCTCCAGGCCGGGGGTTACCTCCCCCACCGACAAGAGAAACACTGGAGGAGGTGTGATGGGGTGAGCGAAAGGGGCGTTCAAAAAAGTGGTTTCGGGGTGTGTTGCTGTTCACCGAATACACAGCGGCAACTTCGAGTGCTTCACTTTCATCCAGCTCAGGTAATATGCCAGGCAGACGACTTGCAAGCATGGTTTTCCCCGTTCCTGGGGGGCCGCTGAAGAGGAGATTGTGGGCACCGGCAGCGGCTATTTCCAATGCACGTTTGGCTTGGTGTTGACCAATGACCTCATTAATATCAGCAGTGGGAGCGGTGTTTCTATTCTTATTTTGGCTCCGGCTTTGCTGGGGCAGGGTTTCGCTGTGTTTTAGATGGGCGCAGACTTCCAGTAGATGTTTGCCTGCATAGACACAGGTGTTGCTCGCTAGGGTGGCTTCAGCACTATTGCTGTGAGGTAGAATGATACTGCGTTGGCTTTTACCGCAGGCGAGAGCGCTGGGTAAAGTCCCATTGACGGGGCGTAACTCGCCAGACAGTGCTAGCTCGCCAATAAATTCATAATCTTTCAGAGTGTCTGTTGGCAGTTGTCCCGATGCGGCGAGTATGCCCAGTGCTATGGGTAGATCAAAGCGGCCGCCTTCCTTGGGTAGGTCGGCCGGAGCAAGGTTGATGGTGATGCGCCGTGCAGGGAAATCGAAATGGCTATTGAGCAGGGCGCTACGTACACGATCTTTACTTTCTTTGACGGCAGTTTCAGGTAGGCCAACGATATTCAGGCTAGGGAGCCCATTAGAAAGGTGGACTTCCACAGTCACCAATGGTGCGTTGATGCCTGATTTTGCTCGAGTATAGATAACGGCCAGCGACATAGATCTTCCTTGATCCCACTAAAGACTCTGTTGTAGCAGATAGCCTTTGCCAATGAAAGGCATGCGATACGATTAGATAAGTGGGGGCTGAATTTTGTTTTCTGCACGCAATTGGTGCGGTTCTATGGTGCGTCACTACCTTCAGACGCATTGTGTTGGTGCGCCGGTCTTGTCGTTCACTGCTGTGACGTGTGTTGATTTCTAATTTCAAACAAGTTTAGCAGCCGTTAGGGCCCTTTCCAGTGGGCTTATAGCCTGTATTTTATTTCTTGTGATGGCCAAGGCCGTCTTGAGAGCACTCGCTTAATTGCTGGTTTGTGAACTTGGCACAGGCTGTGCATTACAGCTTGTGAGTTGTTCTTTAGTGGGCCTTGTTGGCTGCTATGAACACTATAAGTGTTGGTGTTAAGGAGTTGAGTTGACGTTTTCTATGGACTGACTAGCCCTGAGGAACAGGGTAATTATGAACTCCCTACTCGACTGAAAAATTAAAATGCGCGCGGATGCTAATTGGATTCGGGCCAAGCAGGAGAAATGACAATGAAAATGATCACTGCAGTCATTAAGCCGTTCAAGCTGGATGATGTTCGTGAAGCACTGGCCGACATTGGCGTGCAAGGTTTAACGGTTACCGAGGTTAAGGGTTTTGGCCGACAAAAAGGTCACACTGAGCTTTATCGTGGCGCTGAATATGTTGTTGATTTTCTACCTAAGGTAAAAGCCGAAGTGGCGGTTACCGATGAAATGGTGGATGGCACGGTAGAGGCGATCGTCAATGCTGCGCAGACCGGGAAAATCGGCGATGGCAAAATTTTTATATCAGAACTTAATGAAATCATCCGCATTCGCACTGGCGAAACGGGTGATGACGCAGTTTAAGCAAGTATTTAGCCTAAGAGACTTTTGAGGGGAAGACATAATGGAAACTGATGTTATTGAGATTAAGTACGCGCTCGACACCTTTTATTTTTTGGTGTGTGGTGCATTGGTGATGTGGATGGCGGCAGGCTTTACCATGCTTGAATCTGGTCTGGTGAGAGCAAAAAATACCACTGAAATTTTGACCAAGAACGTGGCGCTCTATGCCGTATCTTGTGTTATGTATCTATTGATGGGCTATACCATTATGTATGGCGGATCGGATGGCGGCATTTTACCCGACAGTTGGTTTGGTAACAGTATCGCCAATGCCACTGCTGAAGAAGTACTTGCAGGTGCTGCGGCTGATGCTAGCGATTACACCTATTATTCCGGCGCATCTGACTTTTTCTTTCAGGTAGTGTTTGTGGCAACGGCGATGTCGATTGTTTCTGGCGCTGTTGCGGAACGTATGAAGCTCTGGTCCTTCTTGGCTTTCGCCGTGGTTATGACGGGCGTTATTTATCCTCTACAGGGTATGTGGAAGTGGGGTGGAGGCTTCCTCGATGCAGCCGGTTTCCTCGATTTTGCCGGTTCTGGCGTGGTTCACATGACCGGCGCAGCGGCGGCACTTGCAGCGGTTATTTTATTGGGGGCGCGTAAAGGTAAATATCGAGCTGATGGCTCGGTTAACGCTATCCCTGGCGCTAATATGCCAATGGCAGCACTAGGTATGTTCATCCTCTGGGTTGGCTGGTTTGGTTTTAACGGCGGCTCTGAGTTGAAAGTGTCTGATATTGGTGAAGCCAATGCGGTTGCCGATATATTTGTCAATACTAATGCGGCTGCGTGCGGTGGTTTGATTGCAGCCTTAATTACGGCTCGTTTCATGTTTGGTAAAGCAGATTTGACTATGGCAATTAATGGTGCCCTAGCCGGTTTAGTGGCGATTACTGCAGAGCCTTTGACCCCCGGCCCCATGTTATCAACACTGATTGGCATTATCGGTGGCACATTGGTCGTATTTTCGGTTGTTACCTTTGATAAATTGAAGATCGATGACCCAGTCGGTGCTATTTCAGTACACGGAGTGGTAGGTATTTGGGGCTTGTTAGCGGTTTGTTTGTCCAACCCAGATGCTAGTCTCTCAGCACAGTTGATGGGTATCGGTGTTATTTTTGCTTGGGTATTTGGCGCGAGTCTGCTGGTGTGGTTTATCCTCAAAGCTGCCGTCGGTATTCGAGTTAGCGAAGAAGATGAATATGAAGGTGTTGATATCTCCGAGTGCGGTATGGAAGCCTACCCAGAGTTCGTATCAGGTACAAAATAAAGAGTATTTGATACGTGTGTAGCACAACAAAAAAGGGAGCCAAGCTCCCTTTTTTGTTGTCTGTTAAAGGTGTATCGTTAGCGCAATATAAAGATGACTAATTGAGAGAACCTATGAAGCTAATTACTGCCGTTATTAAACCCTTTAAAATGGATGATGTTCGCCAGGCTTTGGCAGATGTCGGCGTGCAGGGTATAACCGTGACTGAAGTAAAGGGGTTCGGGCGCCAAAAAGGTCATACCGAACTTTATCGCGGTGCTGAGTATGTGGTTGATTTTCTGCCTAAGGTGAAACTGGAAATCGCCGTCGATGACGATATGGTTGATAATGTCGTTGATGCGATTTTAAAGTCAGCGAATACGGGTAAAATTGGCGATGGAAAAATCTTTATTTCCTCACTGGAAGAGATTGTACGCATCCGCACAGGTGAGACTGGCTCCGATGCTGTTTAACCCTTCTTACGACTAGCGTTACAAAAGCCCGGCTTGTGATTATACCCCGGGCTTTTTTTTGCCTCGGGAATGGGCGCGGGGGTGGGCTGTGTCGTAGGTTTTTGCTAGATGTTGAAAATCAAGATGAGTATAAACTTGGGTAGTGGACAAGTTAGCGTGCCCCAGCAATTCTTGAACAGCGCGTAAATCCCCACTGGATTCCAGCATATGGCTAGCGAAAGAATGGCGTAGCATGTGGGGGTGGATAGGTTGGCTGATGCCTTGCTTCTGGGCGATAAGTTTGACGCGCTGTTGAATAGCTCGGTGGCTGATACGTTTGCCCCGCTGGCTGACAAAGAGTGCTTTTTCATGCTCCAGCGCTCGCTCGTTACGGACCTTTAACCAGTGTTCAATGGCTATCAGTGCACAACTTCCCACGGGGACAAGTCGCGTTTTGTTACCTTTACCGGTTACCCTAATAGTGCCCTCATTAGTGTAGATGTCACCTACATCAACATTCGCGACCTCTGCTAATCGTAGGCCGGATGAGTAGAGTAGCTCAAGCAAGGCGCGGTCACGTATCGAGTGCCAGTCATTCCCTGTGAGGCTGACCAACTGGGTGGCTTGGTCAGCATCCATAAGTTTAGGTAGTTTTTTGGCTTTTGACGGTGCCTTTACGCCTTCGGCAGGATTAGTACGTAGCCATTGTTTTTGCAGGGCATAGCGAAAGAACGTGCGGACCGATGATAACCAGCGTTGCAGGCTAGCACTCGACAGGCCGTTTTTATGCAGTGTCGCCAATGCGCTGCGAACGTGCTGCGTATCGATGTCGCTGAGAGTCTCTATCGCCTGATCTTCTAGCAGTGATTGCAGGCGAGACAGGTCACGCAGATAGCTTTTTGTGGTCAGGGGCGAAAGGTTTTTCGCCGTGTCGATGTGCTGGGAAAAACTTGCTAATTGGGCATCATCGGGGACCATTGGCATGGCGTTTTAGCTTGTTTTTTGCGGCGTTTTGATGGCTTGTACTGTTGCTATCTGAGCCATCATCGGCGGTAAAGCTCTGTTTAATACTTCGCCAATATAGCTGAGAAAAAGCGTACCCATACTGCTCTTGTAATACAGTGGGTCTGAGCTGCCAATGGCGAGTACGCCAAAGGTGTTACCATTGTTTAAGGGCACTACGGCGACCGATTTAATGGCTTCGGCCTGTTCCTCAAATAAGAAAGACAACTCTGTATCGCGCAGTACGCCACAGGTGGCGCGATTACTGCGCAGCAGTCCACCAATGGCCTGGCTGCCTTCATCAAGATTGATAACCTTAGCCTGACTGTTCAGGTGATTTTCGGCACTGAATAAAATCAGTTGGTAGTGTTCAATCTGAAAGTCACTTTGTAGACTGTCATAAAGGCTGTCTACGGCCTTTGCCAAACTATCAGATTCAAGTAGTGCGAGCACCAGGCGCTTGGTTTTCTCAAACAGCTTGTCATTGACTCTCGCCGTTTCGAGGAGGTTGCTTAAACGAGAGCGCATTTCAAGATTGCGCTCTCGCAGCACATTGATTTGGCGTTCAACGAGTGATATCGCCTTGCCACTTTCGTGGGGCAATTCTATCGATTCAAGTAGCTCGGGATGGCGATCAAAGAAATCCGTTGCTGTACTGAGGTAATGACAAACCTCTTCCTCTGTGATTGATCGCGACGTCTGTTCGTCAGACTTGCTATTGGTGCTCATAGGCGAATGCGCCCCTGATAAACGGTTGTCGCCGGGCCTGTCACCGACACCGGCTGGTTTTCGCCCTGCCAGGCTATGCTCAGGCTACCGCCCGGCAAGTTGACTTTGACAGGTGAGTCTAGCAGATCTTGTGCGATGCCAGCTACAGCCGCCGCACAGGCGCCACTGCCGCAAGCCTGGGTCTCACCAGCGCCGCGTTCGTAAACACGTAAATTAATTTCATGCCGAGAAACCACGGCCATAAAGCCGACATTGACGCGCTCAGGGAAGCGGGAGTGACTTTCGAGCATGGGGCCAAGTGTGTCGATAGGCGCCTGTTGAATATCGACAACTTGCAACACGGCGTGGGGGTTGCCCAGCGATAGAGCGGCGATGTCGATGTTGTGCCCATCGACCTCAATGGCGTATGTTGGCGCGGCTTGTTCGGCCACTAATGGTATTTGTGCTGGTTCGAAATTGGGTATCCCCAACGTGGCGGTGTAGCTTTGCTGGTCGCCAATTCTCAATTGTAGAGTGCCTGCGTAAGTTTCAACGTTAAGCAGGGTCTTACCGGTGAGACGCCTGTCGTGAACAAATTTGGCAAAGCAGCGCGCGCCATTGCCGCACTGGGCGACCTCGCTACCGTCAGCATTAAAAATGCGATATTTAAAATCGATATCGGGATGGCCAGGCGGCTCAACCAGTAAAATTTGATCACAGCCGATGCCCGTGTGGCGATCGGCGAGACGACGGGCGAGTTCGTCTGTCATTGTAACGGCCTGCGTAACGGCATCAATAACCACGAAGTCATTGCCGAGGCCGTGCATTTTGGTGAAGCGAATATACATTTAGTGGGGATCCGGCAGTAGAGATTCGCCACGCATCAAATCTGCCTTGGTCTCTCTAGCTCTAATGACGTGAGCTTTGTTATTGTCGACCATAATTTCCACCGCTCGCGGACGGCTGTTGTAATTGGAGCTCATGGCCATGCCGTAGGCGCCAGCCGAGTGAATACAGAGTAGATCACCCTCGGTAATAGCCAGAGAGCGCTGCTTGCCGAGGAAGTCGCCGGTTTCACAGACTGGACCGACGATGTCATAAACGCCTGTTCTCACCTGTGTATTGTCGCTGACCGTTTCAATATTGAGCCAGGCTTGATAAAGCGCGGGACGCAGCATGTCGTTCATTGCTGCGTCGACGATGGCGAAGTGCTTGTCGCCGGCTGTTTTTAGATATTCGACTTTGCTCAGAAGAACCCCTGCATTGGCGACAATGGAGCGACCGGGCTCGAGTATTAGGCACAAATCGCGTGCGCCAAGGCCTTCGCGTATGGCCTGAATATAGTCGCTGATGGCGGGTGGTTGTTCATCCTGATAGCGCACGCCGAGGCCACCACCGAGATCGAGATGTTCGATGGTAATACCTGCCTCAGCAAGACGATCAATGAGTAGTAGAACTCTATCCATAGCGTCGATAAAAGGCGCAACTTCAGTGAGTTGGGAGCCGATGTGACAGTCAACGCCTTTAATCGCTATGTGAGAAAGGGAGGCTGCTCGTTGGTAGACCGCAATGGCAGAGTCGATATCAATACCGAACTTGTTCTCTTTAAGGCCCGTGGAGATATAGGGGTGGGTGCCGGCGTCGACATCGGGGTTCACGCGAATGGAAATGGGCGCGATGATGTCGAGGGTCTGGCCAATATGTTGAATACGCTCTAACTCGGCTAGCGACTCGACATTGAAGCAGTGAATGCCCGTTTGTAGGGCCAGAGTGATTTCTTCATGGCTTTTGCCGACGCCAGAAAAAACAATTTTGTGTGCTTGTCCGCCGGCAGCCAGTACGCGTTCAAGCTCGCCTCCTGAAACAATGTCAAAACCGGCGCCGAGCTTGGCCAGTATGTTGAGAATAGCAAGACTACAGTTGGCTTTTACCGCATAGCAAATCAGATGATTTTGTTCACCCATAGCGTGTTGATAGGCTAAAAACTGTTCGCTGATGGCGGCTTTTGAATAAACATAGGCGGGCGTACCGTGTTCGGCGGCTAAACCGGTGAGGTCGACATTGTCGATATGTAGCTGTCCGTCACGACGTGAAAAGTGGCTCATTCGTTTTCAGTGCCGGTGGCGAGCTCTGCACTTGGCTGCTCGATCGGTGGTGGCGGAATATACAATGCTCCCTTGTTACCACAGGCATTGAGTGCGGAGCCTACCAATAAAAGCAGGGGTAAAAAGAGAAATATACGGCGGTAAGCAATGGCAGTCATTGGTGGTCATTTGTCCAGTCAGCAGAGGCGCAAGTATAGCGGTTCACCGCTCTTGGTCTCAATGTTAGCGCGTCGGGTCGAAAGTGGATTTGGTTCAGAAAGTTGTCACCTGATTCGCGAGTTGTTGCCGCGCTCGGGCGACGGCAAAGGTGACCTGTTTAGGTGCGGTGCCACCAATATGGTTGCGCGCGGCAACGGAACCCTCAAGTGTCAGGACATCAAAGACATCAGCGGTAATCATGCCACCAAATTTTTGCAGTTCGTCGATCGACATTTCTGATAGATCTTTGCCTGTTTTAATGCCATAGGCAACTGCGCTACCGACAATTTCGTGGGCATCGCGAAAGGCAACGTCCTTGCCCACCAGATAGTCAGCGAGATCGGTAGCGGTGGAAAATCCCCGCTGCGCGGCTTGGTACATATTGTCTTTTTTGGCAGTGATGGCCGGCACCATATCCGCAAAGGCGCGCAAACAGTCGCGTACCGTGTCGACGCAGTCAAAGAGGGGTTCTTTATCTTCCTGATTGTCTTTGTTGTAGGCCAGAGGCTGAGACTTCATTAATGTCAGCAAACTAATGAGGTGGCCGTGAGTGCGTCCCGTTTTACCGCGCACTAACTCGGGAACGTCCGGATTCTTTTTCTGCGGCATGATGGATGAGCCGGTACAAAAACGGTCCGGTAGGTCGATGAAGTCAAACTGAGCCGAAGCCCAAAGCACGAGCTCTTCAGAGGCACGGGACAGGTGGGTCATCAATAGGCTAGCAAAGGCACAGAACTCGATAGCAAAGTCTCGGTCGCTAACGGAGTCGAGACTGTTGGCCGTTGGGCCTTCAAAACCGAGTAATTTGGCGGTGTATGCTCTATCAATAGGATAAGTAGTACCGGCCAGTGCAGCAGAGCCCAGTGGTGATTGATTCAGTCTTTTTTTGCAATCGGCCAGCCGGCCCTGATCGCGCGCTAGCATTTCATACCAGGCGAGTAAATGGTGGCCGAAAGTTACCGGTTGGGCCGTTTGCAGGTGGGTAAAACCGGGCATGATGGTGCTGGCTTCACGCTCGGCGATAAACAGTAGGCCCTCTTGCAGGCGATGTAGCTCGCGCTGAATGGTGGTAATTTCGCTGCGTAGCCAGAGACGAATATCGGTAGCTACCTGATCATTGCGTGAGCGGCCGGTGTGTAGCTTTTTACCCGTGACGCCAATCTTGGCGGTCAAAGCCGCCTCAATATTCATGTGGACATCTTCAAGCTCTACCGACCATTGAAAAATACCTGTCTCTATATCATTGAGGATTTCGTCGAGCCCCGTCTTTATTTGCTGGTGTTCCTGCTCGTTGAGAATGCCCACCTGGGTTAGCATGGCTGCATGGGCTTGTGAACCCTCGATGTCCTGCTTATAAAGGCGTTGATCAAAGTTGACTGAGGCTGTAAAGCGGGCAACGAAGGCATCAGTGGGTTCGCTAAAGCGCCCGCCCCAGGACTGATTGGATGATTTTTTGTCGCTCATTGTTACCTCGAGTGGTTTTTCGTGGCTTTCTTGCCGTGACGAAGGTGCCTAGTATGTAAAAATGACGCATTATAGCGAATTCATTGAATGCACTGGGTGAGAAAGCTGAAAGTGGAACGAAGAAAAGACAAACCAGTAAATAGTAACCCGGCGACCCTGCCACCTAGGCCTGAGTTGCCTCGGGTCGGCATCTTGAAAAGTGGAAGTTGGCTTGGGGTTTTGCTCCTTGGCCAGTGTTCGTGCCTTGTCATGGCATGGTTGAGCGCTGGTCAGTCGCCTATTAGCTGGTCAGTGCTGGCTCAGATGTGTTTATTGGCGCTGCTAGCGTCTTCACTCGCAGGATCATTGGTCTGGCTTGTGGAGCGAATGGTGTGGACGGCCTTTAGCGCTAATGAGGTGGTGCTCAGTTATGCTGTGATGGCTGCGGTGCTGGTGCTGGCCGTTCTGGCTGTCGAGTTGAGCCTGTTTGTGGTATTTGATCCTTTGTTTCAACACTTTACGATGATCCAAGCTGTAGTCGCTGCTTCATTACTCACCGCGGTGATGTTGTGCTATTTGCACCTTCAGCGGCAGGTTGTGACATTAAATAATCTGGCGGAAGCTTCTCGCATTCAGGAATTGCAATCGAGAATACGCCCGCATTTTTTATTTAATAGCATGAATATTATTGCCAGCCTGATTGCGATAGACCCTGATAAGGCGGAGCAGGTGGTGGTTGATCTTGCCGATTTATTCCGTCGAGTTCTCGATGATGCCCATACTTTGGTGCCACTGCGTGAGGAGCTGGCACTGTGCCGTAGTTATCTGGCTCTTGAAAAACTGCGTCTTGGAGAACGTTTGCAAACAGAGTGGGAAATCGGCGATTACGGTGACGTGCAAATCCCCAGTCTTACTTTACAGCCCGTTTTGGAAAACGCTGTCTACCATGGTATTCAATTGTTACCGGAAGGGGGTCTTATCAAAATAAGTGTGAAGCGTATTAATGGACGCCTAATTTTGACGGTGGGTAATCCTCGCAGCCAGAGAATGCAGCACAACAAAGGCAGCAAAATGGCCATTGACAATGTGCAAAAGCGACTTGTGGCACATTTCGGGCCAACTGCAGTGGTACGCGCCGAGAGAATGGATAATCATTACATTACGCATATTAACTTCCCATTGGGGGGGTGAGTTGTTTTTTTATGAACGTATTGATTGTTGATGATGAGCCCTTAGCGCGTGACCGTCTGCAAAGGATGGTGGCTTCGCTGCCGGATTTTAATGTTGTCGCTATGGCTGAAACTGGTCAACAGGCGATTCAGCAAGCGCGAGACACGAACCCTGATGTGGTGCTGATGGATGTACGTATGCCCGGTATGGATGGTATTGCAGCAGCTCAGCATCTGGCAGAACTAGACCCACCTCCGGCCGTGATTTTTTGTACTGCTTATGAGGATTACGCCATCGAAGCCTTTTCTTCTCAGGCCATTGGCTATTTGCTCAAACCGGTGAAGCAAGCTGACCTGGATGCAGCATTGAACCGAACCGGGCGGGTTAATAAAGCGCAGCTCAATAGTCTGCAGGACACAGTAGGGCTTGGCAGTAGTGGACGTACTCACTTAGCTTCGAAAAATAGGGGTGAAATAGATTTAATCGCTATCACGAATGTCCGTCTTTTTCAGGCTGATCATAAATACGTGACGGCTTATCACACCGATGGCGAGGCCTTGCTCGACGATACTCTAAAAGAGTTGGAAGGCGAGTTTGAGGGGCGTTTTGTACGTATTCATCGCAATGCGCTGGTTTCAGTCTTGCATATTGAGGGGTTGGAGCGCGACAGTGATGGCCACTGCTTTGTACGCCTTAAAGACCTCGATATTAAACCACAGGTGAGCCGTCGGCATATTACACCTGTGCGTCGTTTGTTAGAAAAAATTTGATCAGAAAACCCTAAATTGTTCTCTTTCTAAACCCTCTTCTCCCTAGATGTAACTCTGCGATGCTTTGCTGGTGAACGGCTTAAAGCTTTCGATACGGGTTGCTGTTTGGCCAGACTACAGGCTATTTAGCGTTTCGAATCTGTTATTATCTATCGTCATTATTCCCCTGGCCGGTTATTAGTTACGTTTTTCGTGCACCTTGACAATGTGGCAGAAACGGGATGATTTTTCACTACCTTAATGAGTATACCCATGCAGATATTGCGTATTGCCACGCGTAAAAGCCCATTGGCCCTGTGGCAGGCGTACTTTGTTCGCGATCGCTTGATGCAGGTTCATCCGGATTTACACGTTGATATTATTGGTATGACAACCCGGGGGGACAAAATTCTCGACACGCCTCTCGCTAAAATTGGCGGCAAGGGACTCTTTGTCAAAGAGCTTGAAATGGCATTATTCGAGGGGCGGGCCGATATTGCAGTTCATTCGATGAAAGATGTGCCTATGGTTCTGCCTCATGGTTTGGCTTTGCCGGTGATCTGTGAGCGGGAAGATCCACGGGATGCCTTCGCCTCCAATCACTACCAAAGTGTTGATCAGCTACCGGCTAATGCGCGCGTTGGTACTAGCAGTATGCGTCGCCAATGCCAGCTAATGGAACGTTATCCTCAACTTGAGGTTCTCGATTTGCGAGGTAACGTCAACACCCGTTTAGCACGGCTAGACAATGATGAATATGACGGCATTATTCTCGCGACTGCGGGTTTGCTGCGCCTTGAAATGGCCGGCAGAATATCCCAGCGTATCCCCGTCGACCAATCTTTACCGGCAGGGGGTCAAGGCGCCGTGGGTATTGAGTGCCGTGCTGATGACGAGCAAACGCAAGCACTGCTCAGCGTGCTTCATCACGGCGATACTGCAACTTGTGTTGCCGCAGAAAGGGCCGTCAATTGTGAACTTGAAGGTGGCTGTCAGGTGCCAATTGCCTGTTATGCCCAGCTCGTGGGTGACAATCAGCTTTATATACGTGCTCTTGTGGGCTCTCTCGATGGCAGCGTGATGCTGCGGGAGGAGATTACAGGTGGTGCCGAGTCTGCCGAACGGCTCGGTATTGAACTGGCCCAACGCTTGCTGGGGCGAGGTGCAGATAAAATCCTCGCGGCCATTACGGCTCACTAAAGATGTCGATATTGGATGGCCTGCATATTCTTGGCTTACGCGCTAGCTCAGCTTCACCAGTTTTGGGGGAACTGCCTGCATTCAAGTTATCTAGCAATGCCCCTATGCAGGATCCTTTACTAGCCCGCTTCGAAGCACTTGGCGCTACCTGCCATCACTATCCTGTCATTAGAATTGAGGCGGCTGGAGTGAATGATGAAATGGTTAAGCAGCAGGTGATGAATCTTTGCGATTACGATAAAGCCATCGTTATTAGTCACCATGCCGCACAATTAGTCACGTGTTGGCTGGATCGCTATTGGCCGATGCAACCCGTGGGTATTGACTATTTTGGGGTCGGTCCGACCTCTGCTCAGCCCTTGCGAGATTTCGGTGTGAGCGTTGTTGTACCCGATATGGGTTTTACCAGTGAGGCCCTATTAGCGCTAGCCGCTTTGAATGCAGTGCAAGGTGAGAAAATAATTATTTTTAGAGGCGGGCAGGGAAGAGAGTTGCTCGAACACACTTTGAAGACCCGTGGAGCAAGTGTGGATTGCTGCGAGCTTTACCGCCGTGTTATCGATTCTCTCCATCGCGAGGCAATCGCTGAGCTATTAGAGACACAGACACCTCTGATTCTGATTTATAGTACCCAAGTTGTGGATGCATTATTCAGTGTTGTGCCCGAGGCTTATTGGATGACATTGAAAAGTTTACCGATAATCGTGCCAAGCGAACGAGTGGCAAGTCTGGCGCGCAGAAGGGGTTTTCATTCGGTGCACCTTGCGGCTAGTGCGCTAGCTGAAGACGTGGAGCATAGTGTTTTGGACTGGTACACTCGTGCTCAGTGATGGATAAAATCTGGTGTTTAGCAAGAAGTGTTTGGTTAACAAGAATACTCATAGAAAAGCGGGATGACGAGTGAATAACAAAAAACAAGCAGATAGCACGCAAGACAAACCGGATGTTGAGTCGGTTCCTGACGCGATAGCAAAGAATAAGGCCGAGGTTAAGATTGCGAGTGATACTCAAAATA
>JARGOV010000002.1:184319-192620 GCA_029212965.1 Porticoccaceae bacterium
GACGCGATAGCAAAGAATAAGGCCGAGGTTAAGATTGCGAGTGATACTCAAAATACAACCAAGAAAAACGCGACCGGTAGAGGCTGGCGCCTATTAACAGTTTTTTTATTGTTGTTCATTATTGTTGGCGGTGTCGTCCTAGGTTGGTTTGGGCTGACACTCTGGCAGGATCGAGCGTCAAGCACGCAAACCTTCTTTCAACAAAGTGCCTTGATTGAGGCTTTACAGCAAAAAATTGAGCGAAACTCGGCTGAACAAGAACTCCTCGTCGCAACGTTTGAGGGTCGGTTTCAAACGTTGCGAGAAGAACAGCAACGCCAGTTAGAGTTATTTGAAAACAATGATAGTCCCAGTCGCGGCAAGCATTTGCTGGATGAAGCAGAATTTTTGATTCGCCTAGCCAATCAGCGTTTACTGGTTGAACGTAGCCCTAAAGGTGCTCAAACTTTGCTTGAATCGGCAGACCAACTGTTGGCTAAGCTTGATGATCCAGGGCTGATGGCACTTCGAAAAACGTTGTCGGAGAACATTACTACCTTACGTGGCACTGCCATAATTGACCGCGAGGGTATTTTTCTTCGCATTGGCACTTTGTCTGATTGGGTGATGACTTTTTCTGCCTTGCCAGCCCATGGTCTTGAAGTCGCTGACGACGTAGATCAGCTTGCTTCTCTGGATGAGGGCGTTGCACAGTTCGAGAAACCTTGGTACCAAAATCTTTGGAGCAATCTTTCCCAGGCGGCACAGGACTTTATCGATAGACATTTTCATGTGCGCTCCCTTGAACAGCCGCTGGCCCCTGTAATGTCCATTGACCGTGAAACCCAGCTGCGCAATAGCTTGTTAATTTCTCTCGGTAACGCACAGCAGGCCGTGCTGCGTGAAGAAGCAAAAATTTATCAGGCTAGCCTTGCTCGCGTTGAAAAAGAGATCGCCCAGTTTTTTGTGGCCAATAACGACACCCGTACATTTATTGAGCAGCTGCAGGCTTTACAGGCCGAAGCGGTGGAGCAAAAATTGCCCGATATTAGCGCCTCTTTGTATAGATTACGGGATTATAAAGATACTGCCCAGAGCCGGTTTGGCAACAGGGAGGGTTGATCAGCGTGAGAATCGTAATTGTACTTTTAATACTGGCCGCCGTTGGTGGCAGTTTTTTTTATTGGCTGGTTGGAGAATACCCGGGTTTTATTCTCGTTTCAGTGGGTTCTATGGTTGTTCAATTTACCCTGTGGACAGGCGTGTTAGTAATAATCGCTCTGTGGCTACTATTACGGGTGTTGATGAGCTTAATACGGTCTTTAGTGATGCCGGGTATGCATTTGACGAAAAACTGGAAGGTGAAACAGCAACAGAAGAATAATCGATTAACGTACCAAGGTCTTCTCGATTTAGCTGAAGGTCGCTGGACATCGGCCTGTAGACAGCTATCAAAGTCCGCGGCCGATTCTGAAATCGGCCTGATTAATTATCTGGGTGCGGCTAATGCAGCGGCGGAATTGGGTAATACAGAAGAGGTTGACCGCCTTTTGAATTTGGCGGAAAAAGCTGATTCGCGCAATGAGATGGCGGTGGCGCTGACTCGAGTGCGTCTGCTTCTTAACGATGGCAGCTATGCTGAAGCCCTGCCGGTTTTACAGGACTTGTACGGCCGTCACCCCAAGCACCCTTATATACTCAGCTTGCTTGAAAAAGCGTACCGAAATTTAAAGCAGTGGGATCAACTTGAAAAACTACTGGCTGATTTACGTGCCAATAAAGTGTTGGATGCTGAGGGGCTGTATCAGCTCGAGGTTCTGATCCGTGGGGCGCAATTAGGTCAATTGGCTAACAATCTCGACGCTGATATGGCTAAAAATAAACAAAACCTATCGGATCTTTGGGGGCGAACGTCGAGAAAAGTAAGATCTGCGCCCTCTGTTGTTGCTAACCACGCAGCGCTCTTGGTTCAAGTTGGTGAAGCTGCGCTTGCTGAAAAGGAGCTTCGCAAAGCTATCAAGAACACTTGGGATAAGCGCTTGTTGGCGGCTTACGGTCAGCTTGAAGGTGATACTGCACAGCGCTTGAAAATCGCTGAAGCGTGGCTCAAAGAGCAGCCGGAAAATGCTGATCTGTTGTTGATTCTGGCGCGTTTATGTAAACGCAGTGATCTATGGGGCAAGGCCCGCGATTACTTTGAGGCGGCCTTAAAACTTGAAAGTAGACCTGAAACCTATGCCGAGCTAGCGGAAGTTTTGGGGCGTCTAGGTGAGCGTGATAAAAGCTTGCAGTTTTATCGCCAGGGCTTGCTCGAGGTGATGGCCAATGAGAATCACGCCGCAGAGTTAGCTTAGAGTGGGGAATTAAATGAGTTGGCTGAGCAAATTGCCAGGCATAAAAAAAGCACCAGCGAGGTGCTTTTTTTATGCCTGGCGTTTACTCTCAGTTACTGAGTAAGCCGTTCGATGAATCAGGGCTTATAAGCTAGGCCCTGCTTGGTTGATGTCGTCAGATACATCGAAGGTCTTGAAGTTTTCAATGAACAGGCCTGCTAGTTTAGCGGCTTGCTTGTCATAAGCGCCTTTGTCTTCCCAGGCTTCACGGGGGTTGAGGTAGCGTTGTTCAACACCCGGTACGGCAACGGGAAATTGGAGGTTCAAGAGTGGTAGCTGTGCCGTTTCGGTATTTTCCAGATCACCATTTTGAATAGCGGTGATAATGGAGCGGGTAACGGGGATGGGGAAGCGGGCGCCAGTGCCGCCTGAACCCCCTGCGCCGCCAGTCCAGCCAGTGTTTACCAGGTAGACCTTGCTGTCAAAATCTTCGATGCGCTTCATCAATAATTCGGCGTAAACCCCAGCGGGGCGGGGCATGAACGGAGCGCCGAAACAGGCTGAGAACGTAGGGTTAATGCCCGATTCGCCACCGAGTTCGGTCGAACCGACGCGAGCGGTGTAGCCACTGAGGAAGTGGTAGGCTGCCGCTTCTTTCGACAAAATAGACACCGGAGGTAAGACGCCGGTGACATCGCAGGTGAGGAACATAATATGCTTGGGTTCACCCGCGCGGTTTTTTTCAGAGCGCATTTCTACGTGCTCGAGGGGATAGCTGCAACGACCATTTTCGGTCAGTGAAGTGTCGCAGTAATCGGGCTCGCGTTTTTCATTAAGGACGACATTTTCGACGATGGCGCCAAAGCGAATGGCATCCCAAATAACGGGTTCGTTCTTCTGGCTGAGATCGATGGTCTTGGCGTAACAGCCGCCTTCGAGGTTGAAGACCGCGCCTTTACTCCAGCCGTGCTCATCATCGCCGATAAGATAGCGTAGTGGATCGGCCGAGAGCGTGGTTTTTCCGGTGCCAGAGAGGCCGAAAAACAAAGCGACATCGCCGTCTTCACCTACGTTGGCCGCACAGTGCATGGGCATTACGTCTTTCTCAGGCAGTAGGAAGTTCTGTACTGAGAACATACTCTTTTTCATTTCGCCAGCGTATTTCATGCCGGCAAGGAGTACTTTGCGTTGCGCGAAGTTAATGATTACCACACCGCTGCTGGTAGTGCCGTCGCGCTCGGGCTCACAAACAAAGTTGGCGGCGTGAAGAATTTGCCAGCCTTCTTTACTCGCCGGGTTGTATTGTTCGGTGCGGATGAACATGTTTCTGGCGAAGAGGTTGTGCCAGGCGGTCTCTGTCGTGACCTTGGCGGGGATGTAGTGTTCTCTGTCCTGACCAATGTGCAGGTAGGATACGAAGCGGTCAATGCCAGCAATATAAGATTCCACGCGATCCCATAGAGCATCGAATTTGTCTTGAGGGAAAGGACGGTTGACCGGCCCCCAGTTAATGGCATCGCTGGTGCTGGGCTCTTCGACAATAAAACGGTCGGCGGGTGAGCGGCCGGTGTGATGCCCGGTCTCTGCACGTAAGGCGCCGGTATGAGTGAGCACGCCCTCTTTGCGATGAAGGGATTGTTCGATCAGTTCAGCGGAACTCAGGTCAGTGTAAATGGTTGCCGCAGAAGTATCAAAGTCGGTCATTAGTTTCAATCCTGTGAACGGTTTAAGGGGTAGCGTGCTATTCGCAATCCGGGTCATGCCAAAAAAGGGCGCCAATTATGCCAGAAAATGGCCTCTGGGCGAAGGGAAAAAACATGCCCTTAATGCAAGGTCGGTGGCGTGTCGATAAACAGCTGTGTTGCTTGTGCGGCGCTGAATTGGTAGACGTAATGGCAAAATTCGCAGCTAATTTCAATATTGGCCTGTTCTTTGAGAATGGCATCGACTTCTTCCTTGCCCAAACTCATTAGCATATTGGCTGTGCGAGTGCGCGAGCAGCTACAGCAAAACTGCTGGGCTGTGGGTTCGAACAGCTGTAAGGTCTCTTGGTGGAATAGGCGGTGTAATTGTTCCTCGTGCCCCAGTGCCAGTTGCTCGTCACCTTTTAAGGTATCGGCTAGCAAAGTTAAGTGTTGCCAAAGCTCGCTACGTTGTTCTGAGCTCTGTAGCTGAAGGGGTAAGGCTTGCAGCAGTAACCCAGAGGTTCTCTTGCCATCGGCTGCCAACCAGATGCGGGTAGGAAGTTGCTCTGATTGCTGGAAATAGGTGTTCAGACAATCACTTAATGAATCGTGCTCAATAGCGATAACACTCTGATAGCGCTCGCCTTTAGCGGGGTCGATAGTAATCACTAGAAACCCGCCTTCGAGTAGTGCGCGAAAACCACATTGTTCTACGCTGGCAGGTGCTCTGTGTTCATTGAGACGTGCCACGGCGCGTAAATTATTGTGGCGCGTACAGTCAGCCATGATCAGCTCAAGGGGGCCAGGTGTTTTAGGTTTCGCTTGTAGGGTGATAATGCCGTCGAATTTCAATGTGGCACTCAGGAGGGCCGCAGCGCTGAGAAATTCGCCAAGCAGGGTGTTAATCGCTGGCGATAGTAGTGGTGCAAATTGTTTGTGGTTGGCAAGCACGGTCTGATAACTGTCTTGTAAAGAGACGATTTCACCGCGTATATCACTCTGTTCAAAGAGGAATCTGTGTAGCAGATCATTGTCGGGTTTAAGCATGACTTTACCGATAGGTTGGTGGACTCGCTCAGCGGGGCTGCAATGTACGAAAGATCTCCGATGTTGTCCAGAGTACTTGATCGGCTGGGCTGTCTAATCGAGTTTTTGCTCGCGTTGAAAACGGTGGATTTGCCGGCGTTGTTTCTTATTCGGCCGTTGGTCTGAGGGATAGTGACTGCTGTTTGCTGCCTTGCGTTCAGCGGCGCGCTGCTCTCTGTTGAGGATGCTTTGTTCTGTTTCGGTATACAGGGCAGAGGCCTCAGGAGCCCCTTTGCGTTTATCGCTCAACGCATCAACTTGTATCTGTTTTTCGTCCCAGCCCTGGCGAATGGTAAGCTCGATACCTGTTTTTAGTTCCTTGCTGACTTTTACCCGTTGACCCGCGATATGTACTTTGCCACCTTCGATGGCAGCTTTGGCCAGGGCGCGGGTTTTGAAAAACCTTGCGGCCCACAACCATTTATCAATGCGGACTTTTTCCATGGGAGCTTTAGTCGATCGGCAATAGGTCTGAGAAATGTTCTATGGCAGGGTATTTTAGTTCAGTACGCGCTGCGGTTTTACTATCGGGCTGGCGAATGCAGAGTAGGTGGGCGATGCCAAAATCTTCGGCTGCACTGAGCATATCCTCGGTGTCATCAATAAACAGGGTACGTTTCGGGTCGAATTCAATTTGTTTGCTGAGACTCTGCCAAAAGGCGGGTAATTCTTTGGGCGCACTATAATCGTGGGACGAAATTAGCGTGTCGAGCAGGTTGTCGATTCCAGTGATGTCGAGTTTCAAGTTGAGGCTGTCACGATGGGCGTTGGTGATGAGTATGCGTTGGCGATATGTTTTGCCCAGTGCGTTTAAAAATTGACGCACATGGGGGCGTTCGGCAATGAGGTGTTGCACTTCTTTTTTCAGCGCGGGAATATCAAGACCGAGTTCAGCCGACCAGAAATCAGTGCAATACCATTCAATGGAGCTACGCTTTTCTTCAAAGCGTTTGTAGAGTTTATCGAGTGCAGCTTTGGGCTCAATTTTATGCAGTTCAGCATAACGAGCCGGCAGGTGATGTTGCCAGAAGAAATTATCAAAGTGCAGGTCGAGCAGTGTGCCATCCATGTCGAGCAATACGGTGTCAATGGTGTTCCAGTCGAGCATGGTTAATAATACCTATGGGATAAAAAAGTTGAATAAAAATGGCACGTCAAAATGAAAGGCTCGAGTATGCCGACTAATCCTCTGATATTAAAGCGAAAGCCTATTGCTCGCACACGCCTGTTTCAGATTGAGCAGTTAGATTTACGTTTTTCAAATGGCGTAGAGCGCACTTATGAGCGTCTGGCTTCGTCGGGCTATGGTGCAGTTGCTGTTGTGCCGGTAACGGCCCAGGGCTCGGTGATTCTAGTACAGGAATATAGCGCCGGTATTAATGCCTATCAGTGGGGTTTGCCCAAAGGTGCGATAGATCCGGGGGAGGACAATCTGGCGGCGGGTAACCGAGAGCTCAAAGAGGAGGCGGGTGTTGGTGCCCGAGAGCTACGTTTTTTAAAAAACGTTCATTTAACACCATCTTATATGGAACGCAGTATCGACGTGTTGGTCGCTTGGGATTTGTACGAGGAATCTCTGCCGGGGGATGAGCCGGAGCCAATGGCGACGATGGAATGGCCTCTCGACAATCTGGCTGAACTGGTGGATCGACCAGATGTCAGTGATGGTGTTTCGATTACTGCTTTGTATATGGCACGAGATTATTTACAGTCCTCACCTATTAAATAGGTGAGCGGTCTTTTACGGTAAAAGAATTAAGGAGTGGATGTGAGTCAGGCAGTCGTGAATAAAGATATTGTGGATGAAGTGGTGGCACTTTGCCGTCGTGCAGGTGAGGCTATTTTAGAGATCTATACCCGCAGTGATCATGGCGTTGAGGTGAAAGCCGATGAGTCGCCACTGACGGCGGCTGACTTGGCAGCCCATCATATATTGGTCGGCGGTTTAGAGGGTTTATTGGAAGGTGTGCCGGTATTGAGTGAGGAGGCAGCAGCGCCTGCTTTTTCAGAGCGCAGTCAATGGCAGCGTTACTGGATTATCGACCCCCTTGATGGCACCAAAGAGTTCATCAAGCGCAGCGGTGAGTTCACTGTAAATGTAGCTTTAGTTGACAGCCACACCCCTGTTTTGGGTGTGGTGCATGTGCCTGTTAGCGGTGTTACTTACACCGGTTTACAGGGCGTTGGCGCGCATAAAATTGAAGGTGATGAGCCTGCAAAATCCATTGCGGTGCGTTCAATGAGTGGTCGTGGTGGGGCGGACAAGCCAGTAACGGTAGTGGCGAGCCGTAGCCATGGGGCCGGTGCTGTCGATGATCTGTTAACGCGCCTTACAAAAGATTTGGGTCACACTGATACCTGTAATATGGGTAGTTCACTGAAGTTGTGTTTAGTAGCCGAGGGAAGTGCTGATATTTATCCACGATTGGCACCAACAATGGAGTGGGATACGGCAGCGGCGCAAGCTGTTGTTGAGGCAGCGGGCGGTCAGGTAATCAATGCTGATCTAGAGCTACTGCGTTACAACGAAAAGGACGCGTTGCTAAACCCGTACTTTTATGTGTTGGGTGATAGCGCTTTCCCCTGGCGAAATTTATTGTCGGGACTTGATGCTCAATAAATGTAGCTCTAAATAGCAACGGTTATTGAAATAAGAAAGAGACTAGAAAATATCCTCCGGTAGTGAGGTGTCGGCATCGAAAGTCTGGCCAGGATTACTACTGTGCCCATATGCCGGTATATTTTCTTCTCGAAAGAGTTCAAAAATGCCATTTTTTGCGTTGGGAGAAACCCGCAGTCCGGTTGCCGGGTCAATACGCACTGAAACCAATCCAGCTGGTTGGGGGTGGAGGCGCTGTGGGCGGTTTGCGAGCGCAGTACCCATATAATCTATCCATATCGGCAATGCAGCCGAGCCGCCGAACTCACGTCGACCGATCTTACTATTGTCGTCAAAACCAAGCCATGTGGTTGTGACCAGGTCAGGGTTGTAGCCTGAAAACCAAGCATCTCTGGGGCCATTGGTGGTGCCGGTTTTACCGGCAATATCATTACGCTTCATCGCCCGAGCTCTAGTGGCAGTGCCTCGTTTGACAACATCTTTGAGCATGGAGTCAATCAGATAGGCGACTCGAGGCTCTAATATCCGCTCTGCTGCTAGAGGTGTCGAGTTGATTGCTTCGGCTTGAGTGCTTTGTTCTGTCGTGTTGAGAGTAGCC
>JARGOV010000002.1:192720-241696 GCA_029212965.1 Porticoccaceae bacterium
TGTCGAGTTGATTGCTTCGGCTTGAGTGCTTTGTTCTGTCGTGTTGAGAGTAGCCCTATTGTTTTGTTCTACGTCGTTCCTATTAGTGCAGTTGTTGCGGCATACTACGGGATTAGAAGCCTGAAAAATTATTTCGTCGTCACTGCCGGTTATACGTTCGATTAGATAGGGTTCGATTTTGTAACCACCGTTGGCAAAAGTTGCATAGCCCCCTGCAATAGCAAGCGGTGTAACAGCGTGACTGCCCAGTGCGAGCGATAAATCGTGGGGGAGTTGTTTGCGATTAAAGCCAAATTTAGAGGCGGTATTGATGGCGTAGGTAATACCTGTTGATTGCAAAACGCGAATAGAAACCAAATTGCGGGATAAATAGAGAGCTTGGCGCAATCGAGTAGGGCCATAAAATTTACCGCCACTGTTGACAGGCCGCCACTGTGTTTCGATATTTTTGTCGTCAAAGGTGAGGGGTGCATCGTTGATAATACTGGCGGGCGTCATACCTTTTTCTAAAGCGGCAGCGTAGATAAAAGGTTTGAAATTGGAGCCCGGCTGACGTTGAGCTTGAGTTACGCGGTTAAAAGGACTTTGATAAAAATCAAGGCCACCTGACATAGCCTGTATTGCGCCGGTATCAGGGTTGAGAGAAACGAGAGCGGCCTGTGCATCGGGGATTTGGGTGAGTTGCCACTCGTCATTTGCATTGCGACGAATACGAACAAGGTCACCGATAGAAAATACGGAGCTGAGATCTTTAATTGGCGCGCTGCGTTTATTCTCTGAAATATAATTCCGTAAGTTTTTTAACGCTACTTCGGTAGTGAGTGTGATACTGAGGTTGTTTCGGGCTAGCAGCGTGATACCGCTTTCCTCAATGCTGGAAATAATCGCAGGTTCCAAATCCCTTACGATAGGTGTGTCCTGTAAAACAGTTGGCCATTGCTCTGGGGTTTCGATATGAGCTTCGGGTCCGCGGTAGCCATGGCGCCAGTCATAGCTTAGTAATCCATCGAGGAGAGCCCGGTCTGCGTGGCGTTGCAGTGTGCTATTAATCGTTGTGAATACTGAAAAGCCAGAAATGTAAGCTTCGGCGCCTAATAAATCCACCGCAGTTTGGCGAGCTATTTCAGCGACATAGGGTGCGTCATAATCTTTTAGTGAGCCATGGTATTGGGCGGTAATAATATCGCTTCGGGCTTGTTCGAGTGCTATTCGGTCAATGTATCCAAGTTTGTACATGCGCCCGAGTATCCAGTTACGCCGTGTCAAAGCTCTCTCAGGGTTGATAATAGGGTTAAAGCTTGAAGGAGCTTTGGGTAGACCGGCAATCATTGCCATTTGAGCGAGGGAAAGCTCGCTGATGGATTTTCCATAATAGGTCATTGCTGCTGCTTCTACACCATAGGAGCGATTGCCGAGATAAATTTTGTTGGCGTAAAGGGCTAGTATTTCATCTTTTTCTAGTTCGTCTTCTATTCGCAGGGCGAGCAGTATCTCATTGAATTTGCGGATAAAACTCTGTTCACGGGTGAGGAAGAAGTTTCTGGCTAGCTGCATGGTTATGGTGCTTCCGCCGGTTTGTATGTGTCCAGTGGTAACCAGTTCCATTGCTGCTCGGGCTAAACCTTTAAAATCGACACCAATATGAGAATAGAAACCATCATCTTCGGCAGAAAGAACAGCATTGACAAACAGCGGGGGGATCGCGTCGAAACTTATTGGTGTTCGGCGTTTTTCGCCAAACTCACCAATAAGTTTCATATCTTGTGAATAAACTCTCAAAGGTGTTTGAAGTTTAACGGTTTTAAGGGTTTCCACAGGAGGTAATTTCGGACTAAGGTAGAGATATAAGCTGGTAGCGATGATCAGCGCGCCGCCCAGTGCTGGAATTAACAGCAGATAGGTGAAGCGAAACATCAGGGTTGAAAAGCGTTTCATTGTTTAAGGTTAGCCGACTCGTAGTAGTACAGCATTATAGTGGTAAGCGTCCGGTGATTTGTACTTGAAACATTTGCACAGCTAACGAATGTATAATTTTTATTAATTTTGCCTAACTGCAGGGATTAAAGAATAAAGATGGGGATTTTTAGTTTTCTGGATAAGCAAACAAGGCCTGTTTTAGGGATTGATATAACGTCCTCCACAGTTAAATTACTTGAATTGAGCAAAGTCGGTGATCGGTACCGTGTTGAGAGCTACCTGGTTCGACCTTTACCGCAAAGCACTGTGGTAGAGAAGAACATCAACGATGTGGACGCTTTAGAAGAAACCATTCGTAAGGTGGTTTCTCAGGCTAAACCAAAGACACTGGATGCAGCCGTTGCTGTAGCCGGCTCTGCCGTTATTACTAAGGTGATTGAGATGCCCGGTGACTTAAGTGATCAGGCTATGGAATCCCAGTTGTCCTTGGAAGCTGATCAATACATCCCTTATCCCTTAGATGAGGTCGCATTAGATTACGAAGTGATTGGGACATCAGAAATAAACCCCGATCAAGTGGATGTTTTGCTGGCGGCTTGTCGGCGTGAGAATGTGGACCTTCGTGTCGAAGCTTTGAGCGCAGCAGGGCTCATACCTAAAATTGTTGATGTGGAGGTCTTCGCCATCGAGCGAGCCTTTAATCTCATTTCTAAACAGCTTGATAACGTAGGCGACCAAATTGTTGCGATTGCCGATATTGGGGCTACGATGTTGACCTTGAGCGTTCTTGTTGAAGGTAAAACTTTATATACCAGAGAGCAGTTGTTTGGGGGAAGGCAGGTAACCGAGGAGATTCAGCGTCGTTACGGTCTTTCTCTCGAGGAGGCAGGGCAGGCCAAAAAGCAGGGGGGGTTGCCTGAAGATTATGAAACCGAAATTATAAATCCTTTTAAAGAAGCCTTAATTCAACAAATTTCTCGATCTTTGCAGTTCTTCTTTTCTTCGAGTCAATACAACTATGTTGACCAGCTTGTTCTTGCAGGAGGCGTAGCTGCTACTGATGGCCTCAGGGAAGAGGTGGAAGAAAAACTAGGGTTACCGACGGTTATTGCTAACCCTTTTGCCAATATGGCGGTTGGTGGCAAAGTGGATGCTGTAGCTTTGGCTGTGGATGCTCCGGCAATGATGATAGCGGCTGGCCTGGCGTTAAGGAGCTTTGAATAACCATGACGAATGTGAATCTACTTCCTTGGCGAGAAATTGAACGTCAGGAAAAAAAGAAAGAGTTTTTGATTGTTCTCGGGATGGTCGCAGCTATTGCTTTGTTCTTGGCGGTAGCTTGGGGTTATTGGGTCAATGGACAAATTGAGTGGCAGACTGATAGAAACAATTTGTTGAACAGTGAAATAGCCATGCTCGATGAAAAAGTTAAAGAAATTAAAGAGTTAAAGTTGCGTCGCCAGCAAGTGCTGGAACGTATGGAGGTTATTAAAGCTTTACAGGGGAACCGCCCTGGGATTGTTAAGGTGTTCGATGAATTCGTGCGCTCTGTTCCAAGTGGTGTCTTCTTTATCGAGGCAAAACGTGTCGGTGAAAATGTATCCTTAGTCGGATTTGCTGAGTCAAACAATCGGATTTCGTCATTAATGCGTCAACTTGATGCCTCCGAACGCTTTAAAGAACCGAATCTTACCAAAGTTGATGCGAATGATACGCTTGGGGACCAAGGTAGCCGTTTTGAGCTTCAGGTTCGGTTGAATATGACGCTGGATGAAGCTGATGCGGAGGGAGTTTAAGGTGGCGGATGAAAATAAAGAATTCCAGCTAGCCAAACTGGATATCTCAGAGTTGGAGTATCAGAATATTGGGGTTTGGCCCATTCTTTTTAAAGCGCTGCTTTGTGCCGCCGTTTTTATTCTGATTGTTGTGTTGGGTTATTTCTTCCATGTAAAGGATTTATACCTGAGTTTGGAGTCAGTTGCTGCAAAGGAAACCAGCTTGCGGAAGACTTATCAGGAAAAAGCGTTTGAGGCGGCAAATCTAGAGGCTTATCGTCAGCAAATGGTTGAAGTTGAGGAGTCCTTCGGGACATTACTTGCTCAGTTGCCTGGTGATACAGAAGTGCCTGGTTTGCTAGAGGATATTACTGAAATTGGCTATGGCAGCAGTTTGGAAATCAAGACTATTTCTCTGCAGCCGGAACAATCAGAGGAATTTTATGTCGAGTTGCCCATCAAAATTGTTGCAGAGGGTGGGTATCATGACGTTGGCACCTTTGTGAGTGGTGTTGCGGGCTTGCCTAGAATCGTTACATTACACGATTACTCGATGAAAGCGAATGAAGCAGGAAATCGACTCATCTTTGAAGTGGACGCAAAAACTTATCGATATAAAGGTCAGGAAGATTGAAAATGGATACTGGCATTATAATAAAGACGCTAACACTAACACTGACATTAGGGTTGATCGCAGGTTGCGGTGATAAACATCATGAAGATTTACAGTTGTTTATGGAGGGTGCCAGAAGCCAGCCTGTTGGTGAAATAGAACCATTGCCGACCTTTCGTCCTTATCAAACGTTTCGCTACAGCGCCATTGCTTTTCGCAGTCCTTTCGATATGCCTTTGTCAGCTATCGCAAAAGAAGATTCTTCAGGCAAGTTGGCTGTAGAGCCTGATGAAAATCGAAAAAAAGAATACCTTGAAGGATTTAACTTTTCGTCATTTTCATTGGTGGGGGTTCTTGACCAAGGGGGGACAACCTGGTCTCTTGTTGATGATGGCGATGGAGGTGTCCACAGAATAACCATTGGTAATTACTTAGGGAAAAACCATGGCAGGGTTACTAATGTGTCGGATACCCGAATGGAAGTACTAGAGATTGTCCCTGATGGGAAAGGTGGCTGGGTCGAACGACCCAGAACGTTGGCCCTCAAGGGGAGCAATTAATGAGAAATTTTGAGGAGTTAGGAATGAATGTTATCAAGCAGTTGGCAGAAGCGATGTCAAAGACTGTGATGGCTGTTATATCAAGTTTTATCTTGTTTCAGTCAGCTTTTGCAGAAACAGCAACTGTTGATGATATTAGTTTTTCGACACTACCCGGGGGTCAGTTTGAAATTAAACTTGGTGCCGCGAGTGGTTTGCCGGAACCAAAAAGTTTTGCCATAGATTCTCCGGCTCGAATTGTTCTCGAGTTTGACAATACCTCAAGTGCTTTAGACAAGAAAAAATACCCACTCGCATTCGATAATGCACAGAGTGTCGTTGTGCTCAGTACTGGAGGAAAAACTCGACTTATTGTTAATTTGCAAGACCCTGTTGGTTTTGAAACTTTGCAAGACAAGGATGGAATGCGACTTCTCATAGGAGCCTCTAGCGGGGTTTCTCTGGCGGACAATGTTGATACTTCTACGTTTGAGTTGCCTTCTAAAAATATAAGTCAAAATGTTGCTTCTGAACGCAGTAGGGAAATTACTGACGTTGACTTTCGTCGAGGTGAAAATGGAGAAGGTTTAGTTTCTATAGGGCTAGCTGATGCGAATACGTTAGTGGATGTCAGTCAGGTTGGACAGAATGTAGTCCTTAATTTCTATCGCACAGCTTTACCTGAAACGTTAAATAGAAAGCTCGATGTGATCGATTTTGCCACGCCAATAACAACTATAGATAGCAAGAAAGACGGGTCAACAACGCAGATTGTGATTGCAGCGACCGGAGAATATGATTATTTGGCTTATCAGGCAGATGATCAGTATGTTGTCAGTGTGAAACGGCCGACTCAAGAAGAGCTTGAAAAAAGAAATTCTCGTTTTGAATTCACTGGCGAAAAACTGTCTTTAAATTTTCAGGATATTGAGGTTAGATCGGTTTTACAGTTGATCGCCGATTTTACTGATCTCAATTTAGTTGCCAGTGATACCGTTGTTGGAAATATTACATTACGGCTAAAAAATGTACCCTGGGACCAAGCTCTCGAGATCGTTTTAAAGTCTAAAGGTCTCGATAAAAGACAAGAGGGTAATGTCTTACTGGTCGCCCCTGCAGTAGAAATTGCAGAGCGAGAGCGCTTGCAGGTTGAAGCTAATAAACAATTGGTGGAGTTGGCTCCACTGGTTACGGAGTTTGTTCGCGTTAAATATGCTGATGCCAGGGAATTATTTGATCTGTTTAACACCGACGACGATGAGAGTGGCGGGGGCAATGAGGATGACGAAAATGCAACCTCGAGTATTTTGTCTGAGCGAGGTAGTGCTATTGTTGATGAGCGAACAAATACGATCATTTTGACAGATGTGCAAGACAAGATTGATGATTTTTATCGTTTGATTAAAGTCATCGATATTCCAGTAAAGCAGGTTGAAATTGAGGCGAGAATTATTATTGCCAACACCGATTTTAGAAAAGAGGTCGGTACTCGATGGGGGGTTGCTGGGGTAAGAAACCCTGGGGGCGATATTTTTGAATTTGGTGGCCAACGCAATGTGCTGGACAGCGACCCCGGTTCACCTGATGAGTTTTTTGGTGGCACTGGCTCTCTCGATTTATCTGAATCGCTTGCTGTTGACCTTGGAGTTACAAATCCGTCAGGGAGTCTGGCTCTGGGCTTGTTGAAAGACAATACCTTTATCGATTTGGAGCTCAGCGCACTTGAGAGTGACGGTTTTGGGGAGATCCTTTCCCAACCTAAAGTGCTCACGGGCGACAAACAGCGAGCCATTATTAAAGCTGGTAGCGAAATACCCTTCGAAGATCTTGATGATGAAGGTATCTCTACCCTGAAATTTAAGGAGGCTGTGTTAAAGCTTGATGTTACCCCACAAATCACACCTGATCATCGAGTGATCATGAGTCTTGTTGTGACTCAAGATACTATCGGGGAAATTGTACCTACGGCAAACGGTGGTTCTGTGCCGTCAATTAACGTTACTGAAGTTGAAACAAAAGTGTTGGTGGGTGATGGTCAGACGCTAGTTTTGGGGGGTATTTTCCAGATGGAGGAATTAAATGGCGTTGAAAAAGTTCCGGTCTTAGGTGATATCCCCTATTTAGGCCGCTTATTCAGAAATGAAATTAAAGATAGTACCAAGCGTGAAATACTGATATTTATAACCCCAAGAATTATTGGCGACTCTCTGCTTGATCGATGAATGAGTCGATGCCTGTATTTCTTATCGGGCCAATGGGTGCGGGTAAGACAACGATAGGTAGGCACTTGGCCCGTTTGCTGGATAAGTCCTTTGTGGATCTTGATCAGGAAATAGAACGAAGCTGTGGTGCAGATATTTCCTGGATTTTTGATGTTGAAGGGGAGGCTGGCTTCCGTAGGCGGGAGTCGGCCATGCTTTGTGAAGTGGCAAATCGTAACAACATGGTCATTGCCACTGGTGGAGGTGCTGTCCTCGATAGTGAGAATAGGGCGTTGATGAAACGAGCGGGCATTGTTGTCTTTCTCTCAGTGACAACAAAGGTTCTCTATAACCGGATGCAGCAAGATACTAAACGCCCCCTTCTACAAGGTGGTGATAAAAAAGCGATGATAGCGAGTATCGTCAAAGAGCGAGAGCCCTTATATAAAGAAATTGCTGATATTGTTTTTGATGGCCATAAAAAAACGCCAGCGCTGGCTGCACAAGAGCTGGCGTCATTGATTCGACAACGTATTTAGATAAACCCCAGTGCTGATTCGGCAACCTTAGTTGCTGTGCTAGAATTGCGGCCCTGTAATTCTACCTTCTATATCTAATGAATGTATTAAACGTTGATCTTGGCGAGCGCAGTTATCCAATCATAATCGGTTGCAGTTTGCACAAGAGTGCCAGCTATTTAGCACCTTATATAAAGGGTGATCAAGTTTTAGTTGTGAGCAATGAGACTGTCGCGCCTCTCTATCTTAAGAATCTCTTGGAAAATATAGATATCCCCGTACTTAACACACTTGTGTTGCCGGATGGCGAGCAGTACAAAACTATAGATACTCTCAATACCATTTTTGATGCCTTGCTAACATACCGACATGATCGTTCGACGACTCTGATTGCCTTGGGCGGTGGCGTTGTTGGTGATATAACCGGCTTCGCAGCAGCCTGTTACCAGAGAGGGGTTAACTTTATTCAAATACCCACGACTTTACTGGCCCAGGTAGACTCGTCGGTTGGTGGTAAAACAGCAGTTAACCACGCTCTGGGTAAAAATATGATTGGTGCTTTCCATCAGCCCCAGTGTGTATTGATCGATATCGCAACTTTGCAATCTTTACCTGAGCGGGAATATCGAGCAGGACTTGCTGAAGTAATAAAGTACGGGCTAATCACCGACGTGGGTTTTTTTGTCTGGCTTGAAGAGAATATTTCTCGATTAGTGGCGAGAGAAAGTGGTGCCGTGCAGTATGCTGTCGAGCACTCATGCCGTCTGAAAGCACATGTGGTTAGTCAGGATGAGCGCGAAAGTGGGCTGCGTGCCATTCTCAATCTTGGCCATACGTTTGGGCATGCTATTGAAACCCATGAGGGTTACGGTGAGTGGCTGCATGGTGAGGCGGTTGCGGTGGGTATGTGTATGGCTGCAGATCTGTCAAAGCGTCTGGGCTGGATTTCAGATGCCGATCGGGAACGGGTCTTTTCTCTGGTGGCACGGGCTGGCCTACCAACAGCTCCGCCCGAGATTGCCACTGAGCAATTTTTGGGGCTGATGGCTGTTGATAAAAAAGCATTAGGTGGCCAAGTTCGATTAGTGCTTCTTCAGAGTCTTGGTAAGGCTATAATCAGCGCTGATTATAGTGACAAGTTGTTGACGGCGGCTTTATCTGCAACTTGAGGGCTTAAGACTTATTTGTCCCCTCACTATTTGACGTGTAAAATATCTTGCTTATTGTGCGACCCCTCTTGATTCTCTAAAGGGGGCCTTCTTTCTAATTCATTGTTATAAAAGAGTTTTTTATGGCGAACGGCTTATATCGTTTGGATGAGTTTCGCGATAATTGCGGATTTGGCTTGATTGCTCACACGAAAGGTGAGTCTAGTCACCGTTTGTTGCAGACGGGAATTGAAGCGTTAACCTGCATGACCCACCGAGGCGGCATCGCCGCCGATGGCAAAACGGGTGATGGCTGCGGTTTGTTAATTCAAAAGCCCGATGCCTTTTTGCGGACTGTGGCCGAGAAGAGCTGCTCTACCTTGTTACCAGAGCTGTATGCGGTTGGGGTGATCATGTTTGGCCAGGATGCCGATTGTCGAGTACATGCCAAAACCGTGATCGGACATGAGCTGGCTCGTCAAGGTCTTGTTTTGAGTGGCTGGAGGGAAGTGCCGACAGACCCACAATGCCTCGGTCCTATTGCTCTTGAAACACTGCCCGTAATTGAACACGTCTTCATTGCTCCCTCCGAAGGGATGGAAGGCAAACAGTTTGACGCTCGATTATTTATTGCCCGCCGCCATATTGAAAATCGTTTGGCTGAGGATAAGGAATTTTATATTGCTAGCTTTTCCGCAACGGTGATGAGCTATAAAGGCTTGATGATGCCGGTGGATCTGCCGCATTTTTATAAGGACTTGTCAGACCCACGATTAGAAACCGCTATTTGCGTTTTCCACCAACGGTTTTCAACCAATACCCTACCGAAATGGCCGCTTGCTCAGCCGTTTCGGATGTTGGCTCATAATGGTGAAATTAATACTATTCTTGGTAACCGAAACTGGTCCGTTGCGAGAACGCCGAAGTTTAAATCTCCACTTTTACCCGATCTCGATGATGTGGTTCCGCTAGTTAATCGTACGGGTTCGGACTCTTCAAGCCTTGATAATATGTTGGAGTTACTGGCGATTGGTGGCATGCCATTGCATCGCGCGGTACGGCTGTTGATTCCACCGGCCTGGATTAATGTTGAAGATAGAGACCCCAGCGAGCGCGCTTTTTTTGAATATCAGTCGATGCACATGGAGCCTTGGGATGGTCCGGCTGGCCTGGTAATAACCGATGGGCGCTACGCTGTTTGCGCTCTCGATCGTAACGGCCTGCGGCCTTCGCGTTGGGTACTAACGGATGACGACATTATTACCGTTGCCTCCGAAGTTGGGGTCTATGACTACAAACCAGAGAATGTTGTTGCCAAAGGTCGTTTGGGGCCAGGTGACATGCTGTCGATTGATGTTGTTGATGGCTTGATTGAAACGCGGGAGGAGGTCGATCATCGCCTCTCCCGAGAATTACCTTATAAAAAATGGTTGAAGGCCGGTGTTTGCGCTATTGAATCGACTATGGATGAGGACGGTATTGAGCTCGAGGGCAGTTTGACGCGAGAGCAAATCAATACTTATATGAAGCTTTATGGCGTGTCCTTTGAAGACCGCAGCCAAGTGATGAGCCCTTTAGCTGAAGGAGGTCAGGAAGCAACGGCGTCAATGGGTGATGATTCCCCAATGGCAGTGTTATCCCAGAAAAATCGCAGTTTGTTCGATTATTTTCGCCAGCAATTTGCCCAGGTAACGAACCCGCCTATCGACCCTTTGCGGGAAGCTATTACCATGTCGCTGAATACTCAGCTAGGTAAAGAGCTGAATATCTTTGAGCAAGATGCCGACCATGCAATACGTATCAATCTTAATAGTCCCGTGCTGTCTCCGCGCAAATATTATGCGCTGAAATACAATGATCATGAGGCTTTTCCCGTTCAAAAGTTCGATTTGAACTACGACCCGGATAAAACAGATTTACGCCAGGCCATCACCGATCTGTGTATTGAGGTCGAACAAGCCGTGCGTAATGGCAAAGTGATTTGTATATTGTCTGATCACGATATAGCCGAGAATAAACTCCCCATACAGATGTTGTTTGCCGTGGGTGCTGTTCACAATCACTTGATTAAGGCTGAATTGCGCTGTGATGCCAACCTTATTGCCAGCACGGGTAGTGCTCGAGACTCCCACCAAATAGCCGCCCTAATTGGTTGTGGTGCCTCTGCGGTCTATCCCTACCTTAGCTTTCATGTGCTTTGTGACATGATTGATAGCGGGGAGTTGAGTGGCACTGTCGATACAGCCTTTAAAAATTATCGCCGGGGTATGAATAAAGGCTTGATGAAAATCCTGTCGAAGATGGGGATTTCGACCATTACTTCATACCGTGGCGCAGTACTTTTTGAAGCTGTGGGTCTGAGTGATGAGGTTGTCGATCTTTGTTTTCCGGGCATTGTTAGCCGTATTCAGGGTGCAGGTTTTAGTGATTTTGAAGAAGATCAGAAAGCGCTATCGGCAACTGCCTGGCAAGCTCGTAAGCCAATCGTGCCCGGTGGCTTGCTAAAATATATCCATGGTCAGGAATATCACGCTTTCAACCCTGATGTGGTGCAAGCTTTGCACAAGGTAGTGCGCAGTGGTGACTATGCCGATTGGCGTGGCTACGCTAATCTCGTCAACCAAAGGCCGATTGCCTCTTTACGTGACATGATGCGCCTAAAAACTAATGGCGTGAGCATTGACTTGAATACTGTCGAGTCGGCAATGAATATTGTCAAACGTTTTGATTCCGCAGGCATGTCCTTGGGGGCGCTATCCCCTGAAGCTCATGAGGCGCTGGCAGAGGCAATGAACAGTCTCGGCGGGCGTTCAAATTCGGGCGAGGGTGGTGAAGACCCGGTTCGCTATGGCACGCTAAAAACCTCGAAAATCAAGCAGGTTGCCTCTGGCCGTTTTGGGGTCACCCCGCATTATTTGGTCAATGCAGAGGTGATACAGATCAAGGTAGCTCAGGGCGCTAAACCGGGTGAGGGTGGGCAATTGCCGGGTGGCAAGGTGAATCAACTCATCGCTACTTTACGCTTTTCAGTGCCAGGGGTGACACTCATTTCGCCGCCTCCCCATCACGATATTTATTCGATTGAGGATCTCGCTCAGTTGATATTTGACTTGAAACAAGTCAATCCCAAGGCATTGATCTCCGTTAAGCTGGTGTCTCGCCCTGGAGTTGGCACTATTGCTGCAGGTGTTGCAAAAGCCTATGCGGACATGATTACCATTTCCGGTTATGACGGCGGTACGGCAGCCAGCCCCCTGACCTCGATACGCTATGCGGGCTCGCCCTGGGAGCTGGGTCTTGCGGAGACACATCAAACCCTGCGGGCTAACGACCTGCGTGACAAGGTGCGCGTTCAGGCCGATGGTGGCCTCAAAACCGGGCTTGATGTTGTCAAAGCGGCGATTCTAGGCGCTGAAAGTTTTGGTTTTGGTACGGCCCCTATGGTTGCTCTGGGCTGTAAATATTTGCGTATTTGCCATTTGAATAACTGTGCGACGGGGGTGGCGACTCAAAATCAGGAGTTGCGCGACGGTTATTACAAGGGCACCGTTGAAATGGCAAAGAACTTTTTCCTTTTCGTTGCCGAGGAGGTAAGAGAGTGGCTCGCCATTCTCGGAGTGGCATCTTTGCAAGATCTTATAGGTCGTGTTGACTTGCTTGAGTTATTGCCTGGTGATACCCAGCGCCAGAATCAACTGGACTTAAAGCCTATTGTTCATACGGACCCGCTTTTAGAATCAAAGCCCCGTTACTGTCAGCAGGAGAGAAATACTCCCTGGGATAAAGGACTATTAGCTGAAAAAATGGTGGCAGAAATACTGCCCGCTATTGAGTCAAAAACAGGTGGATGTTTTGACTATCAAATATCGAATTGCGACCGGTCTATAGGTGCACGCCTGAGCGGTGAAATCGCTCGTCGCCATGGTAACCAAGGTATGGCCTCCACACCGGTTGAGCTGCGTTTGTCTGGTGTTGCTGGTCAGTCACTGGGAGCCTGGAATGCCGGAGGACTGGATATCTTTCTCGATGGTGACGCCAATGATTATGTCGGCAAAGGTATGGCAGGTGGCAAAATTATTCTCACCCCCCCACGTGGTGGCCAGTTTGAGAGTAATAAAACACCGATTATGGGTAATACCTGTTTATACGGTGCAACGGGTGGGAAGCTTTTCGCATCGGGTCGTGCCGGGGAGCGTTTCGCAGTGCGTAATTCGGGTGCCCAGGCGGTGATTGAGGGCGCGGGTGATCACTGTTGTGAGTACATGACTGGTGGGGTTGTCACCGTTCTCGGTTCCACGGGGTATAACTTTGGTGCGGGCATGACGGGCGGCTTTGCTTATGTGCTGGATAGGGAGAATAAATTTTACGATCGGGTCAATATGGAGCTGGTTGAGCTGAGTCGCATCACCACAGAATCTTTTGAAAATCACCGGAATTATCTGCGCGAGGTTATTGAAGGTTTTGTCGAAGCGACGGGCAGTGAGTGGGGGGAAATCCTGTTAGAAGACTTTGGCGATTATGTGGCGAAGTTTTGGCTGGTGAAACCGAAGTCTGCATCTTTGAGTGGACTGTTAGCCTCGACTCGAGCCCGTCCGGAATAAGCCGGTGAATGTGACTGATAGTATGACAACGCAAGGTGGTAATAATGGTTGATCGGACTCACAATGATTTCCAGTTTCTTGATCTAAAAAGGGAAGATCCGAGTAAAAAGACGATTCAAGAGCGTACTACAGGCTATGCCGAAATTTATGAGCCTTTCGAAAAAGCCGAAGCTCAGGAACAGGCTGACCGTTGTCTGGATTGTGGCAACCCCTATTGCGAGTGGAAGTGCCCTGTGCACAACTATATTCCCAATTGGCTGAAGCTCGCAACCGATGGCAATATTATTGAGGCGGCCGAGTTGAGCCACCAGACAAATACTCTGCCTGAAATCTGTGGCCGCGTATGCCCCCAGGATTTATTGTGTGAAGGGGCCTGTACCTTAAATGAAGACTTCGGTGCGGTGACCATTGGTAGTGTAGAAAAGTATATAACTGATACGGCCCTAGCAATGGGTTGGCAGCCTAATTTGTCGAATGTTATCGCCACCGGTAGGCGAGTTGCCGTTGTCGGCGCTGGGCCTGCAGGTTTGGGTTGTGCTGATGTACTGGCGCGTAACGGTGTCGCCTCTGTGGTTTTTGATAGCCATCCTGAAATAGGAGGGTTGTTGACCTTTGGCATTCCTGAATTCAAATTAGAAAAATCGGTGATGTTCAAACGTCGAGAAGTTTTTGAGGCTATGGGTATTGAGTTTCGCTTGAATACTGAAGTCGGCAAGGACGTAACGTTCGATAGCTTATTAGAAGAATTCGATGCAGTTTTTCTTGGCATGGGTACTTATACATCCATGAAAGGCGGTTTTCCCGGGGAAAATATGCAAGGCGTGTACGAGGCCTTGCCATATTTGATTGGCAATGTGAATCAGAATCAGGGTTGGCCACAGGCCAGCGGCCAGTTTGTTGATACCGCGGGTAAAAAAGTGGTCGTGCTCGGTGGTGGTGATACTGCCATGGATTGTAACCGCACGGCTATTCGTCAAGCCGCTAGCAGCGTGAGTTGCGTCTATCGTCGCGATGAGGCCAATATGCCAGGTTCACGCCGCGAAGTAGCCAACGCGAGAGAAGAGGGGGTTAACTTTCTATTCAACCGTCAACCTATTGAGATCGTTGGAGAGGGGAGCGTTAGCGGTATTAAGGTGATTGAAACTCGCCTTGGTGAGCCCGATGAAAATGGTCGTCGCCGCCCTGAACCGATAACCGGTAGTGAGCAAATTATTCCGGCTGATATCGTCCTCATCGCTTTTGGTTTTCAACCGAGTCCCGCCGACTGGTTTACAGAGCATGGTATTGACGTGAATAGCTGGGGCGGTGTTACTGCAGCGGAAGAACAGAAGTACAAATTTCAAACATCTAATGACAAGGTTTTTGCCGGGGGGGACATGGTCAGGGGCTCCGACCTGGTAGTAACAGCCATTTGGGAAGGCCGTCAGGCCGCTGAAGGAATCCTGGATTATCTCGATGTCTGAATTAAAAAATGATCGGTTTTTACGAGCTCTACTGCGCCAGCCTGTTGATGTCACTCCAGTGTGGATGATGCGCCAGGCCGGCCGTTATCTTCCTGAGTACCGTGCCGTGCGGTCGAAGGCCGGCGATTTTATGTCGGTTTGTACAAATCCTCAGCTAGCCTGTGAAGTTACACTGCAACCATTAGAGCGTTTCCCTCTGGATGCGGCTATTCTTTTTTCAGATATTCTAACCATCCCCGACGCCATGGGGTTGGGGCTGTATTTTGAGGAGGGTGAAGGGCCGCGATTTCATAAACTAGCTGATACCGTACGGGCTATAGAGGCCTTGCCGGTCATCGATACTGCGCAAGACTTGCCCTATGTGCTAGACGCAGTCCGTCTGATTCGCCGAGAGCTTAATGGCAGCGTGCCGCTAATTGGTTTCTCCGGCAGTCCATGGACATTAGCCACCTACATGATCGAGGGCGGTAGCAGTAAAGACTTTGCCAAGATTAAAACCATGCTCTATACCAATCCTGAATTGTTGCATGTTCTGTTAGAAAAGCTGGCCGCTTCAGTGGTTAACTACCTCAATGCTCAAATCGACGCTGGTGCACAGGCCGTACAAATTTTTGACACCTGGGGTGGTGCACTTGGCGATAGGGCCTACCGTGAATTTTCCCTGCAGTACATGGAAACCATTGTCCGTGGTTTGACTCGCGAGGCCGAAGGCCGACAGGTGCCGGTTATCCTATTTACAAAAAATGGTGGTGGTTGGCTTGAAGCCATTGCCGACAGTGGCTGTGATGGTATCGGTGTTGACTGGACGCAAGATATTGGCGCTGCTCGTCGTCGCGTTGGGCAACAGGTTGCCCTGCAGGGCAACATGGACCCCGCAGTATTGCGAGCTCCCACCCACGTCATAGAAAAGGAAGTGGCAATTATTCTTGAGAATTTTGGCGCGGGTGAGGGACATGTATTTAATTTAGGACATGGAATAACTCCTGATATTGACCCCAACCATGCTGCTGCCTTTATTGATGCAGTTCACACTTTGTCTGTGAAATACCACCAGTAAGATTAAAACTGAAAACGCTTATCGCATATTTAGACCGGTTACCTATGCTATCTTGTAAATAATCACGATAATATTACTCTTGCTCGCAACAACTTACTTTTGTCATCTTATACAAGGTTGTGTAGTGGTGACGAATATAGAAGATTATGAGAGCGTGTGTTATGGCGATTAAGCAAGTTCAAGTTAGCGTTAATAACCTTTTACTGGGGATGTATATTTCCCGCCTCGACCGCCCTTGGTCTCAGACTCCCTTCGCTTTACAAGGCTTTTACCTCCGCTCTCCTGGAGAGATAAATCAGTTAAAGACCTACTGCAGCCACGTTTTTATTGATATTGAAAAAGGACGAGCTCCTCTTGGTAAACCGATTGCCCCTGCTGTTTCTGCAGTGCCAAAGAAAACGTTATACGAACCACTCGCTAGGTCTACTGCGCGACTAGCCAGCAAGCCGATAAAAAAAAGCAGGCAGGAAACAATTGCGGCGCCTCTGGTGGTTCGCAAGGGTATTTATGAAACAAGCGCCTCTCTGCGACAAGAATCTGTAAAGGCGAAAAAAATAGTGAGTCGTTTAAAGGGCTCTTTGACCCTAGTGATTAAGCAAATAAGTCGTGGTAAAACTATTGATTATCGGCGCTTGAAGGACAGTGTTGGCGATATGGTTGAGAGTGTTCTGCGTTGCCCTGATGCCTTTACTTGGTTGGTGCGTTTACGTGAACAAGATATCCATAGTTATGACCACAGTTTGCGCTCGGCGTTATGGGCTGTTCAATTTGCACGCTATATTGGGATGCCCAAGGATGAAATTGCCGTGTTATGTATGGGTACCTTATTGAAGGATGTTGGCAAGACAAAGCTCTCGAATCGCTTGCTACGTAAAGAAAAAAGAAATGATGCAGAAGAAAAAGAATATCGTCACTATATTTCGTATGGTGTTGATATATTAAGACAGACTAAACTTGTGGAGCCTCGAGTCATTTCAGTGGTTCGCTATCAGGCAGAACGTAATGATGGTAGCGGGTACCCTGAGGGTCTTGCGGGCGGTAAGATCCCGTTATTGGCGAGAATTACCGGCATTGCTAGCACTTATGACAGTATTTGTTATCCACGAGAAGCATCCGAACCCTTGTCCCCATCGCGTGCTGTCAGCGTATTGTATAATATGCGTGACAAGCAATTTTCTGATGATCTTGTGGTGAGTTTTATTCAATCCATTGGTTTGTACCCAACCGGTACTCTAGTTGAATTAACCACTGGTGATATTGGTGTTGTCACTGAGCAGCACCCCAAGTCTCGATTGACTCCCAAAGTGGCAGTGCTAGACCGGGAGGGCATAGAGTTGACAGATGCTGTCATTATTGTTGATCTTAAAGACGACGAAAAAACACGACAGGTTCTTGGTAATAGGAATGGTGAAAAAGGTATTTTGACTGAGCGTACGGCTATCGCTCGAGATCTTGAGCCCGGTGGTTATGATGTTGACCTTTCAAAAATTGCTCATCTTTTTATCACCCAAGAGTTGGAAGGCTCAAAAGGTTTGCTGTCTGGTTGGCGACAGCGTCTACACCTTGGGTCTTGATCAACAGGGAGTAACACTTAAACCTGCCCCCATCAATATTTGGTCACCAGCTGTTAATTGATTATCGAAGTCGAGCGATTGATTAAATAGAACGACAACCGTTGAGCCAAATTTAAAGCGGCCGAGTTCTTCGGCTCTTTTCAATTTTATTGTCTGGGTAGAGAACTTCACAACTGTAGGTGAAGCTGGTGGGTAATAACTCTGCCAACGGGTTTCGATACCTGCGACCAGCATGGCACCGACTAAAATCACGGCCATTTTGCCTCGGCTCGTTTGAAAAACACAAATCAAGCGCTCATTTTTGGCAAAGAGCTCGGGAATGCCGTCCGCAGTTGTCTGGTTAACTGAAAATAACTTGCCCGGAATGTAGCGTGTTTCTAGGAGTTTTCCTTCCCAGGGCATGTGTACTCTATGATAGTCACTCGGCGATAAATAAATAGTAGCAAAACTGCCACTCGAAAATTCTGCAGCTAAACTGTTGTCATTTCCCAGTAGACGACTAACGGTGTAGCTTTGACCTTTGGCTTGAATAAATTGGTTGTTATGGATAGGGCCAAACTGGCTAAGAATTCCATCCGCTGGAGAAGTGACGGCATTTTCTTGAGGACATATTGGGCGAGCACAGGACTTTAATGAACGGGTGAAAAAATCATTGAAGGTCAAGTATTGCTTAGGATTCTCTCGCTCAGCAATAGACAGGTCAATCTTGTAGGTGCGAATAGCCTGTTTAATCAGAAGGTTTTTGAGCCACGGTGTTTTAGTTTCAGCTAGCTTGCCGATCAGGCGTGATAGCTTGTGCTGAGGGAGCAGTTTTTGCAGTAGACAGAAAAGCTTGTCAGCAGTGCTTTGCATAGGGTTCGGTTCTAATTAGTTATCTAGTTTTCGGAGCGAAGGTTCGGCTGAGTTAATCGTTAATTAGGCTTTGTTTGATTAATTGGTAGCTCTGCATCCTTTGAGAAGTTATTTTACCTGCATCAAATGCTTTTTGCAGTGCGCAGCCAGGATCATTCTGATGGCGACAATCTCTAAATTTACAATGGCCAAGAAACGGGCGGAATTCGATAAAACCCTCTGTGACGTCGCGTTCGTCAAGATGGATAAGCCCGAATTCGCGTATACCTGGAGAATCTATAAGTTGGCCACCGCCCGGCAGGAAGAACAAATTGGCTGTTGTCGTGGTATGTCGGCCTTTAGTGTGAGCTTCGGAAAGACTACCGATAGCAGCCTCAGCTTCGGGGCAAATGACATTGATAAGCGAAGACTTTCCCACCCCGGACTGCCCGACAAAGACACTGGTGTGTTGCTGCAGTGCCTCCGTTAGCGGTTCAATTCCTTGACTCGTGTGGGCAGAAACTTCTATGACATCGTAGCCAAGGTCGGCATAGAATTGGGCAAAGTTTTGCGTTAATTGTGTGTTCTCAGAAGCGAGGTCGATTTTATTAAACAGTAGTAAGGGCTTAATGCCGCGGTGTTCAATGGCGACGAGGTAGCGGTCAATCAAGTTGGCGTGGGGTCTTGGCTCAGCGGCAATAACAACAACAATAAGGTCTATATTAGCTGCTACGGGTCGTAGCTTACCTACGTTATCGGGTCGGTCAAGCTGAGTCTTGCGTGTCTGTACAGCGCAAACTACGCCGTAGGGTTTACCTGGACGCCAAATCACATGGTCGCCCGTGACGACCGATTCCAAGTTAGAGCGCAAATAGCAGCGCTCTGGAGCCAAATTCGCAGAGGTGACGACATCGACTTGATTGCTGTAGCGTGTACTAACAAGGCCTGTTTGTTCGGGGCCAAGTTCACCTGATCGCAAGAGTTTTTCTCCTCTCTCTTTGCTGCCAGCGCTATTGATACTGCTCGACTGTTTACGACGAATACGGCGTTGTTGTTGATCTGAGATTTTATGTTTTGTCATACCCTCCGAATTCCCGGTACTGTCAGTCCGGGCAAGCATATAGCATAATGTTGAGCGATGATATGGAGGTTCCCGGTTCTTGTTTGGATTTGACTTAGACGCTGTTAGGCTTTATCTACCGCCGTTAGCTGTGCTCGTGACGTGTGCTTTCGTTTTGTGGTTCATGCATTGGCTGTTGATTCGACGCAGAGATGGAGGGCTATCGTCCATAAGAGGGCAGCTTGTACTATTAGGCCTTGCTTTAATTACAGTGATCCTAGTGGTTCTGGCGCTGCCAGTTGGCGAGGCGACAAAAAGTGATTTGCTGAGCCTCCTTGGCTTGGTCTTTACGGGTATTTTTGCGCTTGCATCAACTACCTTTGTGTCCAACGCAATGGCCGGGTTTATGCTGCGTTCGGTAAAAAGTTTTAGGCACGGTGATTTTATTCGTGTCGGGGAGCATTTCGGGCGTGTTACGGTGAACAGTCTTTTTCACACCGAAATTCAGTCTCAGGAAAGGGATTTAATAACTCTGCCCAACCTTTATCTCACTACTAATCCGCTAACTGTGGTGCGTTCCTCAGGGACCTTTACATCGTGTGAAGTTTCCCTTGGCTACGACGTGGCTTGGCACAAAGTTGAACCCTTGCTGAAACTGGCAACTCAGGAGGCTGGGCTGGATGAGCCTTTTGTGCAAATCTTAACTCTGGGAGATTTTTCCATTGTTTATAAAACAGGGGGGATCTGTAGTGATGTTAACCAACTCTTAACGCAGCGTACTCGCCTCAAAAAAGCAGTGCTTGACCAGCTCCACGGCGCAGGTATTGAGATTGTGTCACCCAATTTTATGAATCAAAGGCAGTTGTCGGACGATCAGATTTTTAGTGCCGTTCCGCAGTACTCCAACAGCAGACATGAGGCGGAGCTGTCCCCAGAAACAAAAATCTTTGATAAGGCAGCAAAAGTCGTCAAAATTCGCACTATGCTTGACGATGTTGCTAGACTGAAGGCAGCAGTTGATAAAGACTCGTTGTTATTGGAAGGCGCAGATAAAGAACAGGCAGAGCAAATTAAACTACGCATTGTTGAAGCTGGAGAGCGTATTAAATCGCTGGAGAATATTATCGAAAAGGCCCGTGAAAATCAGCAAAAGGAAGAAAATGAACGATCTTAATTTAGTCTGGATTGACCTTGAGATGACAGGACTCGACACTGACAATGACCACATCATCGAGATTGCAACACTGGTCACAGATTGCGAGCTTAATACCCTTGCTGAGGGACCTGTTTTGGCCATCCATCAGCCCGATGATGTCATTGCTGCAATGGATGAATGGAATACGCGTCAACATGGGCAGTCAGGGCTGGTTGATCGAGTCAGAAATAGCCACTTAAGTGCAGTTGATGCACAACGGGAAACGGTTGAATTTCTACGCGACTGGGTAAATGCTGGTCAGTCACCCATGTGTGGTAACTCTATCTGTCAGGATCGTCGTTTTATGGCACGGGAAATGCCCCTTCTAGAAAATTATTTTCACTACCGAAACCTCGATGTAAGTAGTCTCAAGGAACTCGCTCGGCGTTGGCGACCTGAACTGTTAAAAGGCTTCAAAAAGAAAGCCAGTCACTTGGCAATGGATGATATTCTCGATTCTATAGCTGAGCTGAAGTATTACCGGGAACATTTCTTAAAATAACAGAAGTTATCCAACAAAAATAAACACAAAGAATTATGTACGTTTGGAGAAGATAATGATAATTGATCCGATTATTCCGCAACAACGAATTGATGATATGCGCGCAGGGGGTTGGTGGAAGGACGACAATTTGCTCGATCATTTTGATGCGGCCCTAGAGACCTGTCCTGATGCTATTGCTATCGTCGATTACCGCACCGAAAGCGGTGAAAAAATTATTCTGACATATCGTCAGCTTGCAGAAAGATCTGAGCGTGTCGCTGTGGCACTGGCCCATTACGGTATTGAAAAACAGGACATCGTCTCTTTTCAATTGCCCAATTGGTGGGAATTTGTCGTTATCAATCTGGCTTGCCTTCGCATCGGTGCAGTGAGCAACCCTTTGATGCCCATTTTTCGCGAACATGAACTATCGTTTATGGTTGATTTTGCCGAATCAAAAGTATTGATAATTCCCAAAGAGTTTCGTGGTTTTGACCACGAGAAGATGATTGCGAGTATGCGCGATAAATTACCACACCTTGAACATGTTTTTGTTGTTGGTGGGGATGCAGAAAACAGTTTCGACGAAGCCTTACTTAACCATAGCCTTACAACTGATAGCGCTGCTTTGTTTAAAGCGCGGCAATTGGATCCTAATGACGTGGTGCTAATGTTATATACCTCCGGCACTACTGGTATGCCCAAAGGTGTAATGCACTGTGCAAATACATTCCTGTTTAGCGTCGATAAAATGATAGAACGCTGTGAGTTATCAGAGGATGACGATGTTTTTATGGGCTCGCCATTGGCCCACTTAACCGGCTTCATGTATGGCATGTGGATGCCTATGGTGTTAAAAACCAAAATGATTTTTCTCGATGTTTGGAATGTCGACCTCGGTTGGCAATTAATGGCTGAAGAAAATGCTTCTTTTGCAATGGGTGCCACCCCCTTTCTAGCAGACTTAAGCAATTCGAATCAACGAGAAAGTTGTAATTCTGAGCGTTTCCGTTTGTTTGTTTGTGGTGGGGCGCCTATACCCAGTGCCCTTGCAGAAAAGGCGACTGCGGCACTCGAGATTAAACTCATGGCGGTGTGGGGCATGAGTGAGTGTGGTGTGGTGACCACAACAAAGTTGACGGATCCGCCGGAAAAAATATTTGGCAGTGATGGTGTTGTAGTGCCACCCTGCGAAGTCAAGATTGTTGATGAACACGGCCAGGTGGTGGCGCAAGGTAAAGAGGGACGTTTATTTGAAAAAAGCCCCTCAACTTTTGTCGGCTATTTGAAGCGCCCAGAAGCCTACGATGTTGATGCGGATGATTTCTTTGATACCGGTGATTTGGCGAGAATGGATGCCGACGGCTATATTCGGATCACTGGGCGTTCTAAAGATATTATTATTCGTGGTGGCGAAAATATTCCGGTGGTTGAAGTCGAAAACCTTCTGTACAAGCATCCAGGTATTATCGATTGCGCAGTGGTCGCGATGCCCGATGAGCGCCTAGGCGAGCTGGGTTGCTGCTTCGTAACACTAACTGAAGGCGTCAGTTTTGGTTTTAAAGATATGATTAATTATTTACTGGAGAATCAATTGGCAAAAAACTATTTGCCAGAGCATCTTGAAATAATTGACGACATGCCCCGAACCGCCAGTGGCAAAATTCAAAAGTTTCAGCTACGAGAGATAGCCAAAAGCTTAAACAGTTAGGGTTTTGTGGCTTAATTTTATGTAAGTAAGGAAATGTTCTCATCTCGCGTACTAACGTGAGCTATTGACGGTGAATAAACGAGGAAAATTATGACCCTACCGTGGTTAAGTGAAGAAGAAACTTTTATTAAAGACACTGCCGAACGCTTTGCCCGCGAACAGCTGGCCGAAGGCTATATGGGCCGTTCAAAAGACGAGACTTTAGATAGAAGGTTGTTACGGAAAATGGGTCAGCTGGGCTTAATTGCTCCGATTTTTGCTGAAGAAAATGGGGGTATTGGTGCCACCAGCATGGTGCAAGGTGTGGTTTGTGAAGCTATTGCCTATGCCGATATTAACCTGAGTTACATTTGTATGACCACACCTCTCATTGGTTGTGTGATTGAAAAATACGGTAGTGCTGAAACAAAGGAGGAGGTGCTACCGAAAATGGCAGCCGGAGAACTTATCGTGCAACTTGGTTTGACCGAACCTCGCGGTGGTTCCGATGCTGCAAATCTTGTTTTAAAAGCTACGAAGAAGGGTGATAAATACATTCTTAACGGTGAAAAAACATCGATCAGTTATGGCGCTCAGGCGGAAATGTCATTGTTGTTTGCACGCACCGACCAAGATACGCCTGGTGCCCATGGCGTGTCCGCGTTTCTAGTGCCTCTCGACTTACCTGGTGTGACTTGTACTCGCTTTGATGACGTCGGCTCGTCGACTGTTGGTCGTGGTTCGGTTTTTTTTGATGATGTCGAAATTCCTGAATCAGCGCTTCTCGGTAACGAGGGCGAAGGTTTTACCAAAGTGATGGCAGGTTTTGACCTCAGCCGCTTTCTAATTGCGTTGCAATGTTTGGCTTGTGCTCAGGCTTCAGTCGATGAAACCTGGCAGTACATTCAGGAACGTGAAGCCTTTGGTAAACCTCTGGCCAAATTTCAGGGCACTACTTTCCCTCTGGCCGAGCACGAGAGTCGTATCGCTGCAGTACGGGCGCTTTGCTATCAAGGCCTGGCATTACGAGACCAAAACTTGCCTCATACCAAGGAAGCTGCGATGGTGAAATGGATGGCCCCGAAGTGGGGGACGGATATTATTCACGCATGTCTGGTCCAGCATGGCCACTACGGCTGGGGCCACGAGATGCCACATATGCAGCGCATGATTGATGTAATGGGTCTTCAAATTGGTGACGGCACAGCGCAAATCATGAAAACCATTATCACTCGTGAAACTATTGGTAATGTTGGTGTGGCGTATAAGTAATCACGAATAAACTACATTCAAGTGGAGGCCGTTTAAGTCTTCTTATTGATGCAGTCTAAGGGCTAAAAGACCTCTAGCGGTAAAATGCTAAAAGTCTTTAACCCTTTTTCACATGAAGTGAAGAAGGGTTTAGTATGTTCTATTGGATAACCAAAGGCTTTGGTAGGGTGCCAGTTCAACAGTGGCTTTGTGATCGTTGTAGTTTTCTCCGCTCAGTAAATCATGCCATTCGTCGAGGGTTACCAAATTGAGATCGGCCAGAGAAATAACCTGCGGTGTATTGGTAATGTTGTTAATACAGAAAATACTTTGCTCTCTATTCATGCTCTGTCGCCAGAAGGCAAAAATATGGTTGAGTTGTCCAGAGGTTGGCATGTGCAAGGTAAATTGTGTGGCGTTGGGGTGAAAGGCAGGGTTGTTTTTGCGAATAAGAATTAAGTGACTCAGTGCTTCGAAAGCTTGCTGATGCTCACTCCCATTGCTTAGGGCCTCTTCCAGAGCTGTTAGCTCCCATCGGTGTCTATTAATCGACCGGTTTTGTCCGGTTTTAGCTAGACGCTTCTCATCATTGTGTGTGGCGAAGAGACTGTGGAAGTAAAAAGCCGGAATTCCCTCCAGTGCTAGCATGATGGCGTGGGCGCAAATAAAGCGGTCATGATTATATTGGTCAGGGCCGTGGGTTGTGCCCTGCAAGGCATCGTAAAGGCTAATGTTGATTTCATAAGGCCTACTGATATGACTGCCATGATTGAGCGCACGCCAGGATATATGACCACCGAATTTGGCGAGTGTATCTGCCAGCGTTTGTATTTCTTCTGTAGAGAGTAGTCCTTCGGCAGGACGCAGTCCAAGCCCATCGTGGGAGGCGATGAAGTTAAGGTAGGTGGTGCCATTACGCGAAGGGGGATTGCTCATCATCCATGAGCGCAGGTAATGGCAATCGCCGGTAACCAGGGTGTTTACCAAAAGCGGCGGCAGTGAAAAATTATAAATAATATGAGCTTCGTTGGCATTACCGAAGTAGGACAAATTTTCCTGGTTGGGGATGTTGGTTTCAGTAATTAGCAGAGCGTTTGGCTTACGATGTTCAATGAGTGTGCGTAATAGCCGAACAACTTCGTGGGTTTGCGGTAGATTGAGGCAGTCGCTACCAATGACTTTCCAGAGGAAAGCGATTGCATCGAGGCGGAAAACCTCAATGCCCCTGTCTAGGTAGAGTGCGATAATGCGTACGAACTCTAGTAAAACGTCTGGGTTTTTGAAGTTGAGATCAACTTGATCAGGGCTGAAGGTACACCAGACATGTTTTTTACCGCTGACGGTACCGACCTCGTTGAGCAATGGGCTAGTACGCGGGCGCACCACTGCTGTGACATCATCATCGAGTTTGGCCGTAAAAAAATAATCTTTGCCGGGTGATTTGTCGTTAATAAAATTTTTAAACCATTCACTTTCTGCGGAGCAGTGATTAATAACCAGGTCGGCCATTAATTTGAATTTATCCGTCAGTGCCTGGATGTCCTCCCAAGTGCCAAGTTCGGTATTGACGGCACTGTAGTCAACAACAGAAAAACCGTCATCCGAGCTAAAGGGATAGAAGGGGAGGATATGAACAATGGATATTAGCTCGCTGAGATAGTTGTTTAAAAAGTTACTTAGGGTTTTCAGCGGCACCTCACCCGGGTTCTTTACGGTGTTGCCATAGGTGATGACAGCAATATCGTTTTCATTCCAGTGGTTTTGGAACGGGGTTGCTTCGTGGCAATGATTGGCATAATCCATAATCTCGATAATTTCATTAGCGAGCAGGGCGGTATCTGTTTCGGGATAAAGATACGCAAGATGGGCTTCAATACGAAAACGCAGTTCGTGTAGCGGTGGGGCGGTCATTGGCTTACTGTTTTCCTGAAAACTCTTGTAGGTCTGCCTCTACGGCGTCGTGTAGTTGGGGCAGAATGTCGGGAATAGCACTCATTACCCGGTTCCATGTGGGAATAAAAGGCGTTTCCATAGGTTTTTCCAAAAATCGATTACCGGCTTTAATAATATTTTCAGCGAATAATTCGACGGCGCTTTCCTCTTCGTGTACGTCGAGCGTGAGACCGTTAATGATGGCATCATTGCGGTAGGTCTCAACAAAATCGAGGGCAATTCTGAAATAGCTGGCTTTAATTGAGCGGAAGGTTTCTGTGGTAAATACATGGCCAACGGTAGCCAATTTGCGAAACAATGCTTTGCTGATGTCCACTGACATTTTTGACAGCCCTTGCTGGTCATCGTCGATAGACATGCTCTGATGTTTGTGGTCGTAGCTGTCGGCAATGTCAACCTGACAGATACGGTTGGTGGCGTAGTTGCGCTTCATTTCTGATAGAACTCCGATTTCCAGCCCCCAGTCGCTGGGAATGCGAATATCATTGATGACATCTTTGCGCATTGAAAATTCGCCGGCCAGTGGGTAGCGAAAGCTGTCGATATAATCGAGATATTCCGAAGGCCCGAGGACTTTTTTCAAAGCCCGAATCAATGGCGTAACCAGGAGGCGGCTGACTCGGCCATTGATACGGCCTTCTGCAGTGCGGGCGTAATAGCCTTTGCAAAACTCATAGTTAAAACTGGGGTTGGCAACAGGGTAAATCAGTCGTGCGAGTAGTGCTCTGTCATAGGTGAGAATGTCACAGTCGTGTAGTGCCACGGCCTGACCGCGTTCTGAAGAGAGCATGTAACCTAGGCAAAACCATACATTGCGACCTTTGCCCATTTCTCGTGGAGCGAGGCCGTGTTCGTCAAGAAGACCATTAATAGTCTGTAGGCGAGGGCCGTCATTCCATAGTACCCTGACACGCTGGGGTAGGCGGGAAAAGAAGGATAGAGCGTGGCGATATTGTTTTTCATTGGCGCGATCGAGGCCAATAATGATCTCTTCCAGATAGTCAACTTGGGCTAGATTATCAATGATTCCAGGTAGAGCAAGGCCTTCTAATTCAGAAAAGAGCGAGGGTAGAACCAGTGACATAGGTCGGCTTTTTGCGAAAGACAGCAATTCTTTTTCGAGTTTTTCCACCGGCCTGCGAGATAGATTATGCAATGTTGTGATGATGCCATTCTGGTAAAAATCACTCATTTCTCTTGTCCTTAGATAAGTAGCGTTAGGCAAGTTGCGCCAGAAAGTGGGGGTTGTTAATTGCACCTGAGATCTGTGTCTGGTGGGCGGTTAGTGTTTTAGGTCGAAAAGTTGAGGTGGTTTCCATGCACCCATTTAACAATTGTACCCATTTAATCATTTAGTTTTTAATAAAGCGTGCAAAGCCTGACTCCAGCCATTTGGCCCATAATCTTGAGTCAATATTGTGTTTTTACGTTGGACGGAGGGGGGATTATGTGCTGGTGAACGGATAATCACTGGAAAGTCGGCGTTTTCCAACATGGCGATATCATTTTCACCATCACCCAGTGCCACAGTTTTCAATTCGGGCCTTGCCTGGTGGTAAAGCGATGTCAGCCATCGCATTGCAATGCCTTTATCGCTCTTGCCTATGACATGAATAAAGCGCCCACCTCTCAATAAGTCTAAAGAGTGCTCGCTGATCCGGTGGCGAAACTTGTCGAATTTTTCTTCAGTATCCTGCCAGATAATCGGTTCAGAAAAATGGCGCTGCATGGCTTGTTCTGTTTGTGTCTTTGTCAGACCCGTAAGCTCAGCAAGCTCGGTAACGGATAAGTCGTTGAAGCCAGTAAATGTAAATTGAGTATGAAGAGCTTTGAGTATGTCGAGTATCTGAGTGCGCCGTTTACCCAGCGTTATAAGCTGGAAACCTTGGTGGGTAAGATCTCTTACCGAGCTGTTTTTAGCTCGGCTTAACGCAGGTGGGGGAGCCAAATCGTAGCCCTCAGGTATCGCTATTCCGCCACCGTTTTCAACTATCATCGGGTGTCGATTACTGAGTGTTTTACGCAAGGTAAGGAGTTCCGCCAGTGTTTTGCTAGTGTTGAATATCCAGGCGATACCCAAAGTGTTGAGCAACACTATTGCCTGCGTTGCTGGCGAAAAACTGTAATTGTGGTGGTCAAGCAAGGTACCATCGAGGTCGGTAAAAATTAATAGATTGGGTGTGGCTACTTGGTTTGATGGCATAAGCAGTTTTGTCACTATCCACGCGGCCCACTATCAGCTTGGGACGTTTTATTGAAGGGTTCTTTGTAGCGCACATTTGTAATAGTGTGCTCTTCGTTCAATGTTAACAATATATCAGCCTGTTCTGGGAGTTTTGCCAGGTTATGGCGAGTCAGCCTCTCATAGTGCTGGATAAAACGAGTAATGCCAGCTTCGTCCATAAGTTGTGTGCCTTGTTTCAGGGCGCTGTCGGCAGTGATGGTGGCTGCCAGTTTTTGCTCCTGTTGCCAGCGCCAGCGGTGGATACACTCAAAATTGGGTGCTTTCAACATAATAAGCAAGTCATTACAGGCAAAGAGTTCTCTGTAAGTGGTTTGTAATTTGTCATTAACATAATGTCGCCATAGTGCTTTTTTGTCTTCCTTACTTTCCAATTGGTTGATTGGCCGAGCGAGTGCGTCTTTTGTCTCGGCCGATGAGCCCATGCACCAGCCCTCGAAAATAACAACATCGGCAGGGCCGGTAAAAACTTCCCATTGGTCTTTACTTAGGGGTTCATCGCAGGCTTTGTCAAAGCGTGGTAGAGGCAGCGTTTGCCCCGCTTTTAAATGCTTTAATTGATGCAGAGTCTGTATACCAAGCTGGGTATCATGAGTTCCGGGTACGCCACGGGTTTGTAGTAGGGGATGCACCGATTGTGCCAAGGCTTTGCGATCTGCTCGGGGGAAATACAGGTCGTCGAGAGAGATAATGGCGGTATTACAAGTGAAATGTTGTTCGAGAATAATTTTCAGCACGTTGCTCAAGGTTGATTTACCTGTACCCTGGGCACCGTTGAGACCGATAATCCATGTGCGATTGACTGTCCGGTGGTTGTCGATCCATTGGGCCAACGGCAGATAGTACTCGTCAATCGTGTTAAGAAAATCATCCGGCAGCCGGTGTTTTTTCATAAAGTTCGTTAATAGCAATAATAAGCTAGGCTCGTTCATAGTTTTTTCCTTAATATGGAGAATAGCCTGACGGATACCCGAAGTTTTGTTAAGTGTAAAATTTAGACCCTTCGCAAACAGAAGTGATATGGGAGTAATTATCAGTGACTCTGTCAAGAGGCGGTGCCATAATTCTGTCGACAGAAGATTCAGCAATCAAAATAGATAAATTGAAAAGGAGAGAGCAATGTCAATTCAAGTAGGCGATACATTACCTGCAGGCCGTTTTACCGTGATGAATGCCGATGGCCCCGGTTCCGATAGCATTGATGACCTTTTTGGTGGTAAAAAAGTCGTGCTTTTTTCTGTGCCCGGCGCGTTTACCCCCACGTGTTCTAAAGACCATTTGCCCGGTTTTATTGAACAGGCTAATGCCCTGAAAGCAAAAGGTGTCGATACTATTGCCTGTATGGCCGTTAATGATGTTTTTGTTATGGATGCCTGGGCTAAGCAAAGTGGTGCTGAAGGTAAGGTTGTTATGTTGGCTGATGGTAGTGGAGTCTACACGAAGGCGTTGGGACTTGAACTGGACTTATCTGACCGCGGCCTTGGTGCACGGAGTATGCGTTTTGCGCTTGTGATTGAGGATAAAACGGTTACCCAAGCTTTTATTGAAGAAGGTGGGGCATTTGAAGTGAGCTCTGCGGAGAACGTGCTGGCTAATTTGTAAGCGTGTCAAAAAGTGGAAATAAAAAAGCCAGTGTTTAGCGACTCTGGCTTTTTTATTTATTATCGAACCAAAACCAATAAAAAACAGTGCTGTATGAAAGAAGATGAGGGATGATGATCATCCTCTTTCATACAGTTAGGCAATTTATAATGAGCAGCTTTATTGGCGCGCAAATTGCTTTTCTATTTTTATCAATGATCCGTCTACTGATGGGCCAACCTTAACGACAATTAGAGTGTAAGGACGATCAGCTTTATGAGTATCGATTGGCACAATTACGATGCAGGCTGTTTTTTTGATGAATTGATCAGTAGTCCTGGCCACGCTCGTTTGCCAGCGCGCCGTTTGGTGTCTCATCTTGGCAGGCTCGATAGCGATGAAATTCAAATGCGTCGGGAAATGGCCCAGGCAACTATCGAGCAAATGGGTGTGACTTTCACCGTTTATACGGAGGAAGGTAATATTGATCGGGCCTGGCCCTTCGATATTATTCCCCGGATTATCTCTGCCAAGCAGTGGGCGACTTTGGATTTAGGTTTGAAGCAACGGCTCAAAGCGCTGAATTTTTTTATCGACGATGTGTATCACGATCAAAATATTGTCAAAGACGGTATTTTTCCTGCACATATCCTTACGGATTCAAAGAATTTTCGCCCCGAGTGCCAAGGTGTCTCGCCTCCTTTTGGGGTCTGGGCGAATATTTGTGGCACTGACCTGGTGCGCGATGACAGCGGTAAGTTCTATGTGCTTGAAGATAATTTAAGAGTGCCCTCCGGTGTGGCATATATGTTGGAGAACCGCTCTATTACTAAGCGCGTGTTGCCCGAACTGTTTGAGAATGATCGTATATTACCGATTAACGAGTACCCTTCAAAATTGTTCGATACTCTAGCGGCATTGTCGCCTCGAAAAATCAAAAAGCCTGAAATCGTGGTCTTAACACCAGGTATTTATAACTCTGCTTATTTTGAACATGCTTTTCTTGCTCAGCAAATGGGGGTCGAGCTGGTAGAGGGGCGGGATCTTCAGGTCAGCGACGACAAGGTCTATATGCGCACTATTGCCGGCCTGGAACAGGTCGATGTGATTTATCGGCGCATTGACGATATGTTTCTCGACCCTGAGTGTTTTGACAAAAATTCTGTGCTTGGTGTGCCCGGTTTGATGCGTGCCTGGCGAGCCGGTAATGTGGCATTAGCCAATGCTCCGGGGGCAGGGGTTGCTGACGACAAGGTCGTCTATGCTTTTGTGCCGCAAATGATCGAGTATTATCTCAACGAAGCGCCCATTATAGACAATGTGAAAACTTGGCTGTGTTTTGAGCCCGATCAGCGTGCTTATGTACTCGATAATCTTGAGTCTCTTGTAGTCAAGCCAGCGAATGAATCGGGTGGCTACGGGATGTTGATTGGTCCTCATTCTACTAAACGCCAACGCAATAATTTTGTCCGTTTGATTAAGGCAAATCCGCGCAATTATATTGCTCAGCCAACGTTGAATTTATCCGTCAGTCCGACCCTTATCGATGGTGCTGATCTTGAGCCTAGGCATCTCGATTTAAGGCCTTTTATTCTTCAAGCCGACGATATTTATGTGACTACCGGTGGTTTAACGCGCGTGGCGATGGAGCGCGGTTCCTTAGTCGTGAACTCGTCTCAGGGCGGTGGGAGCAAAGACACTTGGATTGTTGATACGGAGGTGCGTCGATAATGCTATCGACCGTTGCAGAGCGTATGTACTGGCTCGCTCGTTACCTAGAGCGGGTTGAAAATACCGCCCGTTTAGTTGGCGTTTATCATAAGCTACTGCTGGATTTGCCCAATGGTGTTGATATTACCTGGTACAACCTGATTATTCTTAATAGTGCCGAAAGTACCTTTAACGAACGCTACAAAAATCGTGACGAACGCAACGTGCTTAAGTTCATGTTGTTTGACGAGCAGTCAGGTTCGACTCTTTCAGCGGCAAAAATGCTCCGTGAGAATGTCCGCACCAGCCGTGATGTGTTGGCTTCGGAAGTATGGGAATGCGTCAATGAACTTTATTTGTATATTCGTGATAATACTCAGCAAGGTTTGTTGAGGCGACCCCGTTACGAATTTATTGATGGCATTATTAAAAGCTGCCAACAGCTTAATGGCCTTCTTAGTGATACGACGAATCACGATGATGGCTGGCAGTTTATTAAGCTAGGTAAAAACTTGGAACGGGCTGATATGACCACTCGCATTCTTGATGCGGGGGTGTCCCTTCTACTGCCGTCTAGCGATGATATTGGCGTTAATTTACACCAGGTAGTCTGGGGTCATGTGCTGCGTTCGCTGAGTGCCGATTTAAGCTATCGCCGCACGGTGCGTACCCGTATCGGTGGCGCGGAAGTTATTAGCTTTTTATTAGAAGATGAGTTCTTTCCGCGTACTCTGCGCTATTGTCATAACCGTATCGTCGAATCGGTGTACAAACTACCAAGACAGAAAGCTGTTTTGGCACAGCTGGAGGCGATGGGCCCATTTGAGTTCAACGCCGCCTCAGACGATGAAATTGATCAGCGCTTCCGAGACCATATCAACGAGTTACAGATCCAGTTTGCGGGCTTGCATCAGTGTTTCTACGACAATTGGTTTGCCATTGGTCAAGCATAATCTCTCTCGATTTTTTTGCCTTTAGAATGTTCACCAGGAGCAGTAAATGACTATTCGCGTAGCGATTCAGCATGAAACTGAATACCAGTTTGACCGCTCGATAAAAATGTCCCCCCATGTGCTCCGCTTACGGCCTGCGGTTCATAGCCGTACGCCAATTCATGCGTATACACTTAAAATAGAGCCGGAAAATCATTTTATTAACTGGCAGCAAGACCCTTTCGGCAATTTTATGGCACGTCTGGTCTTTCCGGAAAAAACGCGTAAGTTCTCTTTCAAAGTGGAGGTTATCGCCGATTTAGTGGCCATTAATCCCTTTGATTTTTTCGTCGAAGAATACGCAGAGAACTTTCCCTTTGAATATGATGACTCTTTAAAAAAAGAACTTTCTCCCTTTCTTGAAGTTACTGAAGACGGCCCACTGATAAGAGAGTGGGTTGCCGGGATCAACACTAAAAAACGTAGCATTAACGACTTCCTTGTCGAGCAAAATCAGAAATTGGAAGAAGCCATTGGCTACAATATTCGTTTGGAACCAGGTATCCAGAGTTGTGAAAAAACTCTGGAAATAGCCAAAGGTTCCTGTCGCGATACCAGTTGGTTATTGGTACAAATATTCCGCCATCTGGGTTTGGCCGCCCGGTTTGTTTCTGGCTATTTGGTACAGTTAAAACCGGATGTGAAACCGCTGGATGGCCCTGCAGGTGCTGAAGAAGATTTCACCGACCTCCACGCCTGGTGTGAAGTGTATTTACCAGGAGCTGGTTGGATAGGTCTTGACCCAACCTCGGGCTTGTTTGCCGGTGAGGGACATATTCCCTTAGCCTGTACGCCTGATCCCGCATCGGCAGCGCCCGTAGAAGGCTATACCGACGAGTGTGAAACCGAGTTTACTTTTCACAATAAAGTCTATCGTATTCACGAAGACCCCCGCGTCACCAAGCCTTATAGCGAAGATCAGTGGGCACTGGTTAACGCTCTAGGTCAGCAGGTCGATAACGAGCTGGAAGCGATGGATGTGCGTTTAACCATGGGCGGAGAGCCGACGTTTGTTAGCGTCGATGATATGGAGTCGGCGCAGTGGAATATCGAGGCTCTGGGTGAAGATAAACTTCGCCTGTCGAAAGACTTATTGCTGCGCTTACGAAAACGTTTTGGCCCCGGAGGCGTTTTGCACTACGGTCAGGGCAAGTGGTACCCCGGAGAGCAAGTACCGCGCTGGGCGCTGGGTTGTTTTTGGCGCACCGATGGCAAAGCACTGTGGCAGGATGACCATTTATTGGCTCGGGTCGATAAAGATTATGGTCATAATGAGGAAGACGCTCGGCGCTTTTCTCAAGTGCTCTGTGACAATATTGATATTGACCAGAGTTTTATTCAGCAAGCTAATGAAGATGCGCTTTATTATTTGTGGAAAGAACAATCTCTACCAGAAAATATTGATGCTCTCGAATCTTCCCCCAGTGATAGTCTAGAGCGTCAGCGCATTGCGCGCCTTTTAGACAAAGGTCTGGATACCCCGGCGGGTTATGTATTGCCTTTGGCCTGGGATTACGGGGTTGAACAGTGGAAGAGTAGTTCCTGGCCCTTGAAACGCGACAAACTGGTGCTGTTGCCCGGGGATTCCCCCATGGGGTTTCGTCTGCCTCTCGGCTCTCTGCCCTGGCTTAACGAAGCAGAGACCCTGCAAGCTAAGGAACCCGAACGGGATCCATTTGCGGAAAGAGCCTCTTTGCGTGATGAAGGACCTACCGCAGATAAAACACTCAAAGCAGCCGCTACCGATAGGGCTGACAAAGAAGCCGTGGTAGTGAGTGATTATTTTCAGGCAACCAAGCCTCAGGCTGCCATTGAGGCCAGTTTTGACTCGCGCACCATGATGCCCGAGGCAGCTGATGCACAGGTTGAAGATAACGAGGATAAAGCCCCTTCGACAGGTGATAAAAAGGGCGGGGGAAAGGCCACACTGGATGCCACAGAGGTTGTGCGCACAGCCCTTTGTATAGAGGCGCGTGCTGGCAAGCTGCATATCTTCCTGCCACCAATGGAGTATCTCGAACACTATATTGCTCTGGTTAACGCGATTGAAAAAACCGCCTGCAAACTTCAACTGCCGGTTGTTCTTGAAGGTTACGAGCCACCCAAAGATTACCGCCTGCAGCGTTTGTTAGTGACACCCGACCCAGGCGTTATCGAAGTCAATATCCATCCGGCGAATAACTGGAAGGCGCTTGTCGATAACACCCGTACCTTATATGAAGAAGCGCATCAAAGCCGTTTGGCGACTGAAAAATTTATGCTCGATGGTCGCCATACCGGCACTGGTGGTGGCAATCATATTACCTTAGGCGCTGCGACCCCAGCAGATAGCCCCCTGTTGCGCCGCCCCGACTTATTACGCAGCTTGGTGACCTATTGGCAGCACCACCCCAGTTTGTCCTACCTGTTTTCGGGGATGTTTATCGGTCCGACCAGTCAGGCACCCCGGGTCGACGAGGGGCGGGATGAGGCACTTTATGAGCTGGAAATTGCTTTCCAGAAGATGCCCGAGGGTATGGTAGACCAGCCCTGGCTCATTGATCGGCTTATGCGTAATTTGTTAACCGATATTACTGGTAATACCCACCGCTCTGAGTTTTGTATAGACAAACTTTTTGCGCCGGGTTCAGCCAGCGGTCGTCAGGGCTTGTTGGAGTTTAGGGGCTTTGAAATGCCGCCTCACTACCAAATGGGCCTAGTGCAGGCCCTGTTGTTGCGTAGCCTGGTTGCCCGTTTCTGGCGCGAACCTTACCAGCAGCCGCTAGTGCGCTGGGGCACGGCGCTGCACGATCAGTTTATGTTGCCCCACTATATTTGGGCGGACATGAAAGATGTGGTGAGTGATTTGCAAAACCACGATATTCCCTTTCAGCTTGAGTGGCTGGCTCCCTTTGAAGAGTTTCGTTTCCCTCACTATGGGCGAGTCGCTATTGGCGATATTAATCTTGAATTACGTTGGGCGATTGAACCCTGGCATGTGCTGGGTGAGGAAATCAGTAGCTTTGGCACATCGCGCTACGTCGACTCATCGGTCGAACGCCTACAAGTAAGAGCCACAGGTTTGACAGATGGACGTTATGTGGTGGCCTGTAATGGCAACCGGGTGCCATTGAATAACACCGGTCAACAGGGTGAATATGTTGGCGGCGTGCGTTATCGAGCCTGGCAGCCGCCCTCGGGGCTGCACCCCACTATCGGTGTGCATGCACCACTGGTTTTTGATTTGATTGATACTTGGAATGGTTTGTCAATTGGGGGTTGTAGTTACCATGTTAGCCATCCCGGCGGGCTAAGTTACGATGCCTATCCGGTCAATGCTTTTGAGGCTGAAACCCGCCGTGTCAGCCGCTATATGGATTTTGGCCATAGCCCGGCACCCTTGATTCCCCAACCTGAACTGAAAGCACTGCGTCAGTTTTTCCCCCATGGGCAGATGCCCCGACCCATGGCTCCACCGGCGCTGCATCCAGATCGTGAATACCCTCATACCCTGGATTTGCGCAAATTTTGAACCCCGTGTGTGCTCGTTGGGCCTATAAGTAACTGTCGTTTTGTTAGTATTTCGGATTCACAGTGAATTCGAGATAGAATAGCTGATTGGTTTTTGAGCGACGCTTGAACAATGAAAGATATCCTCCTACAAACCGCCTGGTCGCCGCCGCGTCAGCTAAGCCAAAGTCAGCATCAGGTGCAAAGTACGCGTGATGCTGACTTTGCTTACGAGCAGTCGCCAGACTTTATTGACGAAGTCTATGACACTAGCGGTGAGCAGCGTAGCCACTGGCAGTATTTACTGAGTAGTATGGCGTCTCTGGGTGGCGATGCGGTGGCAGATCGTCAGCGTAAAGCACTACGAATTTTGCGCGATGATGGTGCTACCTACAATCTTTCGGCCCAACCCCAGGCACGTCGCACCTGGGGACTTGACCCGGTTCCTCTACTGATTGATAGCGAAGAATGGAGTGGTATTGAGTCGGGTTTAATCGAACGTTCCGAATTGCTCGACCTGGTCCTGAAAGATATTTACGGGCCACGAGATCTGATCCGTCACGGTGTGCTACCCCCTGAGTTGGTTTTTAGCCACGCAGGTTTTCTGCGTCAGTGCCAGGGTATTAAAATGTCCAGTGGACAGCAGTTGATTCTGCACAGCGTCGATATGGTACGTAACGTGCGAGGACAAATGTGTGTGGTAGCTGATCGCACACAGGCCCCCAGCGGTGCAGGCTATGCTCTGGAAAATCGCACGGTGATGTCACGGGTGCTGCCTAGCTTGTTCCGCGACAGCCACGTACACCGCTTGTCGATGTTCTTTCAAACCCTAAGGCTAAAACTGGCGGCTTTATGCCCCAACAACGATGACATCCCCCACGTTGTTGTACTTACACCCGGAGCTTATAGCGAAACTTATTTTGAACACGCGCTGTTAGCGAATTATTTAGGCTATCCTCTGGTGCAAGGGAGTGATTTGACTGTACGCGGAGGTTTCGTGTGGATGAAGTCCCTCGATGGGCTCAAGCGTGTCGATGTGATCTTGCGGCGTGTCGATGATTATTATTGCGATGCAGTAGAGTTACGCAGTGATTCTCAGCTCGGAGTACCAGGCTTACTCAATGTGGTGCGCTCAGGACGGGCTGTGGTTGCCAACCCTCTAGGTTCTGGCGTGCTGGAAAATCCTGCGCTGCTTAAATACCTACCTGCCATTGGCAAATTTTTCCTCGGCCGTGAGCCACAAATGGACTCGGTAGGCTCTTATTGGTGTGGTGAGGACAACGACCGTCAATATGTGTTTGACCATTTTGACGATCTAATTATCAAACCAGTTTTCCGCCGCTCTGATGAACATAGTATTTTTGGCGCTCAGTTGAATAGCGAAGAAAAAACAGCCTTGATGGCGCGCATTAATGCAAAGCCAATGAGTTTTGTGGCTCAGGATTACATTCAGCCATCTAATGCCCCCTGTTGGTCTAAAGATGGCTTGATAGCAAGACCGCTAGTTTTGCGTAGTTTTGCTGTGGCCAATCCTTCAGCTTATACGGTTATGCCCGGTGGGTTAACTCGGGTAGGTAGTAAGGGCAATAAAATTATTACAAGTAGTCAGCCGCAATCCACTAGTAAAGATACCTGGGTGCTAGCCTCTGAGCCTGAAAAACAAACTAGCCTGCATAGGGACGCAGGCGCGGTAATCAGCGAAAGTGCAGATCAAGGTATGCACTTGCCGAGCAGAGTGGCGGAAAACCTCTTCTGGATGGGTCGCTATGCAGAGCGGGCGGAGGCTTCGCTACGATTGCTGAGAACAGTATTTATGCAGCTGAACAGCGTTGAGCCCCTATCGCCTATTGCTCGAAATACCCTTTTAAATACAGTAACGCGCGTGAGTACCACTTACCCCGGTTTTACGCGCACCGATATCAACAATGCCGAGGCGATTGAAAAAGAACTACTGGAGGTTATTCTCGATGAAAACCGGGCGGGCAGTGTTGTTTCCAATTTACAGGCAATGCTAACCAGTAGTGAAGAAGTGAAAGAAATGCTTTCCGGAGATACCCAGAGAGTGCTCAATGACTTACGCGATGCTCTGGCTGACTTGGGTAATGCTTTGCGCTTAGGTTTGGCCTCAGCCCCAGAAGAAGCCCTCGATCCCCTGGTGACAACCTTGCTGGCACTGGCCGGTTTAAACCATGAGAGTATGATGCGGGGTATGGGTTGGCGTTTTCTGGAAATGGGGAGAACCCTGGAAAAATCCTACCAGATGACTAGTCTACTGCAGTCATCACTGGTCGTTGAATTAGATGAAAGTGATCAAGCCATGGTACTAGAGTCGGTGCTCCTGAGCTTTGAAATGCTGGTTTCTTACCGTCGTCGTTACCGTTCTCGAGTTGAGGTGAAAAGCGGTTTGCAATTATTGATGGTTGACCAAACTAATCCCCGCTCATTGCAATTTCAACTGGCTGCGTTGAAAGAACATCTCCAGGGTCTACCCCAAGTCGACCGGGCAATAGGCTTGCCTCCAGAGGGGCGGTGTACGCTCGAAGCTCTAACGGTAGTGCAATTGGCTGACTTGACGCAATTGGTAGCCTGTGAAGAAGGTACTTATTTACGCGCTCAACTTGAGCAACTACTCAACAGGGTACAAGAGCTGTTAGAAACAACGGCAACTTTGATTAGCGATAAGTACTTTGATCACCAGACGGCCCACCAGCAGTTGGTTACTGATCGCTGGGAGGACGACTAGTGCTCTATCGCATCAAGCACATAACCCATTATGAGTATGATAAGCCTGTGACCTTGTGCTACAACCACGCTCATTTAATGCCCCGGGATACGGATTATCAGCACTGTCTTGAGAGTCATATTAGTATCGCGCCGTATCCAGTCAGCGTGCATCAAAGTAGTGATTATTTCGGCAATAAGATCAGTTTTTTTTCGGTCGAAAATAAACACAGCAGCCTGGAAATAGTGGTCGATAGCATGGTGCGTTTGAACGGTGAGCGTATTGATCCGGGTATTGATCTGGATTTTGGAAATACCTGTACTCAGGCACGGGAAAAAATGCACAGTCTTCAAGATGAGACAACACTTCTGGCACGTGAGTTTGTGTTGAATTCACCAATGGTTAAAACTTCCGATGCTTTGAAAGACTACGCTGCACCCTCTTTTCGCAGTAATGTGTCATTACTGAGTGCAGCTCGTGATTTAACCCGGCGTATTTACACTGATTTCACTTACGATCCTGAATCAACGACGGTAGCAACGCCTCTTTACCAAGTACTGGAACAGCGTCGCGGTGTCTGTCAGGATTTTGCTCACCTTGCGATTGGTTGTTTGCGTGCCCAAGGCTTCCCGGCGCGTTATGTCAGTGGCTATCTAGAAACCCTGCCCCCGCCCGGGCAAAAAAAACAAGTTGGTTCAGATGCTTCTCACGCTTGGTTTTCCGTTTATTCACCAGGTGAGGGCTGGTTTGAATTTGATCCAACCAATGACAATGTACCTGCAGAGCAACATATTACCACCGCCTGGGGGAGAGATTACTCTGATGTCACCCCCTTGAGTGGTGTGATTTTCGAGGGTGGTGATTCCCAAGTTTTATCAGTATCAGTCGATGTTCAACGCTTACAGGAGTGATGCCAAAAGCAATGTGATTTTACCGTTATGGGAACTTTTTTAAAATTCCCATAATACTTCAGGGCGAATGAGCGTTGTTATTTTTGTATTGTTACTTTTGTGGTGGTCTGGGGTGTAGGTAAAATATTTTCTTCTCGACGGCTTTGTTGTTTAAGGTTGATCGGGCTCCTCACCGTCTAGGTTTTTGTGTTTGGGTCTTTTATACTGCTTGCAGATAATATTAACTTTGATTGATAAGCTGAATTTGTTGGGCCTAGCCTCCATAAACAAATGGATCGGCTTTTGGTCCCAATAACTGTTTTAAACTACGCCCCATTTAAGAGACTCTCCAGACTGTGCTTTTTCGGAGTAGTGACTGTTAATAATTTGGCGAACCGTTTTATGCATAAAATAACGAGGAAAGAACTATGAGTGATTCACAAACGACAGTACTCGACGCGGTTGTTGTCGGTACCGGTATGGCCGGTTTGTACATGATTAAACGTTTGAATGACCGGGGTTTAAATATTCAAGCTGTTGAAGCCGGCTCCGGCGTTGGTGGCGCATGGTATTGGAATCGTTACCCTGGGTGCCGTGCTGATTTACCGATTATTGAATACTCCTATTCTTTTTCGAAAGAACTTCAGCAGGAGTGGGATTGGACGGAAGTCATGGCAGGCCAGCCTGAAATTGAAAAGTACCTCAACCATACGGCAGACCGCTTTGACCTGCGTAAGGATATTAAATTTAATACCAAGGTTACCGATGCCATTTATGACGAAGCCGCTAATATCTGGACGGTCACCACTGACCAAGGGGACGTCTATAAAACAAAGTACTGCATTATGGCGACAGGTTGTTTGAACGAACCCAACTACCCGGGCTTTAAAAATGCCGATTCATTCAAAGGTGATATTTACCACACCGCACAATGGCCTCGTGAAGGTGTTGATCTGACCGGTAAGCGTGTCGCGATTATTGGTTGTGGTTCTTCGGGTGTACAGGCTATTCCCCAGATCGCTAAACAGGCCAAGGAACTTATTGCTTTCCAGCGCAGCCCTATTTACACCTTCCCGGCTAAAAATGCACCGATGAATCCGGACTTCCTCGCTCAGGCGAAAGCTGACTACGACGACATTCGTGAGCAGCAGCTCAATAATGAAATGGGTATTTGTAACTACCGAGGCCCGAAAAAGCCCAAAGACCCGAATGCAGCGCCCAAGCCCAGGCCCAGCAAAAAAATCATGGATATCACGCCTGAACAACGTAAGCAGGAAATTGAAGATTTTGGTATCAATGTGCTGACCCTCTATGTCGACACCTATTATGACCCTGAGGCAAACGAAATCGCCTGTGAGTTGTATCGTGAGTTTTTACAAGACTATCTTGGCGATGCGCAAAAAGCTGATGCCCTTTCACCTAAAAACTATCCATTGCACTGTAAGCGGCCTGTTATTGATACCGAATACTACGCAGCGTTTAAGCGAGACAATGTCTCGATAGTGGATCTACGTGAAACCTCTGTTGAAGAGGTGACACCGACTGGCTTGCGCACCACCGATGCCGAATATGAGTTCGATGTGCTAGTTTATGCCACCGGCTTTGACGCCATGACTGGCACCATCAAACGTTTGAATATTCGTGGTCGTGATAACCAGCTATTGGCAGATCAGTGGAAAGAAGGGCCCCGTATGTACATGGGTTTGCAGAGTGTTGGTTTCCCCAATTTCTTCACCGTCACTGGCCCAGGTAGCCCCTCTGTTGTGAGTAATGTGCTGCATTCTATTGAGCAACATGTCGAGTGGATTGATAACTGCATTGGCTATTTACAAGAAAACAATATCAAAACGATTGAGCCAGAACTCGAAGCTCAAGATGCTTGGGTTGAGCACGTTAATAAAGCAGCCGAAGGCTCTATGATGACGGCTCCAACGTGTAATTCCTGGTATCTCGGAACAAACATTGAAGGTAAGCCACGGGGCTTTATGCCTTATTTGGCAGGGACTAAAACTTACCGAGAAGAATGTGAAGAGGTCGTTGAGAAAGGTTATGAGGGCTTTAAGTTAGAAACAGCTTAAATCAAAGATTGCCCATATTTCTATGGGAACGCTATAAAAAAGGCCGCAAATGCGGCCTTTTTTATAATGGTTTTGGTATCGTGGCATCCCTTAAGTAGGGACACATTCTTAAACAGGCAACTGGCGTTGCATAATCTGCGCGAAACTATCTAGAACGTTGAGAGTTAAGCCCCAGATAACATCCTCTTCATAACGAATACCGGGGTAGGTCATCCCCGAGCCAGCCATAGGGTATTCGAGTTCCGTTGCAGAGCTTGGTGTAAACAAATGTCGCAAGGGAACCCAGAATACATGGGCAACCTCGGCCGGTTCACGAGCAAAAACCGTCGCTTTTTCAGCAGTATCAATGTGGTAAATAAAAGGCGATAAGACTAAGTTTCGAGTGGCAACCTGGCGGGTGGGTAGTGGCCCGACACGGTGGTTTGCAGTCAGTTTAAGGCCTACTTCTTCGTGGGTTTCTCGTTCGGCAACGGAATGGGCATCTTTGTCGAGGCTGTCGGCTTTGCCACCGGGGAACGCCACCTGCCCCGACCAAGGGTCCCCAGCGCGTTCGGCACGGCGAATAAAACAAACGTCTAGATCCTTTTCTCGACCAGAGAGAATCATGGCCACTGAGGCCTGTCTTGGGGTGGCACTAAACTTGGCAGCTTTATGTTGGCGAGTATTTAGAGCACCGCGAATTTCATCAAGTGTCATCATTTCACAAGAATGTCTTTTATTGATGATGACGTCAACTGAGATGTGTTTCAGCAAGCACTTTCGCCAGCTTGTACTAACTTGATCTTCGTCACAGCGCCGTGTCAATGCTGTTGTTTTTGTAAGGGTTGGCTCTATACTAGTATTCAATTGACTTTTGTCTTTAGCTGTTATTTCAGCCGGATTCGAAGATAGCTCGAAAATAAATATCAACATACAGGTTTTGACTGCGTGTAAGCCCTTGGAGAAACTGATCGTGATCTTGGAAATGATTAAAAATATGAAAGTCATGCGTGTCCTAGCAATAACAGCTGCATTGCTTATTAGCCAGCCAGCCTTGAGTTATGAAACGGGCCCTCATGGGCCTAGTGGCCTTGATATGGCCGCTGATCTGATTGTTGGCCGTCCGGTACTTTTGGCAACGACTGTTGTTGGTACCGCTATTTGGCTAGTTGCCCTGCCTTTTTCTGCTCTGGGTGGCAATGTCGAAGAGTCGGCTGAGGCATTGGTGGTTGGGCCTGCTAAGGCGACGTTTGTCCGTTGCTTAGGGTGCTCATCAAATACATATGAAGGTGAAAAATAGTGGGTGGCAACAGAGGACAGTGCTGTCACATATTTTCATACTTTTTTCTGAACAGCCTATAGTTGAATCGATTCTATAGTCTATTTTGACCGACTTGTTATTAGTGAAGCCTCTAAACCCCTTTTAAGGGCCCTCTAAGCCCCTTGGTGGGTGGCTCTTCCGCAGGCCCTGCAAAACATTGGGCAATTGACATCCACTGCTTCGCGGGCTCTCCTACAACCTCTAGTTGAGTATCGCTAATGTTTCGAACCTGGGTCACAACTTGGCAAAACTCCACCGCGTCACCACTAATTTTGTTTTCAAACTGCTCTGCATTCCACTTCCAGAGTTCCCCGGACGGCGCTTGTAAACAGATATGAGGGGCTGGGCCGGGTTGAGGTAAGCCGCGATTAGAGAAAGTCCACTGGTAAGTTCTGATACCAATGGTTGCGATATGTTTAATACGGTCAGTTTGTACGTTTTGTGCACCAAGTAGGTCATAAATTGCCCAGCTGTGGGCCCAGGTTTCCATTAACCGGGCTGTGACGAACATTGGCAGACCCATATCGGGGCCAACCCAGGTGAGCCGCAATTTTGGGTCACTGTTAGCAAAGAGATCGCACATTTCTATAAATAGGGCTCTCCATCGCTCCAGCATTTGTGTTCCGCAAAGGTTGTCGAGCCATTGGCGAGTGAATGCGGCGAGTGTTAGTCCCGAACTTTCGACCTCAGACATAAAGCATTCGAAAGCCTGCGCATCTTTATATGAAGTTACTCCAAGATAGTCGCTGAAGTAGAGGTGGGCGACTACGTCATTGACTGTCCAGGATTTGAAGGCAGTGGTGCGAGACCAGTCGGCTTCGTTCAGTGTTAATAAAAATTGGTAGAGTTTGTCGCCTTCATCACGAAGATCGGCAACGATATTAGCGAGATCAGTCATTAGCGTGTTCTTACTCTCAGATCTATTAAGGCAGGTATCATATCGTTCTAGGTGATGGCTTGTCTGTCAAAACGTGGGTGGCGTGAGTTGGAGACTTAGCTAGGTATTTTATATATGATAATCGAATACCTATATTTCTAAAAAGATATAATAAGAATCTAATATAAACCACCGGGGATTTCTGGCATGAATCAAAAGCGTTGTACCAATACAACCTACGCGCGTTTTTTGCCCTTACTCGGTGATATTAGGCAGACTGATAAGGCTGAGTTTAGTCAGGACCTTCTCGCCGGTACGATTACCGCCATCCTCTTAATTCCCCAGGCGCTGGCCTATAGTTTGCTGGCAGGCTTGCCCCCTGAGGTCGGTCTGTACGCGAGTGTACTGCCACCGATTATTTATGCATTTACCGGCACAAGCAGGACGCTTGCCGTCGGCCCGGTAGCGGTGGCGGCGGTGATGGTTGCCGCTGCGTTAGTGCCCTATGCAGACGGGGATCCTGACAAATATATGACCGGTGCATTAATTCTTTCCGCACTTACTGGCTTTATTATGCTGGGGATGGGCTTTCTTCGCTTAGGCTGGTTAACCAATTTTATTAGCCACCCGGTACTCACGGGTTTTACTACGGGTGCAGCTATTTTCATCGTTGGCACTCAGCTGGCGGCATTAACAGGCATTAGTGTGCCCAGGGGCGTTAGCTTTGCAGTGCTATTGCAAGCGCTGGTCGATAATATCCACACGTATAACGTAGCAACGGCGATATTTGGTAGTATCGCCGTCGTGCTGCTTATTCTTGCTCGCCAGCCTTTGGTGGTAGTACTGACGAACCTGGGCATAAAACAGCAAAGTGCAGTAATACTCGGGCGAACGGCCCCTCTGTTTGTGGTTATTGGCGCGATATTAATCGCCGAGTTAGTGGATGCGCATGTGCGTTTCGATATTGCGGTGGTTGGCCTGGTACCCCAGGGTTTACCAGTGCCAAGCCTCAATTTTATGAAAGCGCAGGGTTGGACAGAGCTACTCCCGGCGGCGGGTATGATTGCCGTTATTGCCTATGTTGAAAGCATTTCTGTAGCCAAGGTACTGGCCTTTCGGCGGCGACAAAAAATAGACCCTGACCAAGAGTTTAGAGCGCTCGGTTTGGCTAATGTGGCAGCGGCATGCGCGGGGACGATGCCGGTTGCTGGTGGGTTTTCCCGCTCAATGGTCAATTTTGATGCGGGGGCACGCACGCAGCTGGCAGCAATTTTTACGGCTATTCTCGTGGGGCTGGCGGCTTTCCTGTTTACCAATCTATTGGAGAATCTTCCCAAGGCCGTCCTGTCAGCAATTATTGTAGTGGCTGTGTGGCAGTTGATCGACATTCAGGGCTTAAAGCACACCTGGTCCTATGACAAGGGCGACGGTATTGCTCAGGGAGTAACACTGGTGGGGGTGCTGGCTCTCGGCATTGAACAGGGTTTGATGCTGGGTGTTGGCCTAGCGCTGGTACTCTTTTTGTATCGCACGAGCAGGCCTCATATTGCTGTTGTGGGTCGCGTGAAGGGTAGTGAACACTACCGCAATATTTATCGCCACAAGGTGGAAACATGGCCGCAGTTGTTACTGGTTAGGATTGATGAAAATATTTATTTTGCCAATACACCACGCGTCGAAACAGAGTTGCACAACCTGGTACTAGACAGCACGATTACCGATGTGGTGTTGATTTTCTCAGGTGTTGCCTACGTCGATACCAGCGGGCTTGAAATGCTGGAGACCATCGAGCAAGAGCTGTCCTCAACTGGCTTGCGCTTGCACCTGGCCGAAGTTAAAGGGCCTGTATTGGATAGACTTTATGGGACGAAGTTCTATGAGCGGCTGGGCGAAGAGCGGGTCTATTTGTCGACAGAAAAGGCCGTTGAAAAACTGATTCCATCGAGCTGACAAGCAAAAGCAGGTCAAAAAAGAACGGGGCGGGGAGCGCGTTCTTTTTTGACCTGAGGGTACAGGGTGTTTAGCTTATATCGAGTCCGGCTAAATTACCTTCGGCCCGCCAGTCGTCAAGGATTTTAAAGAATTCGACTGGCCCGCCACCGTATTGACCGGCGAGAAAGCCGTTACCGACATTGCCTTTACCTTCATTGTTGTAATAACCCGGTGTACATTCAGCGTAGAACTTTTCCCCCATACCGGCGAGCCGGTTAATGGTTGCGACCCACTCTGCTTCTGCATCGGCTGAAGCCTCAATAGTAGTTGCCTTATGATCCTGGCCATATTTAATGACGTAGGCGATGTGTTTTGCCTGTTCATTAAGGGTGTGGGGCACGTTGGCGGTATAACCTGTTTGTGTGAAGCCGATAAAATAGCAGTTGGGAAAGTCGTGGCTGTGCATGCCGTGAAAGGTTGACAGACTATTGGCCCACTTTTTACTGAGGGCGGTTTCGTCTTTACCGATAACGTCATAACCCGATTGGCTGGTGTAGTTGGTGCCAACCTCAAAGCCGGTGGCGAAAATCAAACAGTCCAGCTCATATTCTTTGCCATCGACGACAACGCCCTTTTCGGTAACGCGTTCAACACCTTGGCCCAGAGTATCAACCAGAGTCACGCTGGAGCGGTTAAATGTATCGAGGTATTCATCGTGAAAGCCGGGACGTTTACAAAACTGTCGATAATAGGGCTTTAGTTTTTCTGCTGTTTTCTGGTCTTTGACAATGCTACTAGCGCGGGCGCGTATGCCTTCCATTTTCTGGAAATCGGCGATTTCCATTGCCAGTTCCTGATCTTCCGGTGACATATCTGCACTGTCGCCGGCAGCGGAAAGTATCGTTTGTAGTTTGCGGAAAATATCTGTCCAACCATCGCTCACCAAATCTTCATCCTGCTGACCGCCAGTGGCAATAATGTTGAAGTTATCCATACGTTGTTGGTGCCAGCCAGGTTTCAAGGTTTTCACCCAGTCTTGATCGGTAGTCGAGTTGTTTCTAATATCAATGGAGGAGGGTGTGCGCTGGAAAACATAAAGTTCTTTGGCCGTAGCTCCTAAGTGTGGAATACACTGCACCGCCGTCGCCCCGGTGCCAATGATTCCCACTCGCTTATTTTTTAACTTATCCAGACCACCCTCTGCACTGCCGCCTGTATAGGCGTAATCCCAACGGCTGGTGTGGAAGGTGTGGCCTTTAAAAGAATCGATACCCGAAATACCTGGTAATTTGGGTCGGCTCAATAAACCGTTCGCCATGGCGACATAATGCGCCCTGATTTTATCACCGTGATTCGTAGAAATAATCCAGCGTGAGATGGATTCGTCCCAGCGTATTTCAGTAACTTCAGTCCGTAAACAGGCGTTATCGTAAAGCTGGTATTTTTTGGCGATAGCTTTGGCGTGGGCTAAAATTTCCGGCGCAAAGGAATATTTTTTAGAGGGGATATAGTTGAGCTCTTCGAGCAGCGGAAAATATATATAGGACTCCACATCGCACTGGGCCCCGGGGTAGCGATTCCAGTACCAAGTGCCGCCGAAGTCGCCAGCCTTGTCAATGATGCGCATATCTCTCACGCCGGCTTCGCGCAGACGTGCGCCGGTTAAAAGCCCACCGAAACCGCCACCAACAATGGCAACTTCAACCTCATCGGTGAGTGCGGCGCGGGTGAAACCGGGTTCGACATAGGGGTCGTCAACATACCCCGTAAAGTCCCCTGTTGGCGTTTGGTATTGGTCTAGTCCCTCCTTGCGAATACGTTTATCGCGTTCGTGGCGATATTTATCCCGTAGCTTATCGGGGTCGAAGTCTAATTGTGACAGGTCGATACTTTGTGTATATGTAGTACTCATATTTTCATCCTGTAAGTTTATTTAATTATTGGTTTTAGGGTTGGAAACAGGTATTGATATACGTATTCAGATTTTTTTCGACACAATTAGCCTTTATTTGATGGCTTTCCCTTAAAAGGTCGACAGACAAGATTGATGTTCAGCCGGTTGGGAGCTCTGGAGGTCGTATACCGGATAGAAACGTTTGCATTGGCTTTTAGAAGCCTTTTATAAGATTTTTCTTGTTCAATGCCAGGGTTGAAGCTTGCCTTGCATGCGACTTCTCGGGAATCAAAATTGGATAGTTTTAGAATAGTGAGAGAGCCTGGCGCATTAACCTTGCTGCTTTCAGCAAAAATTTTTGTGCCATTGAGCTTTTTCTTTAAGTTAATCGAATAAACGCCGCTAGCAAGGGCACTATTAAATGAGGCGAGAAATAAGGCCGATACTGTGAGTGCAATAGTAATAGTGGTTTTTTTTAGCATAATTATTCTCGCTAAAGTTGCGTTAAAAAACTCGCCTACCTTATCGGCAGGTTAGGTAATTAAAGAAGGGATAACCCGGAGGATTAAGAATATCAACTCCGGGTTCAGAGCAACGGATTATTTGCCGTGATAAACCGGCGTGCGTTTTTCGGCAAAGGCTTTCGGCCCTTCAACCGCATCGGCGGTTTTGAAAATACGTTCGGCAATAACAGCTTCTGTTGAAAAGGCCTCACTCCAGCCCATGTTGTAAGTACTGATCGCCGCTTCTTTGGCTGCCTGCACTGCCAGTGGACCGTTGGCGCAAATCATTGCCGCGTACTTTTCACACTCGGCCATTACCTGGTCAGCGGGTACGACTTTGTTTATCAGGCCAAATTGTAGTGCCTCTTCGGCGGTAATTTGGCGGCCGGTAAGCAAAATGTCCATGGCGTGGCAGTAGGGAATTTGGCGCGGTAAACGTACGTGGGAACCACCGCCGGGGATAATCCCCCAGTGCACTTCGGGCAAGCCAAAACGGGCGTGTTCTGCTGCAACGCGAATATCCATACCTTGCAATATCTCAGTGCCGCCGGCCAGACAAAATCCATTCACCGCTGCGATGATAGGTTTGCTTACACCGTGGAAGAAGCGCTTGCTGGGGTCTTTCATAAAGCGCTCACCCTTCTCAGCGTCTTCAGTCAATTTGGTGATGGTTTTTTTCAAATCGGCTCCAGCACAAAAAGATTGTTCGCCAGCACCAGTAACAATCAGCACCAGTAACTCGTTGTCATTATTGAAATCGTCGGCAATACGGTCGAGATCCTCCAGCATTTTTGGGGTAATAGAGTTCATCTCAGACGGGCGGTTAAAGGTCATGTAGGCCAGCTTGCCCTTTTTTTCGTACAGCAGGTCGTCATCTAATCCGGAAATACTCACAG
>JARGOV010000016.1:0-4824 GCA_029212965.1 Porticoccaceae bacterium
GACGGCATGACGGTGTATTTCTCCAATACTCACCGTGGCAAAAAAAGCATTCAGCTCAACCTGAAAACTGACGAAGGCAAAGAAATGGCCCTCAAGTTGGCCGAGTCTGCTGACGTGGTGGTTGAAGCGTTTCGCCCCGGTGTCGCCGCCCGTTTAGGTGTCGACTACGAATCCATTAAGGCCCGCAATCCGGGTATTGTTTACGCCTCGCTATCGGCCTTTGGCCAAACTGGCCCCTACATTAAAAAACCTGCACACGACCTGGCGACAGAAGCCTATGCCGGTATTCTCAGTGTCAATTTGGGTTTTGATGGCAAACCTGCGATTCCAGCCATTCCCAATGCCGACATGCTCTGTTCGATGATGGGCTTGTCGGGCGTGTTGATGGCTCTGTTGCGTCGAAAAGAGACGGGCGAGGGTGACTATATCGATCTGGCAATGATGGACTCGCTGATAGCCTGTGTGCCCAATAATATGGGTACGGTGTTTAGCGAGAAAAAACCGCCAGTGGTGAAAGAGGAGCGCACCTGGGGTGGCTACGCAATGTATAACATCTACGAGACCAAGGGCAATAAATACGTGGTACTGGGTGCGTCCGAAATGCATTTTGCGATAGAAGTATTGAATAAAATGGAACGTCCCGATTTAATTCCCTTCTGTGAGCCGCCCCCCGGGCCCAATCAAAATCCTGTGAAAGAATTTCTTACCGAAACCTTTTTGACAAAAACACAGGCGGAGTGGGTTGAGTGGTTTGATGGTGTCGAAGCCGCTTTTGCGCCGGTTAATAATTTGCGTGAGGGGGCCGATGACCCACAGATTCGCGCTCGGGAAATGATTATTGAAGATGAGAAGGGACGTGAGCATATCGGCATCCCGATTAAATTTAAAAATGAACCGGGTAATGTGAATTTTGCCGCCCCTGAATTGGGCGCTGACAACGAACGTGTCGCTCTGGAGTTGGGTTTTACGGCAGAACAAATCCAGGCGATGAAGGCGAAGGGTGTTTTCGGCACTTAATTGCCGGCAACAGAGTCAATGGGCTGCTATTTAATAAGGACCCATTTAAATAAGCCCCTGCTAAATAAGGGCCCAGCTGATCCCCGTTTACTCTTGTCTTGTCTGAAAAAAGCCGCCCTAGCCAATAGCAATGGCTGAAACATTGCTATTGGCTAGGGCGAGCCGCTAGCGGGGACATCAACAGTGGCAATTTCTACTCTCGACGCCGCCTTGCCCCTGCCCATATCCGCAATTGAGCCTTGGTAGGTTAAGCCAAACAGGGTGCAGCCGTCGGGGCCACCCAAGGTGCAGGCGACGGGGGAGCGTTTGACGACTTTAACCCGGTGCGTGATTTCGCCACCTTCGAGTACGCGAATAAAATGATCCTGATTAAAGGCCGCCAGCCACACGGCGCCTTCGGCATCGAGGCAAATGCCATCCGGGGCAGCATCGCCAAGGTCGGCAAATACATGGCGATCACACAGCGAACCATCGTCATTAATGCTAAAGGCGGTGAGCCGGTTCGCCCACGATTCGGCGACAATTAAGGTTTTTCCGTCGGGCGTAACCACTGGACCATTGGGAACATGAAGATCTGTCGCCACTTCGCGTACGTTGCCGACGGCGGTCACCAGCACAAAATTGGTCGGCTTGAATTTTTCTTTTTTAAAGATATCAAAACCGATATTGCCCACATAGGCATTGCCCTTTTTATCGACCACCATGTCGTTGATTTCATAGGGGCAAAGACTGGACAGATCGGCGTGTAATTCTAGCTTGCCATTGACCAGTTTCATTAATTTGCGGTCGTGCATCGACACAATCAGCGGTGTGCCGTCGGGTAAAAAACCAATGCCCGAGGGCTTGGCCGGTACGTCGACCACTTTGCTGTGTTGGCCATTTATGCCCAGCGTATAGACTGCATGGCCGTGCATGTCTGATAGCCAGAGTTTGTCGCCCCGCCAGCGTGGGCCTTCAAGAAAAACAAAGCCGTCGGCCAATACCGTTGTTGATAATTCTTTCATGATCACTCCCAAGTGCTAATTTATTATTTTAATAAGTTTGTCGGTAACAAGCGTATTGTAAATAAGTATTTATGCCTATAACCTGAAGTGTCAGAAAATAATAATGATTATAAGGAGTTGGTACTGATGCTCGATATTGGCATTCTTTTTACGTTCCGTAATCCGTCCTTTAATAGCACCGACTGGGCAAGCATTTACCGCAATGAGTTAGATCACGCCGTTGCTGCGGAGACCTTGGGCTACGATCATGTTTGGCTCAGTGAACACCATTTTGTCGAGGACGGGTACTCGCCCTCTGTGTTGCCTATCGCGGCGGCTATTGCCGCCCGTACTGAAAAAGTGCGCATTGGTACTTATGTGCTGTTGCTACCATTGCACAACCCAGTGCGGGTGGCTGAGGACGCGGCAACGGTCGATGTAATTTCCGGCGGGCGCTTCGATCTGGGCATGGGTTTGGGTTATCGCCCCGGAGAATTTACGGGCATGGGTATTAACTCGACAGAGAGAGGGGCACGACTGGCCGAGGGCTTGCCGTTGGTGCAGTCTCTGCTCAACGGCGAAAAGGTCAGCCACGATGGCCGTTTTAATCAATACACGGACATTCAATTGTTTCCGCCGCCAGTGCAGCAACCCCTCCCCATATGGGTGGGAGCTCGGGGCGATAAAGCCTTAGATAGGGCCGCACGGCTGGGTTGTCATCTAGCGTCGACAGGTGCGGTGGAGCATCGCTTGAAATATATCGACGCCCTGCGCCGTCACGGCCACGATCCGGATAACTTCAATATCGCCCACCTGCTGATTTGCTATGTCGCGGACAGCGACGAACAGGCCTGGGACGATTGCGCCGAGCCCCTGCACCATGTGATGAGCGAATATCAGGCCTGGGCCGAGGAGTCAGGCGATGCGACCGGCGATGGCGTTGCCGAAAGTGTTGTGCCTTCACCGGGCGAGCTGAAAAAGACGCGCTACTGTGAAAGCTTTGGTCGCTCGGCTATTATTGGCAGCCCCGAAACGGTGCTGGCCCAGTTATTAGCGGCACATAAAGAATCACCGGGCACACACCTGACATTAATGATGTCGCTGCCTGGGGCAGAGCCACGCAGAACGCGCCACAGTATGGAGCTGTTTGCCAGTAAAGTGATGCCTCAGCTTAAAGCTCAAATTTAAGAATGCAGCTTCACTATTATTTATAGGTTTTGTTTCAAGGGGTACACAGTATTATTAACACGCTTATGCCCTTGATTAGCGGGGTAGTTAAAGCATAAAAGAAGGCGGTAAGTAGTGAGTAGTGCAGACAATACAGATAAAAAACCAGTAATAGCAATCCTTGGCGGCAGTGGCGATCTCGGCGGTGGCCTCGCGCTGCGTTGGGCAACGGCGGGCTATGAGGTGATTATTGGTTCGCGCACCGAAGAAAAGGCCTCAGCCGCAGCCGCAGCATTAAATGCCCGTGACCTCGCTATTCCCGCACGGGCGATGAGCAACGAAGCAGCAGCGGCGGCCGGTGAAGTCCTGGTGATGACGGTGCCCTTTGCCAATCATCAAGCGACCCTCGAGGCGATTCGGGAAGCGGTGCAGGGTAAGGTCTTTATCGACGTTACTGTGCCCCTTATGCCGCCCAAGGTCGGTACTGTGCAAATGCCCGAGGGGGGGTCTGCCTGCATACAAGCCCAAGCTTTTCTGGGTGATGCGGTGAAAGTTGTCTCCGCTTATCAAAATGTGGCAGCGGCACATTTAAACGACCTCGATCATGCACCGGACTGCGACGTGCTGGTTTGCGGCAATGACAAAGAGGCCTGTGCACTGGTGGTTTCGCTCACCGAAGCGGCGGGTATGAAGGGATGGCATGCCGGGCCGATCGCTAATTCCGTGGTTGCCGAGGCTATGACTTCAGTATTAATTACCCTCAACCGCCGTTACAAAATTCCGGGTGCCGGCTTTAGTATTACCGGCAAACCTGGGGTTTAAATGCTCTGTGAACGTTCTATAGCGCCGCTTGAGGTCGCGCTGGGTCATCTCGTTTACCAGTGTCTGTATCGATGACAGCAGCGCAGTTACAACTCCTTGCCTTGAGTGACTTCCCCTTGGTTGAGCCGGGTGATGACCTCGCACGGTTGATTAATGAAAACTTGCGCGCCAACGACCTAACTTTGGCCGACGGCGATGTGCTGGTGTTGGCGCAAAAAATCGTCTCCAAGGCTGAAGACCGCTATGTCGATTTAAAACAGGTCAAGCCAACGGCTGAGGCCCGAGCCTTGGCCGCTGCGGTCGATAAAGACCCGCGAATTGTTAACCTGATCCTCGATGAATCAAATGCAGTGGTGCGCCACTGTCCGGGGGTATTGATCGTCGAGCACCGCCTCGGCTATGTCATGGCCAATGCCGGCATTGATGCCTCGAATATTGAGCATGCTGGTGGTCAGCGTGGCGAGGAACTTGTCGAGCGGGTGCTATTGTTACCCCATAATCCCGACCAATTTGCCGCCGATTTGGCACATCACTTCCTGCAAGCCCATGGTGTCAAAGTCGCGGTTATTATTAACGATAGTGTCGGTCGTGCCTGGCGCAATGGCACCACTGGGCTCGCCTTGGGTGCTGCCGGTTTGGCGGCTCTCGACGACAGACGTGGCGATATGGATTTGTACGGGCGAACATTGCAAGTGACCGAGGTTGCGGTCGCCGATCAGTTGGCCAGCGCTGCCGCACTATTGCAAGGCGAAGGAGGCGAGGGTAAGCCGGTGGTGCTTATTCGTGGCTACAATTTTGACAGTTCCGCTGAACACTGCAATGGGGTTAGCGCCTT
>JARGOV010000016.1:4924-19700 GCA_029212965.1 Porticoccaceae bacterium
GTTCAGATAAGGAAAGTTTAGATAAGGAAAGTTTAGATAAGAAAAACTCGGGTAAAGAAGTTCAAATAAAGAAGTTCAGGTAAGAAAAGCTTTGGTAAACAAATCGATAAGAAAAGCAAGGTTGAATAGGGTGCCGATGACAAGTGTGACAATGAAAGGAAGTGCCGGTGGGTAGCAAGCGCAAAGTGCTCGCGCTGTGTGGTGGCGTCGGGGGTGCGAAACTAGCGCTTGGCCTAAGCCGTGTGTTGGGTGACGACGAATTATGCATTGTGGTGAACACTGGCGATGACTTCACACATCTCGGCCTGCGTATCTGTCCCGATATCGATACCGTCATCTACACTCTGGCAGGTTGCGTCGATACCAATACCGGTTGGGGAAGGGCCGGTGAAACTGGTGAGTTTATGGCCTCGCTCAGCACCTTAGGTGGTGAAGACTGGTTTTACCTGGGTGATAAAGACCTCGCCATGCATGTCGAGCGCACTCGCCGTTTAGCAGCGGGTGAGAAGCTTGGCAGCGTCACCCAGGCCTTGAGTCGGAAGCTTGGTGTCTCTGTGCCGGTAATCCCCATGACTGATGACACACTGGCAACGCAAGTTGAGGTGGAGGAGGACGGTAAGTCGATGACCCTGTCTTTTCAAGACTATTTCGTGCGTAAGCGCTGCGAACCTAAACTGAAAGGGATTCACTTTGTTGGCCGAGACAACGCCCAGCCCCACTCGCAATTTCTCGCTAACCTCCAAGACTCTGATCTTGATTTGATTGTGATTTGTCCCTCTAATCCCTTTCTGAGTATCGACCCCATCTTAGCTCTGCCCGGTATTCGAGGCATCCTACAAAAGACTGCGGTGCCAGTGGTGGCGATATCACCTATTATTGGTGGTGCAGCTGTGAAGGGGCCAACGGCGAAAATAATGGCTGAGCTAGGTTTGAAAATGCATGCAATGACCGTGGCCGATTACTATCAGGATATTGTCAGTGGCTTTATTCTCGATCGTCGTGATGGCGCAGAGGCCGAAGCCATCCGCGAGATTATTCCCCGGGTAGGTGTTGCCCAAACTTTGATGCAGACCGTAGAGGATAAAATTGAACTGGCTCGTGAAACGCTGGATTTTGCTGGACTTGATGTTTAGTGATAAACACGGTTGCGAAGGTAGAATAGAATAAGACGCACTCAGGCGCAGTCGCTCGGAACATACATATGCAAGTAGTAGTCCCCGTAAAGAGTTTCAATCATGCGAAAAACCGTCTCGCCACTGTGCTCACGGCGCAGCAACGAAGTGAGTTAATCAAGCATATGCTCGATGATGTTCTGCGGGCTGTTGTTGCAACGCCTGAGGTTGAAGGTGTTACTGTCGTTAGCAGTGATTCAGAGGTTGTGCAGTGGGTGCATCAGTACGCCCAAGCTATAAAAATACCGCTACGTGCTTTCGACCCAGGCTCTGGTCGAACGGGCTCAATCAACACCGTAGCAGAAGCCGGTTTGTGCCATGCTTACAGCGCCGTGGCCGCCGACCTGCTGAAGCGAGGCGCTAGCACCATGTTGCTCTTGCCTGCCGACATTCCCCTTGTCACCCAGGACGATATTCAAGCCTTGCTTGCCGTGCACACCCGCCCTGGAGTGAGTGTGGCTGCGGCCGGCTCTGACGGTGGCACTAATGGCCTGTTGGTGTCACCGCCGGATATTATTGCCCCGGCCTTTGGCGAAAACAGTTGTCTTCGCCATTGCACTCATGCTCGCGAGCAAGGTTTAGAGGCTCTAATAGTGAACACAGCAGGGTTGAGTTTAGATATAGATACACTGGAAGATATACAGACGCTGTTGGCCACTGATAGAGAATGTGCCACTCTGTGCTACCTGCGCGATAGCGGTCTTGCCACCGAATTACAAAAAAACGCAAAGGCCGGACAGTTAAAAAGGGCAGCATTTCAACAGCATGATCCGCAACACCAAATAAACAGGCAGGTTGGATGAACAGTATTGTTAAGCCCGAACAGGCACTCACACCAAGCCGCTCGGTGGCTTTGGCTCTGGCCGACGAAACTGATCTCGCGGCTTTAATGAGCCGCGCGGCTGCGTTGCGCGATGAGGCCCACGGCCCGCGGATATCCTATTCACGGAAGATCTTTATTCCTCTCACCCAATTGTGTCGCAACGTTTGCCATTACTGCACCTTCGCGCAAACGCCAAAAAAAATTGGACAACCCTATATGCTACCCAAGCAGGTGCTCAATGTGGCTCGCCAGGGTGCAGCGGCGGGTTGTCACGAGGCATTGTTCACTTTGGGTGACAAACCTGAAATGCGCTATGAAACAGCCCGTAAAGCCCTTGCCGATTTAGGCTATGCGACCACTATGGATTACGTGCTGGCTATGGCCAAGCTGGTATTTGACGAAACGGGTCTCTTGCCCCATCTCAATCCGGGGGTGATGAACGAAGCCGAACTGCGGGCCAGTCGCGATGTCTCTGTTTCTCAGGGCATGATGCTGGAAAGTGTTTCTAAGCGCCTCTGCGAAAAGGGTGGGCCGCACTACGGTTCGCCCGATAAATTGCCTGAAATTCGTCTTCAAACATTAGCACTTGCCGGGCAATTAAATATTCCCTACACCAGTGGTATTTTGATTGGCATCGGTGAAACAAGGCTCGAACGTGTTGAATCGTTACTAGCACTGCGCGACTTGCACCAGCGATATGGCCATATTCAGGAAATTATTATTCAGAATTTTTGTGCTAAAAAAGGCACATTGATGGCCGACGTGCCCGATGCCCCCCTCGACGAATTACTCTGGACCATTGCCGTGGCACGGATTATTTTTGGCGGTGCGATGAATCTTCAAACGCCCCCCAATTTAAATGAGGGTGTACTGGCGCAACTTATCGATGCTGGTATCAACGACTGGGGAGGGGTATCGCCTGTTACCCCCGATTTTGTTAACCCTGAAAAACCCTGGCCGGGGCTGGAGAATCTTGCCCACTTAACGGCGGCCAGCAATAAGCTATTGGTCGAGCGCTTACCCGTGTACCCCAGTTTTGCCCACGATTCACAGCGTTGGCAGACGCCTGCGATGGCGAGCGCACTGATTAAACCCATGGACAGCGACGGTTATGCTCGTCGCGAGAGCTGGACGCCAGGTAGTGCGCAAACGCCGCCAAGCCAGGTCGAACGCGAGGGCTGGTCGTTTGCGCCGCCGGCCAGCACATCATCGTCGAATGCTACCCAGGCGATCATTGCCCGAGCTTTACGGGGTGAACGCCTCGATGAAAAAGCCATTGTGCAATTATTTCAGGCTCGGGGCAGTGACTACCAAACCATTTGCGAGGCAGCAGACGGCCTGCGACACGAAGTGATCGGCGACACAGTTACCTATGCGGTTAATCGCAATATTAATTACACCAATGTCTGTTATTTATCGTGTAAATTTTGCGCTTTTTCTAAGGGCAAAACGACGGAGGCGCTGAGGGGTAAAGCCTATGTGCTCGATAGCGCAGAGGTGACCCAGCGGGCTACAGAAGCTTGGCAAAAAGGCGCGACCGAAGTGTGTTTGCAGGGTGGTATTCACCCGAGCTATACCGGCGATACTTATTTAGAAATTTGTGGTGATATCCGCAAAGCACTACCCAATATGCATATTCATGCCTTCTCCCCGCTGGAGGTGAGTCAGGGTGCCGAGACTCTGGGTTTAAGTATTGAAGATTATTTATCGCGACTCAAAGCAGCGGGCTTGAATAGCTTGCCGGGCACCGCGGCTGAAATTTTGGACGATGAAGTGCGGGCCGTTATTTGTCCCGATAAAATCAATACCCAGCAGTGGCTAAATGTTCTGGAGACCGCCCATAAGGTCGGCATAAAAACCACCTCGACCATCATGTTTGGCCACGTTGACCGCCCTGTCCACTGGGCGCGGCACCTTTTGCATTTACGCGACCTACAACAGCGCACTGGAGGAATTACTGAATTTGTTCCCCTGCCTTTTGTGCCCATGGAGGCACCGATGTTTCGCCGAGGCCTGTCGCGACAGGGGCCAACCATGCGCGAGTCCGTATTAATGCACGCCGTATCGCGGCTGGTATTGCACTCGCTGATCGACAATATACAGGTGTCGTGGGTGAAGATGGGTGAACCGGGTGTCGTGGCTTGTCTCAATGCCGGTGCCAACGATATGGGTGGCACTCTTATGAACGAGAGTATTTCTCGTGCCGCCGGGGCGACTCACGGCCAGGAAATGACAGTCGCCACCATGACGGCGCTGTTACAGGGTATCGGCCGTCCGGCGCGGCAGAGAAGCACTTTTTACGGTGAAGTCACTGCACATCCTGACCAGCTGATTCCTTTACATTCAAGCTCTTAGCTGCGTTAGTTTGCCCTGAGTGGAACCCTTGTTAACCCCGGGCTCTTAATTGGGTTGACAGCAGGTTTGCGGGCATTATGATTGCTGCCTGATAAAGGCTTATCAAGCCAATACGTTGAATCAGCTACAAGGGTGAATTTATGACTACTACCGTGCGCCACGACTGGAGTGAAGAAGAAGTACTGGGTTTGTTTAATCAGCCCTTCAGCGATTTGATGTTTGCGGCGCAAACCGTGCATCGCCAGCACTTCGACCCCAATCAGGTGCAGGTCAGCACACTGCTGTCCATCAAAACTGGTACTTGCCCCGAAGACTGTAAATACTGTCCGCAAAGCGCCCATTACAACACTGGGTTAGAGAAAGAAAAGCTGCTGGAAATTGAGCGCGTAATTGCCGAGGCGAAAGTGGCGAAGGCCAACGGTACCAGCCGTTTTTGCATGGGTGCCGCCTGGCGTTCGCCGAGCAAAAAAGACATGCCCTATGTGCTCGACATGGTGAAAGAGGTGAAGGCTCTGGGTCTGGAAACTTGCATGACCTTGGGTATGCTCAGTGATGAGCAGGCCAGTGATTTAGCAGAGGCCGGACTTGATTATTACAATCACAATCTCGATACCTCGCCCGAGCACTATGGCGAAATTATTACTACGCGCACCTATCAAGACAGGCTCGATACGCTGGCGAATGTTCGCTCTGCGGGTATGAAAGTGTGCTGTGGAGGCATCGTTGGCATGGGCGAAGCGTTAAAAGATCGCGCCGGCCTGTTGGTGCAGTTGGCCAATCTCGAAGAGCAACCGGAATCCGTCCCCATCAATATGCTGGTTAAAGTGGAAGGTACACCGCTCGAAAATGAGGCCGATCTCGAACCTTTCGATTTTCTACGCACCATCGCTGTCGCTCGTATCTTGATGCCGAAATCACATGTGCGGCTCTCTGCCGGGCGTGAACAAATGAACGAGCAAATGCAGGCGCTGGCCTTCCTCGCGGGTGCAAATTCAATTTTCTACGGGGAAAAGCTTCTCACCACACCCAACCCTTCTGCCAATAAAGATATGCAATTGTTCGATAAATTAGGCATACAGCCTGAACAACACTGTGTCGCCCACGAACAAGAGGCCGCGGTGGCTGAGCAAATTAACGAAGCGGCCATGGATAAGCATTTTTATAACGCTGCCCGTGCCTCGTCAGTGCCTCAACAAGCCTAGTAGCAAGCAACTCAGTATTTCTACCTTATGGTGAATCCTGACGCCGTACTACAGCTAGAGCTCGATACCCGACAACACCAGAGTCGTTATCGCCAGCGCAAGCTTCTGCAAAGCCCGCAAGGGGTAGAGGTGTTAGTTGATGGTAAGCGCTGTCTGGGGTTTAGCAGTAATGACTATCTCGGGCTGGCGAATCACCCCGCGCTTATTGCCGCTTTCCAGCAGGCCACCAATCGATACGGTGTCGGCAGTGGTGCCTCTCATTTGGTGAGTGGCCACGGTGCAGAACACGAGGCACTTGAAGAAGAGCTGGCTGAGTTTACTGGCCGCCCCCGCGCCTTGTTATTTTCTACTGGTTATATGGCCAATGTCGGGGTGATTCGCGCCCTGATGAGCCATGGCGATCTGGTGGTACAGGATAAGCTCAACCATGCCTCGCTGCTCGACGGTGGCTTCCTCTGTCGTGCTCAGTTTGAACGTTATACCCATGGCGATATAACCGCCGCACAAGTATTGCTGGCAGGCACTAGCGCGCAGCGCAAATTACTCGCCACTGATGGTGTCTTTAGTATGGACGGCGACCTGGCCGATTTACCTGCCCTAGCCGATATAGCCGATCAAAACAATGCCTGGTTGTTGGTCGATGATGCCCACGGCTTTGGTGTGCTGGGGGCCAGTGGCCGGGGCATTTGCGAACACTTTGCGATGGATCTTAACCGCCTGCCGATTTTGGTCGGCACCCTGGGTAAATCCTTCGGTACCTTCGGGGCCTTTGTCGCAGGCAGCGAGACATTGATCGAAAGCCTTATTCAATTTGCTCGCACTTATATTTACACCACGGCCCTGCCGCCGGCGGTCGCTGCAGCAACACGGGCTGCGCTGACACTTATTGATAGTGAAAGCTGGCGACGTGAAAAACTTCAACTCTTGATTGCACACTTTCAACAGGGGGCCGCTGAGCGGGGTATTCCTGTTATGGCGTCACCTACACCGATTCAACCAGTGCTTATTGGCGACGATGAAAGTGTTATAAAAATCGGTGAATACCTGCTAAAGGCGGGGTTCTGGACCGGTGCTATTCGCCCACCCACCGTGCCTGAAGGCAGCGCCCGTTTACGCATTACCCTAACCGCCGAGCATGATGAGAAACAGCTTGATGCGCTGCTCGACACACTTGCGATGGCCTTAAAAAACATTGGCATTGATAGCTTGTGAGCCGAGCTTTTTTTGTTACCGGCACTGACACCGGTGTCGGTAAAACGGCTATTGCGGTGGGGTTGTTAGATGCCGCGCGAAGGCGAGGTTTAAGCACCGCTGCGGTGAAACCAGTGGCGGCTGGATGCGAGCTAAGCGGTGACGGCTTGCGCAATGACGATGCGCTGTTTCTACAGCGGGCCTGCACCACGGCCCTGGGCTATGAGCAAATTAACCCCTTTGCCCTGCAGCCGGCCATTGCACCACACTTTGCTGCCGCCCGTGAGAATTTGCAACTCGACGCCCAAAATCTCGCCGCGCATTGTCAAGCGATCCTAGATTTGCACGCCGGTTTTACCGTCATTGAAGGTGCCGGTGGCTGGCGCGTACCGTTGAATAGTCGTGAAACCTTTGCCGATATTGCGCAACGACTGAAAGTGCCCGTTATTTTGGTGGTCGACATTAAGTTGGGCTGCTTAAACCACGCTCTACTCAGTGCCGAAGCGATTCGCGCTGATGGCTTGAAATTAGCCGGCTGGGTAGCGAATCAAGCCAGTGGTCGCGATGAGTGTCATGATGAAATGGCGGTTGAGCTTGGACAGCGTTTGGCCTGTCCCCTGGTCGGCGATGTTCCCCACTGTTTAGAACAAAGCGAACTCGCTGCTCACCTTGATCTAAACCCGCTGCTAGGCTTGCTGTAAGGATTTTACAGGCTGTTGGAAGAGCTGTTGGAAGGAAGGACTGCTGTGACTAGAAGGTCTAGAGCCTCAAAAGCTAACGTAAGAATCCCCTTGGCTCCAGTAACCCCCACCTTTCCCTAGACACCCCTGTGCCTGACTCGATGTAACGAGTTTCTACAAACGGCTAGGATTGTGCCAACTCATGGGCGAGGAACTCATCGTAGGTGCCTTTGAAATCGTTCAGTTTGTGGTCTTTGATTTCGATAATACGCGTTGCCAACGATGAGACAAATTCACGGTCGTGACTGACGAAAATTAACGTGCCCTCGTAATGCTCCAATGCCAGGTTCAATGCCTCGATAGCTTCCATATCAAGGTGGTTGGTGGGCTCGTCGAGAATCATCACGTTGTTGTCGGTCATCATTAATTTGCCAAACAAGAGGCGGTTTTTTTCTCCACCAGAACACACGCGAACGGCCTTTTTAGAATCCTCTGACGAGAACAGCAGGCGACCCAATGTGGCGCGTACGATTTGGTCGTCGTGGCTGGGTTTGCGCCATTGACTCATCCAGTCGAAGAGGTTGGTGTCACTGTTAAATTGTGCGCTACTGTCCTGGGGGCAGTAACCGAGGGTGGCATTCTCGGCCCATTTAATGGTGCCGTGATTGGCTTCTAGCTCGCCCATTAAACAGCGCAAAAAAGTGGTTTTACCCACACCGTTTTCGCCAATGACCGCTACACGTGCGCCCGCTTCGAGAATTAAACTACCCTCGCTAAATAGCGTTTCTCCGTCAAAACCATGCCCCAGTTTGTCTATGGTGAGAGCCTGACGATGGAGCTTTTTCTCCTGCGCGAAGCGGATATAGGGGCTGACGCGGCTCGATGGTTTGATTTCGTCAAGGTCAATCTTTTCAATCTGCTTGGCCCGTGATGTGGCCTGTTTGGCTTTGGACGCATTGGCAGAGAAGCGGCTGACAAATTGTTGTAGCTCAGCGATTTGTGCTTTCTTTTTAGCATTTTGCGACTGCATGCGTTCTTGCACCTGGGTGGCGGCGATCATAAAGTCGTCGTAGTTACCCGGGTAAACCCGCAGTTCACCGTAGTCGATGTCGGCCATGTGGGTGCAGACTGAATTTAAGAAATGACGATCGTGAGAAATGATGATCATCGTGCTTTTGCTTTCATTGAGCACGTCTTCGAGCCAGCGAATTGTATTAATGTCGAGGTTGTTCGTGGGCTCGTCGAGTAGCAGTATATCGGGGTCGGAAAACAAAGCCTGGGCTAACAGCACCCGCAGTTTCCAACCGGGTGCGACTTCGCTCATGGGGCCAAAGTGCAGGGCTTCCTCGATACCCGCACCCATCAATAGTTCACCAGCGCGGCTTTCGGCGCTGTAGCCATCGAGTTCGGCAAATTCGATTTCGAGTTCGGCAACTTTCATGCCTTCTTCTTCTGACATCTCGGGTAGGCTGTAGATACGATCGCGTTCCTGTTTAATCGCCCATAGTTCCTTATGCCCCATTAGTACGGTGTCGATGACACTGACGTCTTCAAAGGCGAATTGATCCTGGTGCAGGGTGCCTATGCGCTCGTTGGGGCTGAGAGAAATATTGCCTGCAGTGGGTGTGAGGGCACCATCAAGTATTTTCATAAACGTTGACTTGCCGCAACCATTCGCTCCAATCAGGCCATAACGATTGCCGTGTCCGAATTTAACGGAGATGTTTTCAAAAAGGGGTTTGGCACCAAATTGCATGGTGATATTAGCTGCTGAGATCAACGGTTTATTCCTGAAAGCTGAAGAGTAATACTGTGGACTTTATGAGGGTGCGTACTATAGGGATTTGTGGCCAGTACGTCGAGTTAGTGCGTAGAAAATTTACGGGCAACAATACAAAAGTAGTCTACGTAGCGTTATTTTTGTGTATTGTGGTTTTTGTTTTGCTGGTGACCAAAAGTGAATAGTGGAGACGTGTAGGTGGTTTCAATCCCTCCTGCTTTACCCGCTTAATCGGGAGGGATTGGTGTGCTTAAATTCTGGGAAGGTTGGGCTGGTGAGGCTTAATAGGCCTGATTGGCTTCTTCATCTTCGTCATCAGCAGGTATTTTGATTGGCTCTAGGCTGAGTCCCGCGCCACTAGCTGTTTTGCCAGTTCGTGCTGCCATTTTGCCTGCGTTCTTAGTCGGTGCTTCTTGCCCGACTACGCTGGGTGGGTTATTGCCATGTTTTAGTTGAATGTTGAGGCGTAAATTATTGCGCGAATCGGCATTGAGTAGTGCTTCCTGCAAGGTGATTTTACCGCCGTCGTAGAGCTCACAGAGAGCCGAGTCAAAGGTTTTCATGCCCTGGTTTTCGGATTTTTCCATCACTTCACGAATTTCGGTTACCTTGCCACTTTTGATCAAATCGATTACGCGGGGCGTGCCGAGTAATACTTCGATGGCCGCAGCACGTTTTTCATCGACGGTGGGCACCAATCGCTGGGAGATAATACCGCGTAAATTTAACGAGAGATCGAGATAAAGTTGCTTATGACGTTCTTCAGGGAAAAAGTTAATAATGCGCTCAAGTGCCTGATTGGCGTTGTTGGCGTGTAATGTGGACAGACAAAGATGACCTGTTTCGGCAAAGGCCAAGGCGTGTTCCATTGTTTCACGGCTGCGAATTTCACCAATAAGGATGACATCAGGGGCCTGGCGAAGGGTGTTTTGCAGGGCATCTTCGTAGCTATCGGTATCAACGCCAACTTCACGCTGATTGATGATGCTCTTTTTGTGGGGGTGTAGAAACTCAACAGGGTCTTCAATAGTAATGATATGACCCGAAGTGTGGGTGTTGCGGTAATCGATAAGAGAAGCCAGCGAGGTCGACTTCCCCGAGCCAGTGCCGCCAACAAACAACACCAGGCCACGTTTTTGTAATACCAACTTCGGTACGATGTCTGGTAATCCGAGATCGCGAAAGTGCGGTATGTCGGTTTTGATGACCCTCACCACCATGGCTAGGTCACTACGCTGTTTGAAGATATTGACCCGGAAACGGCCAATATCTTTTTCTGATATGGCCAAGTTCATTTCCGGCTTGTGCTCAAATTCGGCGATTTGAGTGTCATCCATAATACTGTAAGCGATTTCTTTGATTTCACCTTTGTTATAAGCCTTGTCAGTGATGGGGGTCAGTTTGCCCAGTACTTTCATGCTCGGTGGTGCGCCTGTGGAGAAATAAAGGTCAGAACCGTCTTCTCTGACGATGGTGCGCAGTAAATCAAGAAATTCCATGCTTAAAGGCCTTCGTAAGGAGGGAGAGTGTTTACCTATAAGGCTAGCAGGTAAAGGGGAGTTGAATAAAGCCTTGGCAATGATAAGTGTGAACTTCTTCGAATAGGGGTATCAAGGGTTTGCTGGGGTGATAATTAGACATACTTTAATTATTTAGCGCGATACTGATTGTTATCTCTATCTTAGATGTCACTTTTTTCGTTGTTTTACTTGACGATATGACTGAATCGCTACGATAAACATGATATAGATTGCTGGTACAGGGATCGGCAAAGCCAAATAGGAGCGCCATGTTATCCGGCATATGACAGTATTATTGATAGGCTTATTATTAAGTGGCTGCTCAAACTTTTTCTTCTACCCGGCTACTCGTCACCTGCAGAGCCCTTCTGCCTACGCCTTGCCTTATGAGGATGTACAGCTACTGGCGGATGACGGGACGCAATTACATGCCTGGTTCTTGCCAGCCACCCAGAAACCTAAGGGTAGTCTTTTATTCCTGCACGGTAATGCGGAGAATGTTAGTACGCATATTGAGAACATTCACTGGTTGCCTGGGGCGGGCTACAATGTTCTATTATTGGATTACCGAGGCTTTGGCCTCTCTCACGGTGTGCCAAAACTGCCCGATGTTTTCTGGGATATTAATGCCGCTGTCGACTGGATGAATCGCTCTGTTCAGACAAAAGAACAGCCCTTTTTTATTATTGGGCAAAGTATTGGTGCTAGCCTGATGTTGCACAACGCCGCACAAAATGCTGGAAATCAGCACTTGTGTGGGTTGATTAGCGATGCTGCCTTCGCTCGTTATCGTCATATTGCTGCGCACATTGCAAGCCAATCCTGGGTCACTTGGCCTTTTCATTTCCCTCTATTCTGGCGGGTTTACAACCAATACGATCCTGTTGATGGAGTGGCAAAGCTAGCTGAAACACCGATACTGTTTTTTCACAGTAAAGATGATCAGATCATTCCATTCGCTAACCTCGATCGGTTGGTGAAGAATCATCCGGGTTACCATCAACGAGTTATAACCAGTGGTCGACATACCGCAACTTTTATGAGCTTATCTAATCGTCAAATAATGCTTGAATTTTTGAGCCAACAGAATTGTTCTTCTTAATACATATTATCAACGCCTATCTGACTGTCCTTAGATACAGATAAGCTTTGGTTGTATCTCCAGATGGCTTTAGAAATAAAGTTGATTGCGTTGGTGAATTTCTTAAAAAGATATACCTGAAATCGATGCCTGGTGGTCTAGGGATTTAAGACGTTGTATCAGAGAGTTGTACAGCGATAACTTTGCCTACTGAGAGCTAACTGGGAGTTTGCCTAGAGCGTCTTGTAACGCGGTATACGCTTTATTCATCCAAACTTTGGTTCTCTGACGTTCCATCAGTGACAGGTGAGGGGTGTTTGTGCCGCGTATATTTTGTGCTCCCCAGAAACTAAAACTGAGTTTGTCTATTTTGTTCATGGTTGCTGGGTGCAAGGCAGGAAGTTGTGCCGATATGACACCACTGTTGGCGCCAAGATTGGTGATTAGCTGGTCAATACCGTTAAAATTACTACCACGGCCGAGATTTTTCACGACTATACACTGTAACTTGCCTCTGTATTTATTGAGGAACTGTTTCAGTAGGCCGGCGGAGTCAGTACCGTCATCGATCATATACCAGTAAACTAAGGGTATTTCCATCTCCTGACAGAGTTCCAGTACGCCGCTCTCCTCGAACCAGCGATCCAGAAAACGTTCACTTTGAGCCGGTAGGTCGAGTAGAAGGTTAATATCTTCCTCAACGGCAGCTTCGATAATGGCGTCGCTGCTCTCAAATTCGTCCAGTTGCACGGGTTGAGTAAACTCACCGTAGAAGCGACTCAATGTGGCGTGTGACTGGTCGGCGTCAAGTCCCAGATACTTTTGACCCACATCCAGAAAATACTGAGAGAGGAGTCTTGCGAAGACAGACTTCCCAACACCGCCTTTTTCGCCACCGATAACATGGATAGTGCTCATTCTATAATTTCCCTCTGATGAATGCTGAAGTCCATTGAAAAATAGTCGGTTGAAATGTCGCTTATATGACAGAGTCCTGTCATCTGCCAGCTAACCAGACTGGCTTTGAAGAGCCATTGTACTCGACATTTATACTCGAGATTTGTTTTCGATACTTGTATTTGAGATTGGCGATCGGGGTTAAGGCGCTATTCTGTGCAATAACGCGCCCCTTTCGCCCCACCTAAAATGCCATCTGTGAATGAGTTGTCCTTTACGATAGGCCATGACTATAGGGCCATGATTTTCGCTTTCTGTTCCTCAAGTCGCGATAGGGCACTTTCAACCTCGCTGAGTTTTTGCCGCTCTTTAGCGACCACGTCATCTGGCGCATTGGAAATAAACTTCTCGTTAGAGAGTTTGCCGTTTAAGCGTCCTCGCTCTTTATTCAATTTGCCGAGTTCTTTATTGAGGCGGGCTAGCTCTGCTTCTCTGTCGATGACACCGGCCATGGGTACAAGAATTTCCATATTTCCAACCAGAGCTGTTGCCGAGGGCGGCACAGGCGCGTTGGCATCGAGCCATTGTGCCGATTCAAGATTGGCCAGTTTGGTCAGGTATTGACCGTTTTCGGTGAGGCGGCGCTGGTCTTCTGCCCCGCCATTTTTAAACAACAAGGGCAAGAGTTTACCGGGGGAGATATTAATTTCGCCACGAATATTGCGCACGCCCATAATGATTTGTTTGATCCATTCGATATCGGCGTCAGCGATGGTATCGCGCTGGCTGTCGTCGGCAATGGGGAAGGGCTGGCGCATAATGGTTTCACCCTGCTTGCCGGCCAGGGTGTGAATCTTTTGCCAGACCTCTTCAGTAATAAAGGGCATCATCGGGTGGGCCAGACGCATAATGGTTTCGAGCACCCGAATGAGCGTGCGGCGGGTACCTTTTTTCAGAGCTACTGGGGCATCGTCGTCCCACAGAATGGGCTTTGATAATTCTAAATACCAGTCGCAATACTCAGACCATACAAAGTCATAAAGTGCCTGTGAGGCGAGGTCGAAGCGGAAGCTTTCGATACCATCACTCACTTGCTGCTCGGCATCTTGCAGGCGGCTGATAATCCAGCGGTCGGCGATGGAGAGCTGGTAGTCGTCACTGCCGTCCTGCCCGCAGTCATGCGCTTCAGTATTCATCAGCACGTAGCGGGTGGCGTTCCATATTTTGTTACAGAAGTTGCGGAAGCCCTCGATGCGGCCGACATCGAATTTAATGTCGCGCCCGGTCGATGCCAGCGAGTAGAAGGTGTAGCGCAGGGCATCGGTGCCGTAGGCCGATAAACCATCTGGGAATTCCTTACGGGTTTGTTGGGCTATTTTTTCGCGCATTTGCGGTTGCATCATGCCGGTGGTGCGCTTGGTCACCAGGGGCTCTAATTCAATACCGTCGATAAGGTCGATGGGGTCAAGGACATTACCCTTTGACTTGGACATTTTCTGCCCCTGGCCGTCGCGCACCAGACCATGAACATATACGGTTTTAAAGGGCACTTCGTCCATAAAGTAGAGGGTGAGCATGATCATGCGTGCCACCCAGAAAAAGATAATGTCAAAGCCGGTGACCAGCACGTCAGTGCCGTGGAAGGTTTTTAATTCATCGGTATTCTGTGGCCAGCCGAGGGTGCCGAAAGTCCACAGACCGGAGGAGAACCAGGTGTCGAGCACGTCGTCGTCCTGGCGCAATTTAATGCTGTCGTCGAGGTTATGCTTGTTGCGTACATCGGCTTCAGAGCGTCCGACGTAAATATTGCCTACCTCGTCATACCAGGCTGGGATGCGGTGGCCCCACCACAGCTGGCGGCTGATGCACCAATCCTGAATATCGCGCATCCATGAAAAATACATATTTTCGTATTGTTTGGGGACGAACTGAATATCCTGCTGCTCAACGGCATCGATGGCTTTTTCGGCCAGGGGTTTGGCGCTGACATACCACTGGTCAGTGAGCCAGGGCTCGATAACGACACCAGAGCGATCACCGCGCGGGGTTTTCAGGGTGTGAGCGTCGACCTTTTC
>JARGOV010000016.1:19800-24726 GCA_029212965.1 Porticoccaceae bacterium
CGTTGGCCGCGATAAATCAGGCCGTCATCGTAGAGACGAATAAAGGCTTCCTGCACCGCGTCGTAGAAACCATCGTCCATGGTGAAGCGTTCGCGAGACCAGTCGGGCGAGGCGCCAAGGCGACGCAGCTGCTGGGTGATATTGCCGCCGGACTCTGCTTTCCACTCCCAGACTTTGTCGATAAATTTATCACGCCCGAGATCGTGACGACTAATGCCGTCGGCCTCAAGCTGACGCTCCACCACCATTTGCGTGGCGATACCGGCATGGTCGGTACCCACTTGCCACAGGGTGTTGTCGCCCTTCATACGGTGATAGCGCACCAGACCATCCATAATGGCCTCCTGAAAACCGTGGCCCATGTGCAAGTTGCCGGTGACATTGGGCGGCGGAATCATGATGCAAAAGGGGTCGCCGCTACCGGAGGGCTTGAAGTGGCCGCTCTCCTCCCAAATTTTGTACCAATGACTTTCGATGGCTTGGGGCTGGTAGGTTTTTTCCATGATGGGTTTGCGTACCTGTATTAAGTTGAAAAGCTGTCTTGAAGGATGGGTTTTAACGGGTGGCGAATTATACGGGGCGAGCGGACGTTACTCTATAGGTGATAATCGCCGGTGATAACTATAAGAGCACGGGTGCGCCTTTAAGGTTTTCAACTTTGCTAAAGCCCAGGGGGTAACCGAGGTGTTTGTAGTGAGCAAAGCGTTCTCGTTTAGTTTGTATCTGGGTTTCGTCGCCGTAAATGAGTTCGGCGAGATGCTCGAAGCGACTGAACCAGGTGGGTGTATAGCTATCGAGATTAATCATCATGTCGTGGTAGTCGCCGGGCTCTTCATTACTGCAAAGATAAATCGGTGCCTGATCGTCAGCGTTTGTGCTGTGGGCGAGAAAACTACTGGGAATATGTTGCCAGAGATTCTGCTCAAGTCTTTTCACGAGCTCACTATCACGACAGTAAACGAGCACCCTGTGCTGTTTTTTACCGGCCTCATTGGCCAGCTCGCAAACTAATTGCAGGGCGCGGGCGATGGTCTCTTCGCTGCTGCCCTGCAATTGGTGGAAATGTACTTTTGTCATAGGGAAAGAGTCATGTCTTCTATTTGCTGCGCTCTATGCCGTGGCGCGTTTGCGCAAATATTCCATTAATAAAGGCACCGGGCGGCCAGTAGCCCCTTTAGGGCCAGCCGATAACCAGGCCGTGCCAGCTATGTCGAGATGAGCCCAGCGGTAGTCTTTGGTAAAGCGTGAGAGAAAGCAGGCGGCGGTAATACTGCCACCACCGGCGCCACCAATATTGCCCATATCGGCAAAGTTACTTTTCAGCTGTTGGTTGTATTCATCCCAAAGGGGCATTTGCCAGGCGCGGTCGCCAGCGCTTTGGCCAGCGTCAAGTAAATCTTGCGCCAAATCATCGTCGTTGCTGTAGAGGCCGGAGGCATGTGAACCCAGTGCGACAATGCAGGCGCCAGTGAGGGTCGCGATATCTATTACCGTGTCGGGTTTGTAGCGCGCCACGTAGGTGAGGGCGTCGCAAAGTATTAAGCGGCCTTCGGCATCGGTGTTGAGTACTTCAATGGTTTGCCCCGACATGGAGGTCACCACATCGCCAGGTTTGGTGGCCTTACCGCTGGGCATATTTTCGACGGCGGGAATGACACCGATCACATTGATGGGCAGAGCGGCATCGGCAAGGGCTTCCATTACCCCGAGTACACTGGCTGCACCGCACATGTCGTACTTCATTTCATCCATTTTCGCGCCTGGTTTAAGGCTGATGCCTCCGGAATCGAAGGTCACGCCTTTACCCACTAATACGATCGGCTTGGCGCCTTTTTTGCCGCCTTTGTAATCGAGGGCAATTAAGTGAGCCGGTTCTTCTGTGCCAGCGGTGACTGACAACAGCGAACCCATACCCAGTTCAGCCATTTGTTTTTCTGATAAAACCTGGCAGCTCATGCTTTTGTGTTTGCGGGCTAGAGCGCGGCTATGCTTTGCCAGATAGCTGGGAGTGCAGGTGTTCGCGGCTAAATCGCCCAGCAAACGGGTCTGATTAACACCAATGGCAACGGACTGACCGTAATTGAGGCCGGTTTGTGCTGCACTTTGGCCTTTCTTATCACTGCAAAGCAAGGTGACTTTTTTCAGTTTTTGTTTGCTGGCAGGTAGCGGTTTGCCACCGTTAAAGGCATAACTGGCTTCGATAAATTGTTGGGCCAGTTGTTGCGCGGCCCAGCGTGTGTCCTGGTCGCTTAGCTCGACGTCGGTCAGAGTTGTTGCCACAGAGGCGATGCCATCACCTTTTGTTTGTTTGGCGATAATGCGAGCGATCTTTAAGAAATCCTTGCTTGACACTGCTTCGGTACCGATGCCCACTAGTAACAGACGTTTAGCATTTATACCGTTGGGTTCGTGCAGCATTAGGGTTGATGCGCACTTACCACTAATATCCTTACCGTCTAGTCTGCGGCTGATGAGTCCGCCGGTGGCTTTGTCGATGGCGGCACTTGTGGCGCTGAGCTTCTTGTCAGCGGGGACGGCAACAACCAGGCAATCGGCCTTTAGTGTGAGTGGATTGGTGGAACGTGCGACAATTTCCATGGTGTCTCCCGAGACAAAAGTTATCAAATACTGGATAATTATTTACGGTCGTTAGTGTATGCCATGGCTCTGTTGAGACCAAACGCCTCGAGCTTAAAACGCTGTTTTTTTAACGAACAAATTAACTTAACAAGGTTGCGCTACTTTCTGTGATTATTTTTCGCTACATCGCCCGAGATTTGCTCGGTACGACAGCTGCCGTTTGCGCGGTGCTGATGCTGGTTATTATTAGTGGGCGCTTCGTGAAATATCTCGCCGAAGCGGCCGCCGGCCTGCTTGACGCGAATATCCTCTTTGCCGTGATCGGTTATCGTCTACCCGGTTTTCTCGAATTAATTTTACCCCTGGCCTTTTTTCTCGGTATTTTACTGGTCTATGGTCGGCTCTATGTCGACAGTGAAATGACGGTGCTCTACGCCTGTGGCATGAGCCCCGGCAAATTAATTACCTATACCATGGTGGTTGCAGTATTTGTGGCCGGTGTTGTGGCGTGGCTGAGCCTTTCAGTCAGCCCCGGAGGGCTTGCCAAGGCAGAGGCCCTGCTGGATGCGCAGAAGTCACGGGGTGAATTTGAGTCTCTTGAAGAGGGCAAGTTTTATCCGCTGCGTGGTGGCCGCGGTGTTACTTATACCGAGTCAATAGATGACAATGGCACTATGTACGAAGTATTTTTATCTCAATCGAGTATTGATAGCAGTGGAGTACGACAGGTGGTTGTACTGTCTGAAAGAGGCCGCCCAGAACGTGCCGAAGAAAATGGTGAGCGCTATCTGGTGCTTAAAAATGGCTATCGTGTTGAGGGCACGCCGGGGCGAGCTGACTTCCAAATTACTGCCTTTGAAGAATACGGCCAGCGTCTTGAAAAGAACAATAAAATTCGTCGCCACCGCGAAAAGGCGGCGATAATGTCGACAGCTGCGTTGCGGGCGTCGGACCGTCCTGAGCATATTGCTGCATTACAATGGCGTTACTCGGTGCCTATTTTGGTATTGGTAGTGTCGTTGATGGCCTTGCCTTTAAGTCGGACGAACCCACGGCAGGGGCGGTTCGTTAAAGTTTTCCCCGCGGTATTACTTTATATTTTTTACTTGGTCGGTCTTAATGCGGCTCGTGGCGCTCTAGAAGATGGCGAGCTTTCAGCGTCCCTCGGACTATGGTGGGTACATGGTGTTTTTGTGGTGATTGCCGCAAGCCTGTTACTTTGGGATAGCGGTTGGCGAGGTAGGCGCACACAGTCTTCTGCTTCGACAGCAGTGGGGAGTCGGCATTGAGTTATTTATCTCGCTATGTCATGCGTTTTGTTTTTGGCGCCATTATTTTGGTGCTGCTGGTGTTACTTAGCATTGACGTTATTGCTGCTGTTGTTGATGGTCTCGGCGATGTGCGCAATGACTACCAGTTTGTCGATGTGCTCTACAATGTTTGGCTAACCTTACCGGCACGAATCTATCGAAATATTGCCTTTGCTTCATTAATTGGTTGTTTGATTGGTCTTGGTATATTAGCGGGTAATAGCGAACTCGTTATTATGCGCGCCGCTGGTGTGTCCTTGCTTCGGATTACTGGTTTTGTACTCCGTCCTGTTTTATTGGTGATTGTTGCAGGTGTGATGTTGGGCGAGTTTGTTGTGCCCTATACCGACCAGTTAGCAGAAAGTCGCCGCATGTTATTGCGGGGTGAACAGGAAGCTTTATCTGCTACTAGCGGCGTTTGGAACCGGGAGGGCAATGAGTTTATTCACTTTAACGGTGTGTATCCCAATGGCAAATTGTTTGGTGTCACTCGTTACCGTTTTAGTGAACAACACAAGATTCAAGAAGTCAGTTTTGCCGCACGGGCTACCTATTTTAAGGACTATTGGCTTGAAGAAGAAGGTGTGGTTAGCCATTTTGAAGAAGAACGTATACAAACTAGTGAGTTCTTAACCCGTCGCTGGGACACCCCTTTATCGCCTGATTTACTCACGTTGATGGTTATGCCAGCCGATTCCCTATCGATGACGAGTTTGTACGGCTATGCCCAATACCTTGATGAACAAGAACAAAAGTCGTCGAAATATTGGTTAGCTTTTTGGAGTAAGGCCTTACAACCTCTCTCGGTACTCAGCCTGGTGTTGATTGCCACTTCCTTTGTGTTTGGGCCCCTGCGAGATGCGACGATGGGCTTTAAAATTTTCGCTGGAGTGATTGCCGGTATTGCCTTTCAAACCAGCCAGCAATTACTCGGGCCCTCTAGCGTGGTGTTCGGCTTTTCACCGTTTTTGGCAGTGTTTATCCCAGCTATGGTGTGCATTGGCATTGGTTTGGCCTTGTTGCGACGGGCGGCTTA
>JARGOV010000016.1:24826-38655 GCA_029212965.1 Porticoccaceae bacterium
TCCCAGCTATGGTGTGCATTGGCATTGGTTTGGCCTTGTTGCGACGGGCGGCTTAGCTCGACGATGCTTGTTTATCTCTGGTCTCGATAGCTTCTTTATTAAGTTGCGTGCGTGTTTTTGTTTTGGGTAAAACCACGACTCGAGTCTGGCTCCAAATGTCGTGCAGGCAGTGGCCTTCGGGATTAAAAAGGCAATACAAATAAGATAGTCCACCACAGAATAGAGCGGGTGGTGCAAGCAGACAGCGTACCCAGCATTGTCGCCAGCTAGCAAATGGGCTGGTGCCGGGAACTGATTCATCTCGCTGCTCAAGGCAGATATGCCAGGTTTTCATGCCGAGCGTTTGACCACTGCGCCGCCAGCACCAACTGTAAAATAGGGCGAGACAAAGCCACCAGCCAAAGAGGAAGAGATACTGTGAGGACCCTTCGTATTTTATCCGTGTTGTTGCTTGGCCTTCCGTTAATACTTGAGTTACTGCATTGCCTCCAATAAATGCTTGAATAATTAAAAAAATCCCACCATAAGCCATGCTAATGGCAACCAGTAGAAACAGGTCGTAGACCAATGCAGCGATACGTCGAACGGGCCTAGCAACTGGAAGTGCATTGGGTCGCGTTTGAGTGGCGCAATCCGGTGTGATCTTTGCAGGGCTGTCCTGGTTTTCTACGGGAGCGCTGGAATTTGGTTTTTGGGGTGTGACTGACAAGAGTAGCGTCCTGTGGTGAGTGTAAAAATGTGCCGTCATCGCGTATGGCTGGGGCTGCGATTATAGGGACTTTGTGAGCATTGCGCATCGACCCAGCGTGAAGACAGCTTGCTAAGTTAGCTTATGCTGTAATAATAGTGCCAATTACTACTATTGGTTTCTGCCCGGGGAGAACCATTTTTGTCGACCATAAATATACAACGTTCACACCAGCTGCCGTTGGATGAAGTTAAACAAAAAGCGGAGCAGTTGGCACAAAACTTAACCCAACGCATTGGTGGCAAGTATCGCTGGCAGGGTGATACGGTACATTACACCTACACGGGTGTGAAGGCGCGTATTGATTGTGAAGACAATAATGTGTTGATCGATATAAAGCTGAATTTTGTCGCTTCAGTATTTCGGGGCACGATTGAGGAAGAGGTACGTGAAACCCTCGATAAGCATTTGGCTTGATGCACTCATTATCCTTATTTAAAGTACAGGGATGGCGCTTCCTTATTTAAAGTACAGGGATGGCGCTTCCTTCTAGAAAAATTATAAGCAGTCTGTGGGCTTCCTAGCTTTAGCTAGACCTTTGTTTTCTTGCACTACTATTACAGGTATTACAGGCCGCGAATAAAATTGCGATCAAGCTGCTTGATATCGGGCCGGCCCGATAGAATCATGTCCCGCTCAATTTCATCTTTCAGTAAAGTCAATACTCGTTCAACGCCAGCCTGCCCGCCTGCGGCAAGCCCATAGAGGTAGGGTCGGCCCATCATGCAGGCATCGGCACCCATGGCCAGCGCTTTAAGGACATGACTGCCGCGCCGGACACCACCATCGAGAATGATTTCTAATTTATCGCCCATAGCGTCGGCAATTTCAGCGACGAGATCAATGGGTGCTGCCACGGTGTCGAGTTGGCGACCACCGTGGTTGGATATAATGACCGCACTGGCACCGATGTCAGCCGCACGGCGGGCATCTTCCACAGAGAGAATGCCTTTAATCGCAAAGGGGCCTTGCCAGCGGGTGGCGACTTTTTCTGCGTAGGCCCAGTTAAGGGCGCGATCAAATTGTCCATTGATGTACTTGCCCAAGGAGCTGACCTGAGAGCTTCCCTCGGCAATGTGATGGCTGAGGTTGGCCATTTCTAGTGTCGGCGTTGTTAAGTAGTGGTAACACCAGGCCGGATGCAGGGCGAAACTGGCGAGACTTTGCAGGGTTAACCTCGGAGGTATGGTCATCCCGGTGCGTAAGTCGCGCTCGCGATTACCCTGTACTACGGTGTCGACCGTCAGGCACAGAGCGTCATATTTGGCTGCGTGACAGCGGTCGATCAGCTCTTCATTGATCGCGTTGTCGCGCAGTGCGTAGAGCTGGAACATCTTTGGCCCGGAGGTTGCTGCGGCGACATCTTCAATCGTCGTGGTGGCGACCGTCGACAGTGAATACATCGTGCCGGATTGTGCTGCAGCGCGAGCCACTGCGCGCTCTCCCTGGTGATGGAAAAAACGGGTCATACCCGTGGGTGACATTAGCACCGGCCAGTCGAGTTCACAGCCTAGTACGTTGGTTTTCATATTGATGCTGGTGACATCTTCAAGGCAGCGGGGCACTAGTTGGTAAGTATTAAACGCCTGGGTGTTATTAGTGCGAGTGAGCTCATCGTCAGCACCGCCGTCAATGTAGTGAAATAGCGGTGCGGGCAATTTACGTTTGGCTTGCAGACGAAAATCGTCGAGGTTAAAACAACGTTTAATGGGTGTTGGGCTTAGAGAGAGTGTCATACGTTTATTCTAATGGAAAAGTTGAGGGGCTATCTATTTGAGACTTGGCTATAGCCCAAAACAACAAACCCACACCGAGGCGTGGGTTTGTTGTTAAGCCTCTGATTGTCAGTGTTTACGCAGCTCTTTCTTCGGCAATCTTGCTTGAGCTTTTGCCGCGACCGCGACGCAACAGCTCGCCAGGCGTGGCGCCGGTGCATTCACCATTGTTAAAAGTGACTTCACCATTGACGATAATGGCCTGATAGCCTTCGGCGCGTTTAATACGACGCCATTCGCCAGCGGGTAAATCGTGGACGATCTCTCCAATCCACTCGTCACCATCGCCGAGGGCATTGATGTCGTAAACCACGACGTCGGCAGCCCAGCCTTCACGCAGTACGCCGCGCTCTTTTAAACCTGCTGCTTGAGCGGGCAGGGCGGCGAGACGGTAGTGGGCTTCTTCCAGGGTGATTTTCTCTTCGTCGCGCACCAGCCACTTGAGGAAGTCAGTGGTGTAAGCACCGCCGGTGAAAAATTTGGTGTGAGCGCCGCCATCGGAAACACCGGGAATGGTGTAGCTGTTGTTGTTGATGATCTCGGCCATAAAGTCGGCGTTAAAGCCACGGTCTGGGCCAAGGAAGTGGACATTGAGGTCGCCCTCGAGTGACAGATCGAGCATCACATGGATGGGGTGCTTGCCTTCCTCTTCACCAATCTGGGCGAGGGTTTTACCGACGTATTTTTCCAATGATTGGGTGCCGTGGACATCCTGAACTTGCAACTGGGGTACTGCGCCACCAACACCGGCCTGTATGACCTGCAAGCGTCGGTCGGCCTCTTCGGTTTCGGCGATGATGGCCTCGCGCAGCTGGTAGTCTTTCAGTTTTTCGAGCTTTTCTTCTTTGGTGCCGGTCGTCAGTTTACGCCAGGCGGGGCTGGCATCGTAGAGGTTCCAATGCTCAAGGGTAAAGCAAAAGCCGGTGCGTACTGTGCCAGCTTGGCCATAAATTTGTAGGCCTTTGTCGCGGGCGTTGTTTAGCCAGTCGAGGCTGCGACGGTGAACTCGGGCATTTTTACGTGTCGGTGCAATGGCATTGTGCAATACGGGCCGGCCAGTGGTTGCAGCCAGGGTTTCAAGGAATTGCATGTCGGTTTTGATATCACCGGTTGCCTGTGTAATTTGTACATTGCCTTCGCCACGGTCGTGTAAAACCTTGGCGAGATTCAGGACTTCAGCATCGCTCATGGTATCGGTGACCATCGGGGTGCCGTCGAAGTCAGCCTGGGTGGAGTTTTCACCGAGTCGTTGAATGGAAAAGCCCATCAAGCCTGCCTCCATACCCTCGTCGAGTAGGCGTCTTAATTCTTTGCGCTCATCGCTGGTAGCCTCGCGAGTTTTCGCTGCTTCCAGACCCATGACATAGGTTAGTAAGGATGCCGTCGGCATGTAATGTACGCAGTTGACACCCTTTGGACGAGCATCGAGTGAGTCGAGGTATTCGGGTATCGTCTCCCAGGTGAAGGGCATGCCCTGTTTCATGCAGTCGTAGGGGATAGCCTCGGTGCGAGTCATGGTCAGCAGCGAACGCTCTTGATACTCGGGCTTGACCGGGGCAAAACCAAAGCCACAGTTGCCCAGTACCACGGTAGTCACCCCATGCCACCCAGAAATAGTGCAGTAGGGATCCCAATGGATTTGCGCATCGTAGTGGGTGTGCAGATCGACAAAGCCAGGACAGACAATCTTACCGCTGGCATCGATGACTTCTTTTGCCGTGCCGGGGGCAGCACCGCCGATTTGAGCAATTTTGCCATCTTTAATCCAGACATCGGCTATGCGTCGCGGGGCACGAGTGCCATCGACAACCGTGCCGCCTTTAATGTGAATATCATAAATGTTGGACATAGTTAACTCTCCTAAGGTAGAAATGGTGAGAGATCGGTCAAAGAATAAACTACGACGAGCTACGTGCTTTTTTATGGCGTTTGTTGTGAAGTAGGTCGTTATTATTCGAGTTGAACGCCTCTTATTTATAATTTTGTGGGCGGTTTTGACTAGACAGCAGTCTTTAAGATAGCAGTGCTCGCAAAAAAGGGTGGCTACTGTCTATGCCCTCTGTTAATTCCAATTCACTATAGCACTAGAATAATTCGCTAAGGAAGGCGAGAAAAATGACTGTATGTCGATATTGGTATTAGTTTCTGAGACTTAGAGGTTTTTAAAGTAATGTTTCTGTTGCAAACATTCTTTGTTTCAGGGGATTCTATCGCTTACAATTTGGCCGGCTGTGGGCATTTTGTTAGTGTTTTATGGCTGCCAACGCAGCAGCAATAGCTCCCTTTTAACTAGTGTATAGTTAACAGGTGATTTTTTGAGCGCTTGACTCTTGGCTGTACAGCTGGGGATCTGAGAAAACAAAAGGCAGGTTTATGGAAGTCGATTTATTTCAACAGGGTGTCGACCTGATGCTTTTTGGCATGGGCACCGTATTTGCGTTTCTGATTTCATTGGTCGGCGCTTGTTACTTAATGTCCCGTGTGATTACGCGTTTTTTCCCCGAATCAGTGCAGGCTGAGGTGCCGGTGCAAATGGCCCCTGCTACAACTGTCGAACCGCATATACAGGCAGTGATACAGGCGGCAATTGATAAACATCGTAGTCGTTAACCGTATTAAAAACCCGGCTTAGGCCGCTAGTGTAAACAGTGGTCATAGCCCCGTCGTTTAAACAGTTGAGAGTGATTTAATGGTCGAGCAGAAAAAAAACCTTGGAATTACTGATGTGGTGCTGCGGGATGCACACCAATCACTTTTTGCAACACGATTACGTATCGACGATATGTTGCCAATTGCTGAAAAACTCGATCAGGTGGGTTTTTGGTCGCTAGAAAGCTGGGGAGGGGCAACCTTTGATGCCTGTATCCGCTATTTGGGTGAAGACCCTTGGGATCGTATTCGTGAACTGAAAAAGGCCATGCCCAATACTCCTCAGCAAATGCTCTTCAGGGGACAAAATATTCTCGGCTATCGTCATTATGCTGATGATGTGGTGACTAAATTTGTTGAGCGTGCAGCCATCAATGGCGTCGATGTCTTTCGCGTCTTTGATGCAATGAACGATATGCGCAATTTAAGCACCGCTCTACAGGCCGTAAAGAATGTTGGCAAGCACGCTCAGGGGACCATTTCTTACACTGTCAGCCCTGTTCACAATATTGATCTGTGGGTCGATATGGCTCGCGAGCTCGAAGATATGGAGGCCGATTCTATCTGCATAAAAGATATGGCCGGTTTGTTGACGCCTTATATCGGCTTTGAACTGGTGACCAGGCTCAAGAAAGCCATCAATATTCCCGTTCATATGCAAAGCCATGCCACAACGGGCATGTCGACAGCGACCTATTTGAAATGCATAGAAGCGGGTATCGATAATGTTGATACAGCGATATCTTCGATGTCGATGACCTATGGCCATTCGCCTACTGAAGCTCTGGTGGCGATTCTCGATGGCACTGAGCGTGAAACGGGTCTCGATATGGGCTTGCTAGAGCAGATCGCAGCGTATTTTCGAGAAGTGAGAAAGAAATATGCCAAGTTCGAAGGCTCTTTAAAAGGCGTCGATTCGCGTATTCTTGTTGCTCAAGTGCCCGGTGGCATGCTTACCAATATGGAGAGCCAGTTACACGAGCAGGGTGCTATTGATAAATTTGACGAAGTGCTGGCTGAAATTCCACGAGTGCGTGAAGACCTTGGATTCCTTCCTTTGGTGACGCCTACCTCGCAAATTGTTGGCACCCAGTCAGTGATCAATGTTCTGACTGGCGAGCGCTATAAAACGATTACTAAAGAGACGGCAGCCGTTCTAAAGGGTGAATACGGTGCGACTCCTGCGGCGGTGAATGAAGAGCTGCAGGCTAAAGTGCTCGAGGGTGGTCAAGCGATTACCGTACGCCCCGCCGATCTAATTGCGCCGGAGTTGGATAAATTGATTGCCGAACTCGACAGTGAGGCAAAAGAAAAAAATATTACCTTAAAAGAGGGCGAACAACAGATCGATGACGTGCTGACCTATGCACTGTTTCCGCAAGTCGGCTTAAAATTTCTTGAAAATCGCGATAACCCCTCTGCATTTGAACCCGTGCCAACGGGCAAAGAGGGCGGTGTTGTTACTAACGATAATGGCGAAGAAATCTACACTGTGAACGTTGAAGGCCGTGACTACACGGTCGCCGTGAGTAATGGCGGCGATGTGTCGGCCATTGTGCCCATGGCCGGGGCCGCCCCGGCAGCGGCTGGCTCTGGGGCAATTGGCGATGGTGAGCCAGTTCCTGCACCCCTTGCGGGCAATATCTTTAAGGTACTGGTGAGCCCTGGTCAGCAAGTAGTAGAGGGGGATAACCTGGTTGTTCTCGAGGCGATGAAGATGGAAACCGCCGTCAGCGCTGTGCGCGCGGGTACCATCGGTGACGTATTGGTGAAAGAGGGCGACGCTGTTAGCGTTGGCGACTCTCTCGTCAAGCTCATCTAGCCTGCGGAGCAGATCATGGAACAAATATTAAAACTCTGGAGTGAATCCGGTCTGGCTCAAATCGAAATGGGCACAGTGGTGATGATGGCAGTAGGCTTTGGCCTGCTCTTTCTAGCTATTCGCAAAGGATTTGAACCTCTGTTATTGGTGCCCATTGGCTTTGGTACCATTCTGGTCAATATTCCCGGCGCCGGTTTTGAGGCCGCACCTATCTATGATGCGGTGGGGCATCTCGAATCCCCCGGCGGCCTGATGTACTACATCTACAACGTCGGTATCGCCTCGGGCATGTTTCCGCTCATTATTTTTATGGGCGTCGGCGCGATGACTGATTTTGGCCCCTTACTGGCCAACCCGAAGACCTTGTTACTCGGTGCCGCTGCCCAGGTAGGTATTTTTGTGACGGTAATGGGTGCGGTGGGCTTGAGCAGCCTGGGGATTCTTGATTTTTCGATTCGCGATGCGGCATCAATCGGCATTATTGGTGGCGCCGATGGGCCGACTGCAATTTTTGTGACCAGCAAATTGTCACCGGATTTGCTCGGTGCCGTTGCCGTTGCCGCTTATTCCTATATGGCGCTGGTGCCGATTATTCAGCCACCAATTATGCGCGCACTGACTACTGAGGCTGAGCGTAAAATTGAAATGGTGCAGTTGCGTCCCGTATCAACCCGGGAAAAAATTGTCTTTCCCATGTTGTTACTCGGCCTTGTTGCCATGTTGCTACCCAGTGCGGCACCGCTATTGGGCATGTTTTGCTTTGGCAACCTAATGCGTGAATGTGGCGTGGTCGATCGTTTGAGTGACACGACACAAAATGCCCTGATTAATATCGTCACCATTTTCCTTGGCCTTGCCGTTGGCTCGAAAATGAGCGCTGACAAGTTTCTCAATTGGGAAACCTTGGGCATTCTTGGCCTTGGCGCTCTGGCCTTTTGTATTGGCACTGCGGCAGGGGTATTAATGGCAAAATTGATGAACCGCTTTAGTGCTACACCCATCAACCCTCTGATTGGTTCAGCGGGTGTGTCCGCTGTACCCATGGCAGCGCGGGTGTCCAATAAAATTGGCCTTGAAGCTAATCCACAAAACTTTTTGTTGATGCACGCCATGGGGCCAAATGTGGCTGGTGTTATTGGTTCTGCTGTAGCAGCAGGGGTGATGATTTCCATGGTCTCTGGTTTTTAATATCACTGGTGTGAGAGACGTTTAATGGTGGTTCAGGCAGTTATCGAACAAAAATTGACCGACGGTTTGTCGCCTGTTTTTTTACAGGTCGACAACGAAAGCCATATGCACAATGTTCCCGATAATGCAGAGACGCATTTTAAAGTGGTGATTGCGGCGGATGCTTTTGTTGGCCTGCGCGCTGTACAACGTCATCAACAGGTATATCGGCTACTTGCCGAAGAACTACAAGGGGGTGTTCACGCTTTAGCCATTCATGCCTATACACCCCAGGATTGGCAGGAGCAGGGGCAGGCTCCCACCTCGCCCGAATGTTTGGGTGGTTAAGCTGCTGGGAGCAGGCTGTTAGAACTCACTCGCTGCTCAACATTTATTACCCGTGAGCTTGATCTAGGGTACAGGCAGTGTGATAGACTAGGAAACGTCTATTATTTTTGGTGTAGGCGGTGTGTCCGCATAGCCTGATAAAGCTTTTGCTCTGATACCACATTCTTAACAGAGTTGCGAAGTAGAGCGTTAAGCTGTATTGAAGTACTTAATGGCTTGGTATTGGGTTGAGCGCATATTTATTCATGCTTGTTACCCAGTGCCTGGATAATGACTTTGCGGGTATCAACGGGATCAATAACGGCATCGATCTCAAGATAACTAGCCGCCTCAGTTGCCTTGCCACGTTCATACATGGCGTTCAGTAATTTGTTGAAGAGAATCTCGCGTTCAGCGTCAGTTTTACTCGCCTCTAGTTCTTTTTTAAAACCCAGGTGCACGGCGCCCTCCAAGCCCATGGCGCCGAATTCGCCGCTGGGCCAGGAGGCGCTGTAAACCGGGCGCGAGAAGCTTCCCCCTGTCATTGCGATGGCTCCCAGGCCATAACCTTTGCGCAAGAAAATAGCGACCATTGGTGATTTGAGGCGGGAGCCAGCGACAAACATATCGGACATTTTGCGTACCGCGCCTTCAGTTTCACTTTCTGGCCCCACCATAAAACCCGGGGTATCACAGAGGGAGAGCAAGGGTAGCTTGAAGTCATTACAGAGCGTTAAAAAACGGGAAGCTTTTAGTGCTCCCTCCGCGTCAATGGCGCCACCGAGAAACTGGCAGTCGTTGCAAATTAACCCAAAAGGTCTGCCTTCGATACGAACGAAGCCAGTGATAATGCCACAACCGTAATCTCTGCGTAGTTCGGTAAAGGAGTCAGTATCGGCCAGTGTGGTAATAACGTCTCGCACTTTATAGACAAAACGACGGTCGGCGGGCAGTAGCGGCCAGAGCTTGCGTTGATCAGCGCAGCTCCAATTGTTTGTGCAGCCCTGAAAGTAGGAGAGCACCTGACGGGCAATACGGGTAGCTTCTGCTTCATCCTCGGCGACAATATCCACCACACCGTTTTTGCTCTGACTTTCAATGGGACCGATGTCTGTGGGCTTATAGCTGCCCATGCCGCCGCCTTCAATCATCGCGGGGCCGGCCATGCCAATCCATGAGCTTTTGGTGGCAATCGTGATATCGGCGCAGCCAAAGAGGGCAGCGTTGCCTGCAAAACAATAGCCGTTGTTGACGGAGATCATCGGTACTTGAGAGCGTAGACCAGCCCAGGCGGCGAAAGACCCTAGATTTAAGCTTAATTCGTAGTCTGTATCTCCGGGCCTGCCACCGCCACCTTCGGTATACATCACCACGGGCCGTTTTAATTCGGCTGCAAGTTCAAGTGCTCGATCAAGTTTCTTATGATGAAAGACTCCCTGAGTACCGGCGAGTACAGTGTAGTCATTGACGATAACGACGGCGCGACTGCTTTGCTCGTCAAACAGGTCTGCATTAATGGTAGCGAGGCCAGTGATAATACCGTCCGCAGCTGTATGCTTTTTCAGGTCGTCAATATCTCTGCGTTGACGCTGGGCGGCGACAGCCAATTGCCCGTATTCGAGGAAGGAGTCTTTATCACAGAGGTGGTTGAGGTTTTCTCGGGCGCTGCGATAACCCCGTTCGTGGCGCTTGGCAATGAGTTCTTTTCGGCCCTCGTCCAAGGTTGATTTTATGCGCTCATCAAACTCGTTAATAACCTCTTTTTTATTAGTGTTGATGGCCTGCTGGGGCTGGGTTTTGATCTTGCTCACAGTGGGGCGTGCCTCTGAATATTTTTATGCTAATGAGGTTTACAGGTTGCTGAGTGTAACGCTGATCGAGGAAAAGGTGCCATAACTTGTAAGACGAGAGCTTATTTTAAGATAAGACCATGAGTATGTGGCAGCAAAAAAATGCCCGTGTCGTTAGATACGGGCATTTTTAAGTTGTACGAGTGGCCGAAAAAAACCGCCACCGCGATAGGATGCTTTTACTTGCTACCTTCAAGCATATAGTCAACAGCTGCTTTAAGTTCGTCGTCTGAGCAATCCATGCACAGGCCCTTGGGGGGCATACCCTGAAAACCGCTAATAGCATTGGTATACATGGTGTCCATACCTTTGTCGATACGTGCAGTCCACTGCTCTGGGGCACCAAATTTGGGCGCGCCAGCCATGCCTGATCCGTGGCAGGTTTTGCAGCTGGTGTTGTAGACATCTTCGCCACTACGGTTGCCCCCACCAGTGCTCGTAGCCGGCGCGCTGGCAACTTCTCCGACCATGCTTATTTTGCCCGCGGGTGCGAGGCGTTCTGACATGGATTTTTCCTGTTCAACACTGAGTTTAACTTCGCCCTTTTCGTCGCTACAGGCACCGAGAGTAAGTAGTGATAAAAATGCTGTACAGAGAGCAAAAAGTTTCAGGTTTTTCATAAAGTGGACTCCATTAGTCACAGTAGCTTGGCGAGAATGGCGCGTATTATAGACGTTTTCCATGGCATCTGGAAAATATCCAGTGAGGTTCTTTACAGAATAGAGCACTGCTGTTTCCCCTCCTCAAGTCATGGCCTATTATAACTGGCAATTCCATGTGTCAGTGATTACCCATATCTTTCATCATATATTTATGTGGTGTTTGTCATGATATGTGGTTATGAAGAAATGGAAAGCGTAAGCCTTGCTTGTTGCCTGTACACTTAACAAAGTGTGCCTGCATGTGCTGAAAACCAAGTGGGTTATAACATGGCGTATGATTCACCAGTTCTTTTAAATAATTTTCCGCGTTTTCAATTGTGGTGCTGCGCAGTAATGGCGGTGCCAATGACAGAGGAACAAGCGCTACCTTGAGCGAAAAAATCTATCTCAGTGCCGAGCAAACACTTGCTGATGCCTATCGCCTTGGTGCAAAAGTTTTGGCGAGCGGTTTTCGACCAGATTTAATTATCGGCGTTTGGCGTGGCGGCACACCTATAGCCATAGCTGTGCACGAGCTGTTGTTATGTCAGGGTATTGAAGCTGATCATATCCCCATTCGCAGTCAGTTGTATAAAGGCATTGGTGAGCGTGATAAGACTGTAGACGTCTATGGGCTGGATTATGTAGCTGCACACGTGGATAAAATTCAGCGTATTCTGATTGTTGATGATGTCTTCGATAGTGGGTTGAGTATGGCTCAGATCTTGGCTGATATTGATTTACTGTCTGGTGAAAAAAAGATGGAATGCCGGGTAGCGGTGACGTGGTATAAGCCGGGCAATAATTTGACGACCTATAAACCCGATTATTTTCTACACACCAGTAGCGCATGGCTGGTTTTCCCCCACGAACTCTGTGGTCTCAAAAAAGAAGAGCTACTGCGACAAAAGCCGGGCATTGAGGCCATAAAATATTTGTTCGAGTAGCTTATATCTGATTTTTGAAAAAACATTGCTCCATGGCGGCGATTTGTTTTTCGGTTAAATGGTTTTTTTGCTGGGCCAGTCTTAAGGCCTCTATACCCAGGGTGATATAGGTGTTGTGAAGATGGGGTGTTTTGTGCTCAATAGCCTTGAGATGTGCCTGAAGTGTATTGATGTCTCCCCGAGTGACTGGCCCAGTTAGCGCATCTATAGAGCCCTCTGTGAGTCCGTTGTCTAGACTTTGACGCATTAAAGGCGAGAGAATAGCGCTGGAAAGCGCCCCGTCAATGCCCGCTTTTTCAAGCAATGTTTCACTGGCGCTAAGGAGTGCGACAAGATAGTTCGATGCCATCACGGTGGCGGCGTGATAGAGCGGCTTAGCCTCAGCTGTAATGGTTGCGGTTTGCCCGCCAATCGCACGAAATAGCGAATCGAGAGCAATGATGGCCTGTCTGTCACCCTCCAAAGTACAGACCGTAGAGGCGAAACTAGCGAGTGAACGTTCAGGGCTAGAAAAACTATGGGCCGGATGGGCGCTGGCGATTGAACTGCCGAGTGCTTGCAATGAAGATAATTCAGCCGATGTTTTTAGGCCACTACAGTGAAATACTGTGGTCTTTTGCCAGCTAATGCCGGTGAGTTCAGCGAGTTGTTGTGCACAGTTGTGAATAGCATCATCAGGAGTGGCAAGTAGCCATAATTGGGCGGGCTCATTGGATAATTGTTCTAACTTTGCAACCACGTGTCCCGCTCCGATAAAAGCCCGGGCTGAGTGACTGTGTTCGCTGTTGCGGTTGTAGATATTGCCAATGGTGACAGCGCCCGCTTCATTGAGCAATCGGGCCAGCGTCCGACCGAGCTTGCCTGCGCCGATAATGTGGAGTCTAGGTAAGGTGCTTAAGACGGGGTTTTGTGGTGGGTTCATGTGTTTAGCCGCTAGCTGCAGGCTTGTCCTAACAAGGCTTTATAGGCTTTAACAGCTGGGGCAAGCCCCATTTCAATCGCGTCGACAATCAAAGCGTGACCGATGGAAACCTCGAGCAAGCCTGGAGCGGTAGCAAATTGGCCAAGGTTGCGCAGGTTTAAGTCGTGGCCGGCATTAACGCCAAGGCCAATATCAGTGGCGTGGCGAGAAGCCGCACAATAATTACTGAACAACGCTGCGTTATCTTGTGCTGCTGCGAAGGGACCGGTGTACAGCTCGATACGCTCAACGCCCAATTCACGCGCCAGATCGAGCTGCCTCTTGTCCGGGTCCATAAATAGACTGACCCGCACATTGAGTGACTGTAAAGCTTCGATCAAAGGCTTGAGTTTTTCGCCTGATGTGCTGAGGTCAAAGCCGTGGTCCGAGGTGAGCTGATCGGTACTATCGGGTACTAGCGTACATTGCTGGGGTCGGGTTTGTTCGACCAGTACTAGTAGTCCGGGGTAGTCCCGCAGTGGTTCGGCAAATGGGTTGCCTTCAATATTGAATTCCAGTGCTGCTCCGCCAACTGTGGTTTTAGAGCGGCATAGTTTACTGAGCTCGCAGACATCATCCGGGCGAATATGACGTTGATCTGGGCGTGGATGAACAGTGATACCATCGGCACCGGCTGTAATGCAGGTGGCGGCATAGTCGAGGACACTCGGGTAGTTACCTTCTCGCGAATTGCGAATAAGGGCGATTTTGTTGACGTTAACGCTGAGGGCTATCAATGGGTAGGGCTGCGTTGAATACTAATGATTTCAATGTTTTCTAACGGTTTGTGGACAAACTCATGGTTGAATTTTTCAACTTTGCTACTGGCAATTTTTTGTACCACATCCATGCCGGAAACCACTTGGCCAAAGACGGTGTAGCCGGGGTTGCCGTATTTAGTGTCAAAGTTGTGGTTGTCTTTTAGGTTGATGAAAAATTGGG
>JARGOV010000016.1:38755-52069 GCA_029212965.1 Porticoccaceae bacterium
TTGCCGTATTTAGTGTCAAAGTTGTGGTTGTCTTTTAGGTTGATGAAAAATTGGGCTTTAGCGCTGTCGGGGTGATGGCTACGGGCCATGGCTACTGAGCCTTTGGTATTCAGTAAGCCACCGACAGATTCATTAGCGACGGGCTGGCCGGGTTCAAAGGCATTGAGCTTGCGATCAAAGCCGCCGGTCTGAATGATAAAGCCCTGTATTACCCGATGAAAAATAGTGCCGTCATAGTATCCTCTATCGGCATATTGCAAAAAGTTGCGTACCGTCAGTGGGGCTTTGTCAGGAGAGAGCTCTATTTCGATATTACCCAGGGTAGTGGTAATCGTAATACGGGGTTTAAGCGTTGCTAGCGAGATTGTCTCACCGCTTTCTGCCCAGAGGAGGTGAGAAAAACCCAGCAGTAAGCACGCCACTAACCCGTGGCAACGAAACAAGGTGGACAACCTAAACTTGTGCAAATGCGTTATGCCCACTCGGAGTGCCCGCGGCGCTTACCCTTCAGGCGGGGTAAAAGTATGCTGAGTATTGCGCCAAGAAAAACCGCAATGCCGCCGTTGAGAAACCATTTTTGAGTGTTGTTACTTTCGAGCTGTTCTTTCACTGCGCTGAGAACATCAATACGACCCTGCAGCTTTTCATTTTCCTCGAGTAATTGCTGGTTTTGTACCTTGAGGTTGAGCGCATTGGCAGAAACAGTCTTTATATCGGCGAGCTCTCGCGACACAGCTTCGTTGTCATCACTCACCGCATTGAGGCGACCACCCAGTTGTTTATTCTCGGCCTTAAGCTCTTCAACTTGCGCCTTCAGTTTTGCGTTGCTGTTGGTAAGGGCTTCGTTTTGCTGTTTGTAGCGCGCAATACGATCCCGGGCAATAGGTTGGGTGACAATATATTGATTCTCTATCCAGCCTTCCATTCCGCCGGGGGTGCGGATATGACTCCAGCCGTCAGTTGTTTCGATAAGGTCTAGTTTTAATCCCGTTTTGAGTCCCTGGTGCAAAATAGCACAGCGGCTACAGGGGCTTTTTCGTAGCGGCACGCGGAATTCATCGGAAATATAGCGGGTCTCCGCGAACAGGCCTGGTGAGAGTGCGAGTAAGAGCAGGCTTAAAAAAACTTTGTACATGGTACTTCCGTTGGCAATTGAGTGGATAAAAAGTGCTTGAATTATAGTGACTTGCGATTTGTCGCCCTAGATGTTGTTCGTACAGTTAGTTCGTATACAAAATCGTTGTATTAAACGGGCTGGGTTGGGCGGCTCTCAGGGCAGCACTTTTTTATAGGCTTTTACGCTCACTGAAGCGTAGACACCGGCTGCCTGATAAGGGTCTTCTGCGGCCCAGTTTTTAGCCGCTTGTAAAGAGTCAAATTGAGCAATAATAATGCTGCCGCTAAAGCCAGCTTCACCGGGGTCTTCACTATCTGTATTGGGATTGGGTCCGGCGACCAGTAAATGGCCGGCGTCACGCAGTGCTTCAAGTCGTTGCAGATGAGCAGGGCGAGCAGCTTTACGAAGCGCCAGACTATCCGCTACATCGATACAAACTAGGCTATACCACATTATTGATGGTCCTTGCTTTTATCATCACTGTTGTTTCCCATCTCTTTGTGGTGGCTGCGAATAATGTCTTCAAAGGGCAAACCGGTCATACGAGTAATGCCGCGAAATAGATAGAACATGGCACCCATCATCATAATCATTGCTGGTACGGCAATTACAGGAAAACTGAGTGCGGTCATTTTACCCAGTTCGGCGTTGTACTCAACCGTGCCGGGTTGGCTGGTGACAATTATCGTCGCCAGCAGATAATTCAAAATAGATGAGACTAAAAAAGAGGCGGCAATAATCCACGAAGCAGTGATTAAACGTTGGTCGAAGGCTTCAACACAGTTGTGTTTGGCCAAAGCGTGCTGCACTTTATCAATCTCAATCACCGTATCATTGAATAACAAAGTGCGCACCAAAGGATAAGGCGTTTTGAGTGATAGTAATGTGGCTAGACCAAAGATGGCAGGTATGCCAGCCTCTTTATACGCTAGGTATTGTGGATCGAGTTCAAGTAGACTGATGCCGCCGGTCATCACTACACTGAAGACACCGAGACCGGAGAAGAAGTTGATTTTGCCGCGTTGCTGGAAGTCGCGTAAGCCATACACAATGGGAAAGAGTAGGGCGACAACCACACCCCAGGTCGTGCCGAGGTACTCATCGCCGCTGAGCTTGGTTAAAATCAACGTGGGCACGATTACATTAAAGCCAAGGTTGACCAGCATGTTTTCCTGTTTCGGAGGTGCGGACGCTGCTTGCAGAGAGCTGGTGGTTTTGGGGTCGTAACTACTCACTAAATAATGCTCGTTTTGGTTTTTTGTAGGGTTTACTGTAAAGGTTGACCGGACTCATTGACCAGAACCCAACCATAATCGCTATTCTAGCGCTTCCCGTTTATTTTCGCACACGCTCATGTGCCAGAATGAGGGTATATCGTATTGGCTGTCGAGTTTTTATGGCAGAGGCTTTATAGTCGCGGCAAATTACAGCGGTAAGTACTGTTTATGGCAAAGGTTCTTTATATACATCCTGATAACCCCCAACAGCGTTTAATAGAGCAGGCGGCAGAGATTATTCGTGGTGGCGGGGTGGCAATTTACCCCACCGATTCGGCCTATGCACTGGGGTGCCACATTGGTGATAAGGGTGCACTAGATAGAATTCGTCAAATTCGCGCTCTGGAAAAAAATCATAACTTCACACTGGTTTGCCGTGATCTTTCTGAACTATCCACTTATGCCAAAGTGGATAATCAGGTCTTTCGCTTGCTCAAGGCCAATACCCCTGGCCCTTACACTTTTATTCTCGATGCTAGCTCTGAAGTACCGCGTCGCCTGATGCACCCCAAGCGCAAAACCATTGGTTTGCGAGCACCCGCCAACAACATCGCCCAAGCACTGCTCGAAACACTGGGTGAACCGCTCATGAGTATCACCCTGATTATGCCCGGTGATGAATATCCCTTGACAGATCCCCAAGATATTGAAGATATGCTCGGCAACCGGGTCGACTTGATTATCAATGGCGGCTACTGCGGTCTTGAGCCGACGTCGATTATCGACCTCACTAGCGACACGCCAGAATTGGTGCGTGCCGGTATGGGCGATCTTGCTCCCTTTGACCTCTGAGTGATGTTTTTCCAGTGCTTTGCGCCTGTCACCATGCAGGGCGAAACAGTATAATGGCGAATTTCCACACTTTGATCCGGTAGCGCAGTGACTATAGATCCCCTTTCCGACAATGTGCTGACTGGCGAAGCCGATAATTTAAAAGTGAATACGGCGACGGTAGAAACTGAACCTGACAAGACAGCGGCTCCTCTGCAAAATGAAATGCCCTTCGCTATCGTTCAGGGCCAACAGGTCACTGAGTTGCCCCGCGATCTTTATATTCCGCCAGAGGCATTGGAAGTTATTCTCGATGCCTTTGAAGGCCCTCTCGATTTACTGCTTTATTTAATTCGACGGCAAAACCTCGATATTCTCGATATTAACGTTGCCGATATTACGCATCAATACATGAGCTATATTGAGCTCATGAAGGCGATGCAATGGGAGTTGGCAGCGGAATACTTGTTAATGGCCGCCATGCTGGCAGAAATCAAATCGCGTATGCTGCTGCCCCGTCAGCATGAAGACGAGGAGACCGATGCAGATCCTCGCGCCGAACTGATTCGCCGCTTGCAGGAATACGAGCGTTTTAAAAAAGCGGCAGAAGATATTGATACCCTGCCGCGCACCGGGCGGGATGTTTTTCCGGCCAGTGCGAAGGTTACCGAAAAAACAGCCCCTAAAACTCATCCGCCTGTGCTCATGGAGGATTTGCTACTGGCTCTGGCCGACGTTATGCGTCGCGTTAAGTTAACGGACAGTCACCATATTGAATTTGAAGTGCTATCTACACGAGAGCGTATGAGTCACATATTAGAATGTCTCAGTGGCAAACGTTTTGTCCCTTTTATTACGCTCTTCAATCTCGATGAAGGACGTCAGGGTGTGATTGTGACCTTTTTGGCAATGATGGAGCTGGTGAAAGAATCGTTAGTTGAGATTGTTCAAAATGAATTTCTGGGGCCGATTCACCTGAAAGCGAGGGCTGAGTAATGGATGCCGAGCAACTGCGTCGAATTGTCGAGGCCGCACTGTTGGCCGCCGGCCACTCTCTGGATATTGCAGCGTTGCAAAAACTCTTTGATGCGGAATTTGTGCCCGAACGCGACGAGGTTAAAGCGGCTCTGGAAGAAATAGAGGCTGACTGTCGAGACCGAGGTTATGAATTAAAGTACACCGCGAGTGGCTTCCGTTTTCAAGCGAAAGCGCAGTATGCCCAGTGGGTTGGTAAATTATGGGAAGAGAAGCCGAAGAAATATTCACGAGCCACTCTCGAGACCCTAGCGTTAATTGCTTATCGCCAGCCTCTCACCCGGGGTGATATCGAACAAGTGCGCGGTGTTACGGTGAGTTCCGATATTATCCGTACCCTCCACGACCGGGGCTGGATTCGCTCCGTCGGCCACCGTGATGTGCCGGGTCGACCTGCTCTCTACGCGACAACCCGCCAATTTCTCGATAACTTTAATTTACAAAGTCTCGAGCAATTACCGCCCTTAAGTGAAATTCGTGAACTCAGCTCGATTGACCGTGAGCTGCAATTTGAAGAGGCCCTCGCTGAGGGCAGTACGGAGAATAGTGAGGTCAGCACCGAAACCTCTGCAGCAGCGGATCCCACTAAAGAACCCGTGGTTGATAAGGTTGTTGACGCCGCCCAAGTTCTAGACATTCAAACTAATGAAAGCTCAGCGCCCAGCTTTAAGGAAACCCCAGAGCCATGAGTGAGAAAATTCAAAAATTACTGGCTCAAGCAGGTTTAGGTTCACGTCGTGAAATTGAAAAATGGATTGCAGCGGGGCGTGTTTCTGTTAATGGCAGCGTTGCCACCACCGGTGATCGCATTTCTCTGGAGGACAGAGTTAGCGTCGATGGACGGATGGTTAAGCTAAAATCAAGAGACAGTCGTACAAGGGTGCTCATTTATCACAAGCCGGTGGGTGAAATTTGTACGCGCCAAGATCCAGAAGGCCGTAAAACGGTCTTTTCTAGTTTACCACCCATTAAAGATGGACGTTGGATTGCCGTGGGTCGTCTCGACATTAATACCAGTGGCTTGCTGTTATTTACCAATGACGGCGAACTTGCCAACCGTCAAATGCATCCCTCTGGCCAGATTGAGAGAGAGTATTTAGTGCGCATTCACGGCATTGTCGACGATGACATGCTCAAGCGCTTGCAGGAAGGGGTAATGCTTGACGACGGCATGGGACGTTTTAAGAAAATCCAAATTGGTGATGGCTCAGGTTCCCACCAATGGTTTACCGTCGTGTTGACCGAAGGGCGTAATCGAGAGGTGCGCCGTTTATGGGAATCTCAGGGTGTTGAAGTTAGTCGCTTGAAGCGCATTCGTTTTGGCACGGTTGAGCTTCCCTCATATGTGCGTCGCGGTGACTGGCTCGACCTCACGCCAGTGGAAGTGAGCCGTTTGTCTAAAGCGATGGGTATTGCCAGCAAGCCTCAACCCTTAACACCCAATGAGCGCCAGCAGCGCGAGCGCCAGCTCAGTAAACTGAAAGCACGGGGCGCACAACGCTAAGTGCTAGTGCTGTTACTGATGGTCGGGAAGGGGTAGGTCGTCCTTTAAATAGACGCGAATGGGAAAGTCTTGCATTTTTTCTAGCTTAATAATTAAACCGTAGCTGTCACTTTCATAATCCTCTGACCATTCATAGCTGATGCCGGGTAGTATTTCCTCCTTGCCGTCACGCTGCCCGACCACTATCACCTCGTGAACTTTATTTTTACCTTTCATTTTGCTTTTTGGGATGGTCACTGTTACCTGTTGGCCGCCATCACTGCCAAGTTCGGGTAGTTTAATCCGCTGCACTTTGGCCTGTATTTTCTTGCCTTCATGGCCCTCCCTTAACTCCAGCCAATCTGTTTCAGTAGCGCTGAGGGCGGGCGCTAGACATACAAGAGCGATGCTCAAAACCACTCTTACCGTGGTGCTTACTACGTTCATATCTCACTCCTGATAATTTAGTCGGTACGTGAAGTTTATCAAAATATTATGCGTTTAAGTGGTCAGAGCAACATTCTTCATGATGCTGAGTGTAGGGTTTAGATTTGTGTGAAATTTGACGTGGCTATTCGAAAATTTAGCCATTTACCAAATAAAGGCTATAAGTGTCCCGAGGTATATGGACTGTAACAGGCGCAAAATTAGCGATTTGAACTTTTGATGTATAACTAAGCTTTCAATCGATGATCAGACCGCAAAGGACTATCTCTTGCTTTATCATAGCCTGGATGCTGCGCAGTAGACGCCATTTTAACCGGGGGCTTCTTCTAGCAGGTGATGTATTTTGGCGAGCAGCTCCTGAATGTTGAAGGGTTTTTGAATTATGCTGTGGGCAAGGTTAACGTTTGTTTTACTTGGAATGCGGTCGTCTGTAAAACCGCTAGCAAGTTGGATTTTTACGTTCGGGTAATGTGACTGTACTTTAGCGGCGAGTTGGTAACCATCTAGTTCCGGCATGATGACATCAGAGAACAATAGATCGACAGGTGTGGTTTTGAGTATTTCTAGGGCTTTTCTTCCGCTATCTACAGGGATGACGTGGTAACCCTGTTGGCTGAATACTTCATCCAGTAAAGAGAGAAGAGCCTCTTCGTCATCAACCACTAAAATGGTTTTTTTACCATCGAATACGGTCTGGGTCGGTTCTTGGCTAGCGGTTTCTATACGTTCGCTTACATCGCTGTGATGTTTAGGGAAGAAAAGCGAGAACTCTGTACCGCTACCGGGTTTTGAGCGGGTTTTAATTTGCCCCTTACTGCGTTCGATAAAGCCATATACTTGGCTTAGGCCAAGCCCTGTACCTTGATCACCTTTTGTGGAAAAGAAGGGGTCAAATATTCTTTCCCGTGTTTTCTCATCCATCCCGTCACCGTTATCGGTAATGCGAAGTAATACGTAGTCACCGGTAGGCAGACCCTTGTCGATAGTATCAGCATTGTTAGTTTGTACGTTGCTTGTATGGATACGCAGCACTCCACCTTCTGGCATGGCGTGTCTGGCATTAATGCTAATGTTTAACACTGCGTCTTCGAAGTCTCCTCCATTGAGATAAACGGGCCATAATTGCTCATCTAAATCTAATTCTAGTTTAATACGCGGCGTTAAAGATTTTTTTAGCATGTGCTCCTGTACTTGCAACTGGGCGTTTATATTGAGCACTTCAGCCGTCGACATGTTATGCGCTGAGAATCCCAGTAATTTTTCAGTGAGTTGAGAGCCTCGATCACCAGCGCGGACAATTTCACGGGCATACTTTTCTAATTTAGGTTGTCTGGCCAAATTTGTTTGCAGCAAGTCGGCATAGCCCGTGATGACACCAAGCATGTTGTTAAAGTCGTGGGCAATTCCGCCTGTTAGGTTTCCGAGAGCATCCATTTTTTGGGTGCGCCGTAGCTGTTCCTCATGCTCTTTGAAGCGTGTAATATCCTGCACCGAGACAATAAAGCGATGCTTTCCTTCTCTACTTTCGCTGAGTGCTGCTGCGGCAATACGAGCGGGAAAGGTGGTCTTGTCTTTACGTAGACCCTCAACTTCGTTACTTACACCGAGATATTTTGGATCGTTTGTTTCAAGGTAGCGCTTTAGAAATTGCCGAAGTTCAGTGAGATGGTTTTCAGGGACTAAGCGTAAAGAGGAGTGACTGATTATTTCCTCGGCGTAGTAGCCAAATAGCTCTTCGGCAGCTTTGTTAAAGGTAGTGACTTTCCCAGTTTCATCAATGGTAAGAACGGCATCAAATATAGAGTCGAGAATTTCACGCTGTTCAGCTTCTCTGTTGAGTAATAGTTGTTGGTTTCTTCGCTCCGCTGTTATGTCGCGAACAATCGACATCGCACCTATTACGTCGCCAGATTTGCCAATGATAGGGCTGTTATACCATTCGCAGCGAATGGTATCTCCATTTTTTGTTCGATTTTTACTGATAATTCTAGTTTGCTCTTTTCCAAAAGTTAATGAGTTGATGATTTTTTGCTTATCTATATAAGCACCTTCTTGCGTTAGAAAATCTGGACCCTTGTCTTTAACGTCGTTGAAATCAAAACCGAACATTTTTTCTGCTGCAGCATTCCACTCTGTTATTGTATTTGTTGTTATATCCCACTCCAGAACGGCCATTGGGGCTTGTATACGGAAGGCTTTACGACGTTCTTCAGCGGCGAGTAGTTGCTGTTCCAATCGTTTACGTTGATCGATGTCGCTGCCTTCTACAACGAGTTGTTTTATTTCTCCCTGTTCGTCTGTAATGGGGTGAATGCTGAGCTGTATCCATTTTAAACAGTTTTTGCTGGTGAGTATTTTTAAATCTCTGTGTGTATGACTCCCCTTGACTGCCTTGTCTATATCGCTCTTCACCAATGCTTGTGTTTCGACGCTGTAGTTAAATACCCGGTAGTCCCATAGTTTTCTACCCAGCTTAATATCATCGCGTTTTATCAATTTCGTAAGAGGTGTAGTGTTGGTGTTAGTAAATGTAACTTGGCCACTGGTGTTGATGACTGCGATTAGTGTCTGGAGTCCGCTAAATAAATTTTGTAACTGTTGCTGCGCGGCTTTTTCTTGCGCCTGTGCTCGGTATTGTCCGCTCAAGTCTCGTATAACGCCTTGTATGACTTTCTCACCATTGATATTGATCAATTTTCCCGTTAACTCACTGGGGAAGAGGTCTCCCGATTTTTTTATTAGCCAGCCTTCGTATCGGGCTTGGCCTGTCGAGAATATCTCGGCGACGGCTTTTTTATTTTTTTCTCGAGCTTCAGTGGTGTTGGGAATAAGCTCTAAAGCATTTGTGGAATTAAGCTCTTCTTCAGAGTAACCAAATGTCTTTAACATACTTTCGTTGGCATAAATTATATTTCCAAAGCGGTCGCAGGTGACACAAGGATCTATAGATTGTTCGAAGAGTGCACGAAATTTTTCTTCGCTCTCAGCCAGGTTTAGCTCGGCTTGAACGCGACTTATTTCAGCTCCGGTTCTGTCGGCGCATTCCTGGAGGACTTGTTCTAAAAATGGAATGTCTTCTCTGGGCTTATCGTCCATAAGTACCAACAACCCGAGTATATTTCCTGTGACGCTAAATACAGGTGTGCCAAAATAGCTTTCAATGCCCATTGATTGTAAATTTTTATCACGGGGAAATAGAGCGGCAACATCATTTGAGTAATAGCAAGAAGAACCATCGATTACATTCTCGCAAGGGCTGCCGTTTAAGAGGTAGGAAAAGTTAGCTCCGAGCTCTCCGCCATTATAGAATGCCAGCGTTTGAGCATGATGGTTTTTTAGGATGGCAATAAAGGCGTAGCGCATATTAAGCGCACCGCCCAGTTGGTAGACCAGTTTTTTGAGATACTCCTGACCGGTAACTAGAAAGGCACCTTTGTGGATAGCTTTGATAATTGCCGCCGCATGGTTACGCTCGGTAATATCACGGTTTGAACCAACGAGGCCGGTGATTTCACCAGCATCGTTACGAACAAGGGATATGCTGATTTCAACAGGGTATTTGCTGCCATCTTTACGGTAGGCTTCAAGTTGGCATTTAATTGGCTGATCGTTATTCGTTGCTTTTTTATCTTTAGACAAATGTTCAGTAACAATGCGATTAAATATTTTTGCTGAAACCGGGGTCATATTCTGATCTACCGGCAGACCTATGCGTTCATTACTGGTAAAGCCACTGGTTCTTTCCATGGAAGGGCTAACGTAGGTAATATTTAGCTTGGCATCACAGGCCCAGAGCACATCTTTTACATGCTCTGCAACGTGGTGGAGTTTTGTTTCAATATTAGCCTGCTGGGAGTCGTCCTTGTTTTTATCCGTGCTTCTATCCATGTCGTCACTCTACTTCATGTGGTTTTGCGTTAGGCTCTGTTGTTGCTTGAGTTGTTATCGAGTTGTTACTTGATGAAACTTCCGATTAACGACGCCTTCTATATGTCCTTCCCTGTGGGTAGGGTAAATAAATTTGGTCATTCTGATTAAGTCTAAGCTTAACTATAGTTGTGTTCTGATTGTTGGTACACAAAATAGTGGTTAATGATGAGACTGGGTATTATCTTCAACTAAGTATCAAAAAAATGCTAATAAAAAGGCTGAATTTAGTACTGACGTTATTGTTTCAGCCTGGGAGCCTTAAATTAGACAAGGCTCACGCACAGACATAAACTGTGATCTACGTATAAAAATGAACTGGAGCGATTCCTATGGCAGATTACAAAGCACCTGTACGCGATATTCGCTTTGTTCGCGAAGAAGTATTCGACTACCCCGCATTATGGCAGAGCCTGCCCGGGTGTGAGGAGGCGACTCCTGACCTGGTAGAAGCCGTTGTCGATGCAATGGCAACCTTTTGTGAGGATGAGCTTGTACCCTTGAATCAGTCTGGCGACGAGGAAGGTTGTACCTGGACAAAAGATGGCGTAACCACCCCGAGTGGTTTTAAAGCGGCGTATAAAACCTATGCTGAAAGTGGCTGGGCGGGGCTGACAAGCCCCCAAGAATACGGCGGTCAGGCCTTGCCCCCATCAATGGAGAGCATTCTTAACGAATTTGCAGGCAGTGCCAACTGGGCCTGGAGTATGTATCCCTTTTTGGCCAAAGGTGCACGGGCAACGATTCTCGCCCACGGCACGCAAGATTTGATTGATGCTTATGTGCCAAAGATGGTGGCAGGGCAGTGGACCGGCACTATGTGCTTGACTGAGGCTCACTGTGGCACGGACCTCGGGCTATTGCGTACTAAGGCCGAGGCGAATACCGATGGAAGTTACGCCATTAGTGGTAGCAAGATTTTTATTTCCTCGGGCGACCACGATCTGGTTGAGAACATTGTCCATATTGTTATTGCCCGACTGCCCGATGCGCCTCCTGGTACCAAGGGTATTTCATTGTTTTTAGTGCCCAAATACCTGCCCAGTGCCGACGGTGGTTTGACTGAAAATGGTGTCAGCTGTGGTTCAATTGAGCACAAAATGGGCATTAATGCCAACGCCACTTGCGTTATTAATTTTGATGGTGCCACAGGCTTTTTGCTCGGTGAGCTTAATCGTGGTCTTAATTGCATGTTTACCTTTATGAATACTGCTCGAGTTGGTACCGCTATTCAAGGTATTGCCCATGGTGAGTTGGCTTTGCAGAACGCAGTCAAGTACGCTCGCGAGCGGCTGCAAATGCGTTCGCTGAGTGGCCCGAAAAACCCCGATGGCCCGGCCGATGCGATTATTGTTCACCCCGATGTGCGGCGCATGTTACTGACCATTAAATCGCTGACCGAGGGCAGTCGACTGTTGGCTCATTATTTGTCGTCGTTTCTCGATATTACTCAATTGAGTGAAGACGAATCTGAACGCCAACGTGCAGAGAGTTTATTGGCTTTACTGACCCCCATCGCCAAAGGTTTTATGACCGAGGTTGGCTTTGAATCTGCCAGCCACGGGGTGCAGGTTTTTGGTGGTCACGGCTATATTAGCGAGTGGGGCATGGAGCAAAATATGCGCGATGCTCGGATTGCTATGATTTACGAAGGAACCAATGGTATCCAGGCTCTCGATCTTCTGGGACGAAAGGTGTTGCCCTCTAGAGGTGAATTGTTGGGTGGCTTCGTTAAGGAGGTCAGCGCATGGTGCGAGGCAGATAGTGCGAGTAATATCAAAGCTGAACGACTTCCAGCGCTTACCGCTGCTATTACTCAGTGGCAGAGTTTGACTCAAGAAATTGGCATGAAAGCTTTACAGAACCCGGAGGAAGTAGGTGCGGCCTCTTTTGACTATTTGATGTTCTCTGGTTATGTCGTGCTTGCCTATCTCTGGCTGCGTGCCGCCGAGGTGGCTGAGCTGAAAATGGATGGCAGCGATGAAGACGTTGATTTTTATACGGCCAAATTGGAGACCACGCGTTTCTACTTTGATCGTATACTACCGCGCATTCACACACTGGCAGCGACCATTAGCGTCGGTGCCGGTTCACTGATGGCCATGGATGAGTCGCGCTTTGTTGTCGGCCTTGATATTGATTAAGGCTGGATTAAATTAAATGTACAAACCCGGATACAAATGATGGATAAAAACGACAAACTTTCTGCCGAAGATCAGGCGCGGGTAGATGAATACCTCTCTTCGTCTACTCACCAAGTCGAACGCAGACCTTATAGTCCGTGGAAGTTGCTCTTGGTGCTATGGGCGGTGGTGAGTGTGCTGGGTGGCCTCAGCTACTATTTTGCCTGGGTCAATGACGTCCTTTAACTACTGAGTAGATTAATTTTTTCACTCAAAGTGCGCTTAAGATCGGCTTTGGGTGAAATTTTGTCAATTGAGTAGGCTTGTCGTCTCATCGGTAAGTTTACTGACTTATGAAATCCCTTTAGAATCCATCGCTTTTTGCCGCGCTGACTTTCAGTGGGCAAGCTATTTACGGGTCTGCTGATCTAATTTTTTATTTGGTGCATTTAATAAACCTAGCATTTGCAGGCAGGCTTTTTGAGTTTTCATTTTCGACGAGACGGCGAGCACTATGAGCAGTACGAATTCTAACTACCCCGAAATCCGCGAAGCGGTAGCCAAGTTATGCAGTCAGTATCCCGGTGAGTACTGGCGTGCTCTGGACGATACCGATACCTATCCAACCGAGTTTGTGCAGGCGTTGACCGATTCTGGTTTTCTCTCGGTCTTGATCCCCGAAGAATACGGTGGTGCAGGTCTGCCGATAGAAGCCGGTTGCGTTATTCTTGAAGAAATCCAACGCAGCGGTTGTAACGGCGGAGCCTGTCACGCCCAGATGTACACCATGGGGACGTTGCTGCGCCATGGCACTGAAGAACAGAAGAAAAAATACCTGCCCGGTATTGCCGAGGGTTCATTACGCTTGCAGGCCTTTGGCGTCACCGAACCGACGAGTGGTACAGATACCACCCGCATTCGCACCATGGCTGTGCGCGATGGCGATGACTATGTCATTAACGGCCAAAAAGTGTTTATTTCTCGTACCGAGCACTCCGATTTAATGGTTCTTTTAACACGTACTACGCCCCGGGATGAGTGTAAAAAGCCCTCCGATGGCATGTCCGTGTTCTTAGTGGATATGCGTGAAGCCTTGGGTAACGGCCTGACCATTAACCCGATTAAAACGATGCT
>JARGOV010000017.1:0-2092 GCA_029212965.1 Porticoccaceae bacterium
CTTCTGCAAAAACCGCGACGACTTACAGAGTCCGAGTGCAGCACCTTGTTAGCTCTCTATTTCTTCCTCAACAGGAACTACTAAGGTTGTTGTCCATTGCTCATCCGAAGAAAACAGGCCGGAAAGCCATAGCTTAATTCCCGATAAATTCGCAGCGTACTTAAAACCCACGTGCAGAAACTTTGCACGTGGAGGGATTGGGACCAAGTACTGAACCGACAGTTTTTCACCGCCATATAGACCTGTAGTCGAGCTAAAAACTTCTGTTGCTTCCAACCATTCCGATGGCTCTTCGCCACTTCGGATGTTGTTCTTAGAGAAGGGGACCCATTCTGAAAGCCGCATATTCATTCGCTCTTCGTAAGGCAGAACTTGGAGACGAATGTGTTTTTTTTGGGGATATACAGAGGATATGTTCTCCATGCTAAGTTTTAAGAGCAGGTGATTACTGCCTCTAAGAATTAAAGGTTCGACCTCAAGGTGAAATTTTGGGACGAACTTGGAAAGAACAAATACGCTCAGTATGCCACCAATGAATAACGACACGAGCGTTACTAGAAGTACTGTGAGCTTGATCCAATCTAATAAATCCATTCGTGTGCCTTTTTCAGGGCTAACAGCGAATTATAAGGCCACATACACCATATCACTTTCGTATTTTATCTTAGAACAAACAGCAACACTTTTAATACTATTTTCTTTAAAAACAGACCGCAACAGTTGCGTAAAAAACTCTGGATATACGCTTCTAACGAAACGTTAAACACTACGCTATTGAGAATAAGTAAAGCGTAAGGTACCCGCTCAATTTTTCTAAGATGCCTACCTTTCCCCGATTCCCTGCTCATCAGGCCACACCGGAAACCCATAATTTTCACGCTACTATATTCTAGCTATCACCCATTTCGATAAACGGTCTTTATTTCGCTCATCAGGGCGCTTAGTATTTTAATACTAGGAAAACACGGCGCCACTAAATCGGCTAATGATCACGGAATAAGGACAATGGCAAAAGATACCGATAGCAAACCACAATTCAAATCAAGCCCTTGCATGATGCACGAAACGGACTCTTCCTATCACGGCTTTTTATCGAGCGATGATACCGTAGCTTTTCTATTGTCTCTACTCCATGCTGAACGAGCCGGCACGAAAGTTTGTCTATTATCAGAAAAAGACGCGCCGTCAGTCCAGCACAAAAAACTTCTCAACGATATTTGTCAAGACGAGCAGAAGTCCTGCTATGGTTTGTTAGAAAGCTTAAAAATCATGGGGAGCACTGCTGACAATAAAATCGGTGATTTTGCGGCCAAGTGCCTTGCCATTGGCTGTTTAGACGAACGTCTACAATTTTTAAACCGGGGACAAGGTTGGGTAGTTCGGGAAATAGAGAAAAATGTGGCAAGAATTTCTGACACTGAAGTACAGAAACAACTTCGTGTGATGCTGCAGGAACACCGACAAAATATCGACAAAGTAAATCGATTTCTAAACAATAAAAACACCTAAGATCTGATTAAGCGAATCGCCTCAGTGTTGCCGTAAGTACTATACTCAAAAATTCTGCATTGTGTGATCCGATACCCCTGCCATATAGTCTTTTATAGCCAGCATATCGATACCAAATAGAAGTCATCAGTGATTGCATTGAGAAAGTATGTTGACTTCGATTCACCCAACCAGAAAGGTTTTTATTAGTATTTTTTCTCGCAATAGCGCCAATTCAAATTTGGCTCCGCAATCATTTATACCAAGACTTAAACCGAACCATTGACATTATGCCACGACCGCAATTTTCCGCCAGACATCACTGATAATTCGACTAGCGAGAACATTATTACAGCATAAAATTTTATTCGCCCAAAAAACAATCGTTAGCATGTAATATTATCTGCCAACACAACTACAGACCGGTTTTACTGATGACGCTGCAAAGACTTTTAGGCATTGAACTCCCTATCATTCAGGCACCCATGGCGGGTGTGCAAGACAGCGCACTAGCTATTGCCGTATCTAATGCTGGCGGTCTTGGCTCACTGCCCTGTGCGATGCTCAGCAATGAGGCTTTAAGCAAAGAGCTCAACACACTACG
>JARGOV010000017.1:2192-51552 GCA_029212965.1 Porticoccaceae bacterium
TGCCCTGTGCGATGCTCAGCAATGAGGCTTTAAGCAAAGAGCTCAACACACTACGAGCACAAACGAATAAGCCCTATAGCGTCAATTTTTTTTGTCACACATCTCCACCATCGCAACCTCAACAGGAAGCGGCCTGGCGCAAAATACTGGCACCCTATTACGAAGAATATGGACTAGATAGTGACGCCATACCCAAAGGGCCTGAGCGCAGGCCTTTTAGTCATGAGACCGCAGATGTAATGGAAGCTTTCAAGCCAGCAGTGGTGAGCTTTCATTTTGGTCTGCCTGAAACAAAATTATTGGCACGCGTGAAAAACTGGGGTAGTAAGGTCATCGCTTCTGCCACCACTCTCGAGGAAGCACTATTTTTAGAGGCGGCAGGTGTAGACGGAATTATCGCCCAAGGACTGGAGGCTGGCGGGCACCGTGGCAACTTTTTGAGCAATGACCTGAGTCGACAAATGGGGACGCTCTCTCTAGTGCCACAAATAGCTAATGCGGTAAAACTGCCAGTAATCGCAACCGGTGGGATAGTCGATGCAAAAGGGGTGGCCGCAGCGAGGGCGCTAGGCGCTGCTGGTGTACAAATAGGTACAGCGTATTTACTCTGTGACGAAAGTACAACCAGCGTTCTGCACCGTAGAGCACTGGAAAGTGATGCCGCCCGCCACACCGTATTAACCAATATTTTTTCAGGCAGGCCAGCGCGCGGCATTGTTAATCGCGCTATCACTGAACTCGGCCCCATGAATCATTCAGTGCCAGCCTTCCCGCTGGCGAGCACTGCTATGGCACCCTTGCGAGCTGCATGTGAAAAACAAAGCAGTAAAGATTTTAGCCCTTTATGGTGTGGTCAAAATACCAGTGGCTGCAAAGAGGTCAGCGCCGCAGCATTAACTTTGTCTTTAGCGGCAAGTTAGTAAGTGTATCGGGCAACTATAAGTCGATCGCTATTTGTCTCTATTGACTACTCAGTAAGTCATGCACGTAACGAATGGGAATCGCATAACTAATGCCCGAGGGCTTTTCTAACACTGTCTCTTTCGAGCCCTTGACGAAAACACTATTGATAACACCAATCACTTCTCCAGTATCACGCTTGTAAACAGGACTACCACTATTGCCGGGATAAGCGGTGGCATCGAGCTGGTACACCTCAAAAGGGTTGCGCATGCGCTTCATCTGGGCAGCAGTAATCGCGCGTGACGATATAGCCGGAATGACAATGGGGGTAATAGCCGAGATGATACCCTTGTGAGTAACCGGATAAAGACCCAGCACCATGCCGATAGGGAAGCCGGTGAGGGCAATGTCAGAGCCTTCACGAATCAAGGCTGCGTCCCCCAGACGCATGGCTGGCAAAGAACCGTCAATAATTTCGAGTAAAGCGAGGTCATGATCTCTGTCTTCGCGTAACACCCTAACGATCATTGCATTACCCGTTTTACCTCTGCCCACAAAGATGGCCAAACTTTCTTTGTTAGCACGGTCCAGCTTTTCGGGTAGCACGTGATAGTTAGTAATTACCTGACGGCCGTTACCGACGACAAAGCCCGTACCACGAAAATTAATAGCTGGCTTCTGATTACCTCGAACAGGTCGCACAGTGCCAATACCCACAATACTGGGGCGCAGGCTATCGATCACATCGGCGAGCTCTGTGGTTCTGGCAAACGGTGAGAGCAGGAGAATAGCGGCACAAAAGAGTATCCCGAACCAGGCTTTCATAATGTGGCTCCAGCAGTGCAGGTTGCAATCACGCCTGCTAGTGGGTTTAGGAGAAAATCGTACTCAAAATCAAGTTTGAGATAGGTAACACAGCAAACACTTTAACAAAAGCCCGCTTCAATGTGGACAGTGTCCCCACTACCCTCGCAGCAAGGTATAATCAGCACTTTCGATAATCTTTAATAAAACGTAAGCACACAACAGACACAAGGATTTGCAGTGCAATGCCCTCGCACTAACTCTTCTACACCAACATTTATCCCATGATTTAACAACAGGTTTCAAAAAAATGAAAATATCCGTATTCGGCACCGGCTATGTCGGCCTTGTCACTGGAGCCTGCCTTGCAGAGGTGGGGCACGATGTCATTTGCATGGACGTCGACCAGGGAAAAATTGACCAACTCAATAATGGCATTCTACCTATTTGGGAAGCGGGACTTGAAGACATTGTGCAACGCAATCGTGAAGATAACCGCCTGCGCTTCACCACCGATGCAGACCTTGTCGTAGCCCATGGTCTTATCCAGCTAATCGCCGTCGGTACTCCACCAGACGAAGATGGTTCTGCCGATTTACAGTATGTTTTAGCCGTGGCTAAAACCATTGCCGAGCGAATGACAGAACAACGTATTATTGTCGATAAATCGACTGTGCCGGTCGGTACAGCCGATAAAGTAAAAGCACAAGTAGAGGCTACGCTACAGAATCGTGGGAAAGACATCCCCTTCGCCGTGGTATCGAACCCCGAGTTTCTTAAAGAAGGCGCTGCAATCAATGACTTCATGAAGCCCGACCGTATTATTATTGGCACTGATTCTAATGAAGCAGAAAAGCTACTGCGCGAACTCTACGAACCTTTTAACCGCCAGCAAGAACGCACAATGTTTATGGACATTCGTTCTGCCGAGCTGACAAAGTACGCTGCTAACGCCATGCTCGCCACCAAAATCAGCTTTATGAATGAACTATCAAATATGGCTGAATTGCTCGGTGCCGACATTGAAGCGGTACGTAAAGGCATGGGCTCCGATCCCCGCATCGGCTACCACTTTATTTATCCCGGCTGCGGCTATGGCGGTTCCTGCTTTCCCAAAGATGTTAAAGCCCTTTCCAAAACAGCTGAACAGCTAGGCTATAACGCTGAACTATTAAAGTCTGTTGACCACGTCAATGAAAAACAAAAAACTCGCCTGTTTAGTAAGCTTACACATTACTTTGGCGGCATAGAAAACCTTACCGGTAAGACTATTGCGCTTTGGGGACTGGCTTTCAAACCTAATACTGACGACATGCGCGAAGCTCCGAGTCGTACTGTAATGGAAGCCTTGTGGCAAGCCGGTGCCAAAGTAAAAGCCTTCGACCCTGTGGCAATGGATGAGACACAACGCATTTATGCAGACAACGAAAACCTGCAACTTTGTGACGACAAATACTCAGTCTTAAATGACAGCGATGCGCTGGTGATCTGCACTGAGTGGCAGCAATTTCGCGCACCAGACTTTGATGAAATAGCCCTACGTTTGAACAACAAAGTCATTATCGATGGTCGCAACCTCTATTCACCTGAGCGGCTTGAAAAAGATAACTGGGCTTACTATGCCATCGGCCGTGGTCGGTCTTAAGTAATAAACAAGAGATAAATGGACAGATGAAAATATTAATTACTGGCACCGCTGGTTTTATCGGTTCACACCTTGCCCTAAAATTCTTGGCGCGCGGTGATGAGGTTATCGGGCTCGACAATATTAACGACTATTACGATCAGCGCGTTAAATACGGTCGACTAAAGCGCGCCGGTATTAATATAAGCGACATCAGCTACAACCGTTGTGTTGCCAGCAATCAATATCCCAATTACCAATTTATTCAACTCAACCTTGAAGATGCTGATAACTTAAATGCCCTGTTTGCGGAACAGCAATTCGATGCGGTCTGCAACCTCGCGGCACAGGCCGGAGTACGTTATAGCCTAACTAACCCTCAGGCTTATATCAGCAGTAATATCGTTGGTTTTTGCAATATTCTTGAATCCTGCCGCCATAATGGCGTTAAAAAGCTTAGCTACGCCAGTAGCTCTTCCGTTTATGGGCTCAACGAAGCTCAACCCTTTTCAACCTCCGCCAATGTCGATCACCCCATTAGCCTTTATGCTGCCAGTAAAAAATCCAATGAGCTGATGGCCCACACCTATTCCCATCTTTACCAATTATCCACAACTGGACTACGCTTTTTTACAGTGTACGGCCCTTGGGGAAGGCCCGACATGGCTTTATACCTGTTTACGAAAGCTATTCTTGAAGGCAAGTCGATTGATGTGTTCAATCACGGAGAGATGCAAAGGGACTTCACCTACATTGACGACATTGTCGGGGGCATTATTCGTGTCATCGACAATCCACCCAAAGGCAATGCCTCTTGGGATGGCAAAACCCCAGATCCTTCGAGCTCGCCAGCACCCTATAAAATTTACAATATTGGCAACAACAACCCTGTGCGCCTAATGGATTTTATTAGTGCTCTAGAAAACAAATTGGGAAAAACGGCAAATAAGAATATGCTACCCCTACAACCCGGCGATGTACCTAGTACGTATGCCGATGTCAGTGACCTGGTTAGCGACCTCGACTATCAACCGCAAACCTCAATACAGGAAGGCATTAATCGCTTCGTCGACTGGTATAGGGATTTTTTTAATTGCTAAAAACTTCATTCAACATCTTGATGCGATCATCTAAATTACGAATAGTAAACAAGCGATAGTAATAATCGATTACGCGACATAACCTTGATTTCTCAACTCGATATCTGGATAACGATAAATCAGAAACTGGGATTCTAGCGATTGCTTAGAAATTTTTTAAAGGCCTGATTTTATATAGAAGAGTGGAACACTGAAAATCAAATATTACTTCTCAAGTGCAAACACTATTTTCAGGTCTACGATGTATTCTTTGATCACGCCAGCTTCAACTTTGGCGCGCTCGCCAACAATCTCAATAGACTCAATACCGCGCAAGGTTTGGCTCGCCCGGGCATAACCTTTTTCCAGAGCATCCTTAAAACTTACTGGCGAAGCGGCACTGACACTTGATACGCTCGATACGCTCATCTGAAACTCCTATAAATGTAATAAATCAGGCGGTGTTATGGTGAATTTCAAGTAAGCACGAACTTGAAAATTGGGTTCGCCACTAGGCTCTATACAAACCGATTTACTCACGACTTCTACAGTGTGAATACCTCGCAATGTTTTATTAGCCCGCTGTAAAATACGCTCAATCGCTTCCTCAAATGATACCAGTGAGGTGCCGATTAATTCATTCTCTTTACCATGCGTCATGACAGCCCTTCCTTATTTAGTATGTTACTGACTTGAATATGACACCGGGTTCTGGGGTCGCCAGTAGCGCATAATGTACCACCCCAGCCACCTCTTTCGCCGTCACATAACCTTCATCTAGCAGGAGGTCGAGATGCCCCATTACCTCAGAGATTACCGCATAAAGTTGCTCTTCCCAAACTTTTGGAAAGAGCTGTTGACCTACCTCAAGTGGTGTCTGCTCACCGCCTTTCTCAAGTATCTTCGCTATTTTCAACAAGCGCCGTTCCGTCGACAGTTTATAACCCACAATTAACTGTCGATGATCCTGAAAAACATCACCGTGGCTTGGGTAAATATAGCGTACTTCATAAGGTAACACTTTATCAGCAGAGCCGTAATATTGAGACAATGTATGAATTCGTTCGCCCTCTGGGGTTTCAGGAAATTCCAATAAACACACAGGTGTCACATCGGGGAGTAAGTGATCACCAGAGAACATTTGTTGACTCTGCGCCTGCCAGAAAACCACTTCTTCAGGGCAGTGTCCCGGCGTATGAATCACTTTCAAATCAAAACCCTTAATGGGCACGACGTCGTTATCTTTTAGCTCGCGATCAAGCTCACAGGGCTTGAAAATATCCGCAATATAGGCCCGATAATCATAGGCTTTGTCATACATTTGGGCACTAAAACCGTAGCGCTGTAGAACGGCTCGCTCAACTTCTATGCGCTCGGGTGACGGAAGAAAACTTGCGATGGTTGAGCTGACATTTTCATGGCCCCAAATCTCGCAATCCGAAGTTTCACGAATGCGACTGGCTTGCCCCATGTGATCCGTATGAGCATGGGTGAGTAACAACAAAGTAATATCTTTAATACCATAACCAGCTTCATTCAGACCTGCCTGTAAAGCTTGCCAGGCCTCTTCTGTACCCACACCGGTATCAATCAGCACCAACTGATCGGAACCTGCTTCTGGCAAAATCACATAGCTATTGATATCACCAACACCAAAAGGGGTGGGAGTAGGAATACGTAAAATACGCCCGAAACGTTTTACAGCCACTGGCTCGGCGCTCACCGACTCGACCCACCCATAACTGTAACGAATTTATAGAAGGTCGCTGAAATCAACGTTGGAGCGTTAAGATGTAACATACTATGAATCACTGTTATCGGCCTTCATGTCTAGAACCTCAACAGTTTCAGGCGCTTGATAGTAATCGGGGAAATCTTCTTTGACGACCGGACTTTGCGGCGACCAGGTGAAACAGCCATTGAGCATAAAAGGGGCTTGGTCGGATTCCATTTCACCGCGATCTGCCGGCTCCAAGCCCATCAACTCGCGTGCATAGTCAGCCGATAAGGTTTGAAAAGTTACCGTTGCTAGAGGGCCTAATAACTCAGCGAGGTGAGTGCAACCCAGAACACCACCCACCACCTCACGTACTCGTCTGTTCCAGCCAGCGCCTATTTTTAGGCCTACGATACCTTGAAAATTGCCCAACACATCAGAGCAAATGGTATAGGGCTGCACATCCATCACCACCTCAATAGCCTGCACGACCAATTCCCGATCAATGGTCAGACGTATCGACATATCATGCACCGGCAAGCCTGAAGCCACTGTGCCTCGCCATTTGTTCTCGTAGGTATAGGTTTTCTTGTCGACGATGTGTGCCTCAATATCCCACAGGCCATCATCGCGGTAATAACCCGTTAAATCGATGTTGCGGGTGTGTAAGTGCTGTCGAGCTTGCGGTGGTGATAAAGGCATCAGTTAAAACGTTCCTGTTTTTTTAAATTAGACCCTGGGTGAATGGCTAAACCACACATCAGGGCGTGAGTACCACACGACCTTTAATATCGCCGGCGTGTAAGCGTGCGACAACTTCGTTTATCGCGTCTAAAGGCTGACGCTCAATATGGGGTGTAATATGTCCCAGGCGCGCCAGTTCGAGCACTTCTTTAAGCTCCTGGCGGTTGCCCCAAATACTGGTGGTTACCTCAACCTCTAGAGGGATTTCCCAAAAAGTAAAGGGTAACGTACCACCAGCAATGCCCACCACCACAATTTTCCCAGCGACGGCAACACTAGCCGCGGCACTTTTCAGTGTCGCATCGGCACCAACAAAGTCGATAACAGCATCGGCACCAATACCATCGGTGGCGGCCTTCACTTCAGCACCGACATCACCCCCGGCATTGATGATTACATCCGCACCCAGCTCTTTGGCCATCGCCAGTTTTTCATCACTCAGATCAATGGCAATCAAACGCACAGAGGGTGCTAGAGCCTGGGCAATTTGCAAGGCCATGTGGCCGAGGCCGCCGACACCGATAATCGCCAAAGTGCGGCCCGGGGCCAACTTCGACAAGGTCTTTTTGACCGCTCGATAGGGCGTCAAAGCCGCATCGGTAAGCGGTGCAGCAACCACGGGGTCGAGGCCATTGAGTTTCACCAGATTGCGCGAGTGGGGCACGTAGAGCTTCTCGGCCCAGCCGCCATCAACCATAATTCCAGGATAGATTGGGTTTTGGCAGAGGTTCTCTTCACCCTGCTCGCAGAAGCGGCAGCCACCGCAACCCCAGGCGCCGAAAACTGCCACACCGTCACCCACGGCGACATCTTTCACGTCACTACCCACAGCTTCAACAATGCCGGCATTTTCATGACCCAGTGTGATGGGCTGTTGGCGTGTACCCACTTCCCCATCAATAACATGCAGGTCGGAATGGCATACGCCGGCACCCGATATACGTACCAGCACGCCGGTGGGTCCAACGTCGGGTTCGGGCAATTCTTCTACGGTCAGTGGTTTACCCACGCCATTAAATCTTGTTGCTTTCATTAATATGTCCTCAACAGGCTTAAGCCTTTATTCTTGCACTGTGTGCTCATTCAGCACTTGAGTTTATAGCGCTCACCATCGGCGACAATATAACCCGCCGTGGGTGGTGAAAAATGAGTGCCGATGACCAGCACCGGCTTATCAACATATTTGCCATAAAAATCCCAGCGGGTGTCGATAGCTTTCGGCGGATCGTAATCGGCATAGCAGGACCACTCGGGGCGCGCCAGCTGACAGGGGTGGTGGGTCATATCACCGGTAATGACCGCATCTTCGCCGCCCGATGAAATACGTACGCTGATTTGCCCTGCTGTGTGCCCGTGAGTGGGTTCAAACCACACCTCGTCGTTGACACGATGATCGCAGGGGACCAGATCAGCTAAACCGGCATCGATTACCGGTTGTACCGAGTCCTCTAGCACCGGGCCAAAGTGTTCAGTGTCAGGTTCCTTTTCCCACGCTTCCCACTCCTTACGACCAAACAGGTAGCGCGCATTAGGGAAGGTTGGCACCCATTCACCATCAACCAGCATGGTATTCCAGCCAACGTGATCGACATGTAAATGGGTACAAATGACATAGTCAATACTTTCCCGGGGGTGGCCTGCTGCCGCAAGATTTTCAAGAAAGGGACCCTTGCGCATTGCCCAGGCTTCAGTAGTACGCTCTTTGTCGTTACCCAGGCAGGTATCGACCATGATTTTCACCCCCTGCGTTTCTATAATCAGGGCGTGAATGCTCATTTTCAGCCAGCCCCTGTCGGTAATAAAATTGGGACTCAACCAATCGATTGCTAACAGCTTCTCCGGTGTCGCGTCTGGCAAGACAAACTTACCGGGGACAGGGGAATCCTCTTCAACAATTTTAGTAATTCTGACATCGCCAACCTGCCAATCTGCCATTACCACTCTCCTTCAAATTTTGTAGACACCTTGTTTACGCGTTGCGAATCCACAAGCCACCATCAACCGGCATAATGACGCCGGTCATAAAGGAAGCGGAAGGCAGGGCAAAATTAAAGGTGGCATGAGCCACCTCCTCCGGGTCGCCATAACGGCGCACAGCGACGCGACGCTTGGCAAAGGTGACCTTGTGCTCGTCGCTAATAAAATCGGTCAATGGCGTTTTAATCGGCCCGGGGCAAACACAGTTAGCGGTAATGCCTTCGCGGCCAAGGTCAACGGCTAGCGACTTAGTAAAGCCCACAACGGCATGCTTCGCGGCAGTATAAGGCCCAGCATTCTCAGTGGCACCAAGGCCTTCAGTGGAGGCAATATTGATAATGCGCCCGTGTTCGGCTTTGCGCAGCATGGGCAGTGAGGCCCGTACTATGCGTTGCACTGAGTTAATAAGAACATCCATACCAAACTGCCAACGCTCTTCGTACTTTTCGCTGTCGAGTTTGACAAACACGCCCAAGCCCGCGTTGTTGACGAGAATATCCAGCCCGCCAAATTCAGCGCCAATGGCGTTTGTCACTTCGATAATACGCTCGGCATCGCAGACATCCAAAGCCCAAGCTTTAGCAATACCACCGGCGTCGTTGATCTCTTTCGCTACCGCTTCGGCTTTCTCCTGATCGCGATCAGTGACTGCGACCTTGGCGCCTTCATCGGCGAAAAGTATCGCCGTTGCACGGCCCATACCGCTGGCTGCACCCGTTACATGAACCACGCTACCTTTAACTGAACGACTTAATTTACTGAGTCTTGCCACAATGTTTTACCTTTTAAGTGAGTGTCACAGCCCAACAGCTTATCTGCTGGGTCTGGCTGACAAAGAGAATAATGAAACCTCAACCTCGGCCCAGTAACACTGGTACGGGATTGAGGCTGTGAAATACTATAGTTGCTGAATCTAGTTGATGAGCCTGGTTTAAGCGACCTTATCGGCGGCCTGACCGACCTCTGCCGCCTGCAGTACCGGCAGACATTTCTCGGCAAACAGCTTCATTTGATTATGCACAATATCGTAAGGCAAGCCAGCAAAGGAAAAGGAAACATTGAAGGTCACCGGCCCGGCTAGAGACTGAATATTGTTCATTTGGTCGATACACTCCTGCGGCGTACCAAAGATTTGATTATCGACATAGAGATTACCCATCGACTCAGAGCTGCGATCGCGCATCAAACCAGCCGATTTTGCGTAGAACTCATAACCCTTCACATCAGTAAAATGGGTGCCATCCATCTCATAGTGGGCCAGGGCCGAAATCCAGTAGTCCGTCATGTACTTTTCGGCCAGCTCACGGGCCCGTTCGCCATCTTCATCGACCATCACAAAGACATTGGCCACCACCGGTGGCGCCTCATGGCCCTGATGCTTGAGGAAAGCCTCCCGATAGACGCGACAGTCTTCGGCTCGCGATTTCCACGGAGATATGGCAAAGACCATCATACCCAAACCCAGACGAGCGATAATTTCAGCGGTTTCCGGCGACTGACAAGTCACATAGGTACGATCTAAATACGGCGGCAGTGGGGCCGGGCGAATGTCGCGAGCCACCTGCTTAAAGTACTCGCCGTCGTGATCCTTCGCTTTGCCTGTTTCGAGCATATCGAGAACCATTTGCGACGATTCTTCAAAGATGCCTCTCGAGTCGTTCATATCAACGCCAAAGCCATCATACTCAACCCGGCCAATGCCTCGACCTATGCCCAGCAATAAACGGCGATCACAGAGGTTGTCGAGCATGGCAATATCGGTGGCTACGCGCAAAGGATCTTTGTGCCAAGGAATAATAATCGCACCCGTACCCAGCTTGACCTTCTCCGTTTTACCGGCGAGATAAGACAGCATTTCAATGGGATTGGGGCACAGGGTATAGTCGGTAAAATGGTGCTCAACCGCCCAAATAGAATCAAAACCCAGGGGTTCTGCCATCTCACAAACAGCTAGCTCTTTTTTGTACATATCATAATCGGCCATAGGCAGATTAGGGTGGTTTTGAAATAGCATTAACACGCCAATATCCATAATATAAAATCCTTATTTTTAGTGTTATAAGTTGTAAAATTTAGAATTTAATTGGCCGCTATCTTTACATAAGCAATGTCTGCTAAACAAATCTAAATAGGCTCTATGGCACACCCTCAGGCGGGTGTTCTGTATTGGCAAAACGAGTGCGGGTCTGATGCAGAAACCCCAGACTTGGCGTGTTGTCCCTGGATTTATAGGCGTACAAACGAAAGGGGGCTGAATAACAGCCCCCTTTCGTTTAGTAATAGTCGAAAAATTTAAAGTGAGAAGGTACTCAATGCTGATCGCACTCGGCAAGGAAAGTGATCAAACTTTCTCGGTAATCATAGTAGTCAGGGTGTTCGAGTAAGGCTTTACGCGTGCGTGGACGAGGAAGATCGATATCGATCACTTTACCCACTGTCGCTTCCGGGCCATTGGTCATCATCACAACGCGATCGGCCAGCAGTATCGCTTCATCGACGTCATGGGTGACCATCACTGCGGTCAACTTTGTACGATCCCACACCTCCATTAACACTTCCTGTAGCTCCCAGCGCGTCAGAGAGTCGAGCATACCGAAGGGCTCATCCAGCAATAATAATTTAGGCGACAACGCAAAGGCACGGGCAATGCCAACACGCTGACGCATACCATTAGACATATCGTCCGCCTTTTTATGTAGAGAATCGCCTAAACCAACACGGGTTAGATAATATTCCACAATGTCATTGCGCTCACTTTGCTGAGCATGTGGGTAGACACTTTCAACACCAAGAGAAACATTTTCTGTCGCCGTCAGCCAGGGAAATAGACTCGGCGCCTGGAAGACAACGGCACGATCGGGGCCGGCAGAAACAACTTCCTTACCATCGAGAATAATACCGCCCTTGCTGATTTCGTTAAGGCCCGCTGTCATCGAAAGTACTGTCGACTTGCCACAACCCGAATGACCAATCAGCGAAATAAATTCGCCTTTTTTCATCTTCAAATTAAAATCTTTAACAACAGCCACGGGGCCTTTTGGCGTTGGGTAGACTTTATCGAGTTGGGTATATTCAAGATAGCGTTCCTTACCCAGGTTTTCTGTGGATGGTTTGAGAGCCGTTTTGTCCGCACGCCAATCCGTGGTGGTATTGGGTCGTACAGGTGGCAAGGCAATGCTACTTTCATTGCTGCTCCCCTCGATACCAATAGCCATCAGGTATTGTGTAATTTCGGCGCGAAGCGCCTTAAAAGCCGGATCGTGATTCATCGCGCTACGATCACGAGGGCGCGGTAAATCAATTTTAAATTCTGGCCCAAAGGTCGCCTTGGGGCCGGGTTTTAAGGGGATAACCCGGTCGGCCATGATCAAGCCTTCATCGACATCATTAGTGATAAGGATGACGGTTTTCTTTTCCTGCTCCCAAATTTGCAAAATCTCATCCTGCAAGTTGGCCCGCGTTAGAGCATCGAGAGCACTGAGTGGCTCGTCCAGAAGTAAAATATCCGGGCTGGCAGCAAGGGCACGGGCCACATTGACCCGCTGTCGCATACCACCAGACAATTCGGCTGGGCGTTTATATAAAGCTGGAGTTAGGCCCACCATATCGACATATTTTAAGACCCGTGCTTCCCTTTCTTTTTTTGGCTTATCAGAAAATATTTGATCGACCGAAAGAGCGACATTACCTTGCACAGTGAGCCAGGGCATTAGGGAGTAATTTTGAAAAACTACTCCCCTGTCTGAATCGGGCCCGGTGATTGCCTTTCCCTCTTTTGTAATTGTGCCTTCGTCAGGCTGTATTAAACCGGCAATGGCTGAAATCAGGGTGGTTTTACCGCTGCCAGAAAAACCCACAATGGCAACAAATTCGCCTTCAGTAATTTCCAGATTAATATCTTTCAGCACAGCTGTTTTGTCAGAACCTTCACCGTAGGACTTGCTGACTTTATCAAGCGCTAGAAGCGTCATTTCTTTAGTTTCCTTTCTGTAAAACAGCTGTTAAATATTGGTTTCGCCGAATGAGAATATTTTTTGTAAGGTCATCATTACTCGGTCGAGTGCAAAACCAATCAATCCAATAGTGAACACGGCAACCATAATGCGACCCAGCGAATGAGAACTACCGTTTTGAAATTCATCCCAAACAAACTTTCCCAAACCGGGATTTTGCGCCAGCATTTCAGCCGCGATTAATACCATCCACCCAACACCGAGAGAAAGGCGTAAACCGGTAAAAATTAAAGGCAGCGATGAAGGCAAAATAATTTTAGTAATTTGTGTCATTTTGCTCAGTCGAAGTACTTTACCGACATTTACCAAATCTTTGTCGATTGATGAAACACCTACCGATGTATTAATCAATGTTGGCCACAGGGAGCAAAGTGTGACGGTAATAGCTGACGTGAGAAACGACTTGTCGAACCAGGAATCATCATTGGTGACATAAACCGCGCTGACGATCATAGTCACAATTGGCAACCAGGCCAGTGGCGAGACCGGTTTAAAGATTTGAATAACCGGATTGATTGCCGTATTAACCAAGCTGCTCATTCCGCAAAGAATGCCAATAGGTACGGCGACCAATGTGGCTATAACAAAGCCAGTAAACACTGTGTAAAGACTGGTGACTATTTGATCGAGGTAAGTCGCCTTACCAGTATAGGGCCGGATTTTTACGACAGCATCTGGATTTTTCGCTAATTTTTTTGCATTTCGTGCTTTCTGGCGCTCATAAAAAGCAACGGCTTTTTCTCTTTCAACGTCATGCTCCTCTAACAAACCCTGGGCTTCCTTATAAACGGCAACCGGTCCTGGTATCACACCAAGACTGGTTTGTATTTGGGCAGCTCCCCAACTCCAGAACATTAAAAACGCTATAAAAAATAGCACTGGCGCACCAATGACAATTAATAATTCACGAAATTGTGCTTTTGGGCTTTCTCCGCCACAAAGTTTAACGAGGGGCACAAACCAGGTGAAACCAATTAAATCCAGAACTTTATTAATCCGCACATACAGCGGTGTCGTATCTCCCGATGCTTTATTCTCTGAAGGGGGTTCTTCACTGGCTATTGCTTGATTGACAAGGGGTGGCTCTGGTGGTGTTTTTTCTGCAGTTTTTTTCATGGCGTCCGGTGTCGTAGCTGTTAATTCGGTCATGGGAGTAGGCCTATTGATGGGGCTGACACGCCTGTGGCGCGACAGCCTTGTTAACTAACCTATGGCAATAGAATAAAAATTCTTTGCACGCTATTTCGCCTTATCCTTACCTTTTAAACCAATGGGCAAACTCTCTATGTAGGCATTGGGTTTTGTGCCGTCATAGGCGATACCGTCGATAAAGTCTTTTTGCGGAGGTCGAAAACCACTCTCACTATCGAGGTCGGGAAAGTCGGATGCTTTCAAGGTGCCCCCTTCAATCAAATCCCTAGCGGCAATGGCGTAGAGGTCGGGGCGATAGACAGACTTAGCCACATCGATATACCAGCTATCGGCTTTAAACTCATCGATTTGACCCCAACGGCGCATTTGTGTGAGATACCAGATCGCATCACTGTAATAGGGGTAGGTCGCGTTGTAGCGAAAGAAAACATTAAAGTCAGGCACCTGACGCTTATCGCCTTTTTCGTATTCAAACGTGCCTGTCATGCTGTTGGCAATAACGTCGTAATCAGCACCCACATAGTTTGACTGTGAAAGTATTTTGACTGCCTCGGGCCGATTGGCATTGTCGTTGGCATCTAACCAAGCTGCCGCGCGAATTAATGCCTTGACCATACGTGCTGTGGTATTGGGGTATTTCTCAGAAAAGGCTTTGGTAATACCGAACACTTTCTCTGGGTTATCTTTCCAAATTTCATAATCGGTAATGACCGGCACGCCAATACCTTTAAACACGGCCTGTTGATTCCAAGGTTCGCCCACACAGTAACCAAAGATAGTGCCAGCTTCCATTGTGGCGGGCATTTGTGGTGGCGGTGTCACTGAAAGAAGTACCTCAGCATTGAGCTGACCACTGATATCTCCCGTCGATGGTGCGTAATAACCGGGGTGGATACCCCCAGCAGCGAGCCAGTACCGCAACTCATAGTTATGGGTCGAGACCGGAAAAACCATCCCCATATTGAAGGGTTTACCCTGCTCGCGGTAGCTATCAACAACCGGCTTCAGTGAGCTGGCTTTAATCGGATGGACGGGTTTACCATCAGGTTGAAGGGGAACATGGGGTTTCATTTGCGCCCAAATATCGTTGGATACGGTAATGGCGTTACCGTTTAGATCCATACTAAAGGGGGTGATAATGTGGGCCTTAGTACCGAAACCAATCGTCGCGGCGAGTGGTTGCCCTGCCAGCATATGAGCACCATCTAACTGCCCATCAATAACACCGTCGAGTAGGACTTTCCAGTTAGCCTGGGCCTCAAGGGTGACGTACAAGCCTTCGTCTTCGAAATAGCCCTTCTCATAGGCAACGGCCAAAGGCGCCATATCTGTTAATTTAATAAAACCAAATTTTAATTCTTCTTTTTCAGGCTCCCCTATTTCTGCCCAGCTCCCTAGTGATAGTAAAGATCCAGCCAGGGCGACCGTGATCGTTTTAAATGTCACCAGCGGGACAGATGTTTTTTTTCGACGTCGAATAATTGCCGATAATGTTGATAGCACAGGGTGGTTCGCCATAATTAACTACTCCTTCAATAACCTTTGTACGTATTAGTACTGCAGGGTAAAAAAATAAAAAAGCCAGTTATTCACTGACACTCGGGGTCTGTGAATAACTGGCTTCGTTGCCTTAAAATATTGTTTATGCGCAATTACATTAATACAAATTACATGCCAAGCTTTTAATTAGCAGCCATTACCTTATAAATAGAAGATGAATACTGACTTTCATTAAAAAAATAATTAACCAAAATGGAATGATGATTTTATTTGGTGCGAAAGATTGATAATTTTTATCATTAACTGTCGAGACTGCACTAATTTTGAGCACCTGTTGAAGCGATGTGCTCATCGGTTAAGGCTGGCAGGGAGAAAACGTCCCACCGTTAAGAAACAAGTCTGGCCCTAACTCTAAAGAGTCTTCAAACAGATACGAAGTGGTATGAACACCTTCTTTTTTATAGTCAGTAGAGGGGTATTTATAGCCGAGTAATAATGCCGCTTCGCGATAAAGGTCAGCTCTATAAACCTTTTCAGTAAGCTGACAGATTTCACTATCACTCATGGTTTCTCCCTGTAACTCGAGAGTTTTTCTGAGCAAATATTCCGCTCGAGAACGCCAAGGAAACCCTGCCTGGTAGCGGTGAAAAACAATAAAGTCCCTATTATTACGTGTCCCGCTATGTTTACTGTATTGAAAGTCTCCAAGCAAAGCCGGCTTTAGCACGTGCTCAGGCAAATCTAAATACTGTTGCCGGGCGAGCACGGGGACACTCGCCTGTCGATTTTCCTGGTGAGATAGCCAGGTTGCAGCCTCCATTACGGCCAGGCGCAAACGCAAATGTGTAGAGGGGTAATTGTTATGCCAGTGCTCGGCGACAACGAGTGCTTTTTCAGGTGCGTTATTCCATAGCTGATAACCAGAAACGACAGATGAACCGACCCCGGCCTGTATCGCAGCGGTATTCCAGGGTTCGCCCACGCAAAAGCCATCGATAATGCCCCGCGCAAGATTATCAACCATTTGCTCTGGCGGCAGAACGATAATCTTTACATCACGGTCAGGACATATGCCACCCAACCTTAGCCAGTGGCGCAATTGAAATGTGTGCATAGAGTAGGGGTAAACCGTCGCCAATGTTAACTGTCGAGGTAAAGTCGAAATAATTTTACCTAATCGTCGTGCTGCAATTACGGGGTCAGGACAACTGTCACCTGTTTTATTTGTATCAATATCAAGCTGTTTGCTTAAACCAGAGGACAGGGTTATCGCATTACCATTTAAGCTCAGCATCAAGCCAGTAATAAAGGGGCCTGAGGTGTTTTTAAGACCGGGCGATGTGACCAGGGGCATTGGCGCCAACATTTGCGAGGCATCTAGCGTGCCGACAGCGACCTTGTCTCGAACATTAGCCCAGGACACCTCTCTGCTAAGCGTGACCTCTAACCCGTAGCGTTCAAAAAACTTTTGTTCATGGGCAATGATAAGCGGTGCGCTGTCACTTAGACGCATATAGCCAATATTGAGGTGCGTTTTTTCTGCTGGGCTGAGACTATTTAGGTTCATCCACGGGTGCCTTCTTTGAATCTTGATCCAGAATTGCGATAACGTTTTTAGCAACATCAACCAGGGTTTGATTATTATTCATGGCGAGGTTACGCATATTTTTATGGGCCTCGGGTTCAGCTATTTTTTGATGCTTCATCAATAAGCGCTTGGCTTTATCGAGCGTATTTTTATCATCCAATGCTTGTTGGGTACTACTAAGCTGTTGTCGTAACGCCTGAAACATTTCAAATTGAGCTAGAGCAACGTCGATAACAGGTTTAACCTTGTCAGGGTTAATATCCTCCATCAAATAAGCACTGACACCGACATTTATCGCCTGGCGGATAAACGCTGGGTCCTCCTCATTCGAGAACATCACCACCGGTGTCGGATTGTGCTGGTTTATCAGTGACAGGCTTTCGAGAATATCTCGATCAGGAGACTCAATGTCTATCATTACCACATGTGGTTTGAGCTCCTGGATTTGAAATAACAGGCCCGATGCACTGGTCAACATTGCAACAATATGGAAGCCGCAGACATTGAGTGCCTGCTCGACCATAGCAGCACGCTGGGGGTGGTCGTCGACCAACATTACGCGAACTTCTTTGTGACTAGAGTGATCCAATACAACCTATCCTATAGCCTTAGGCCTGATATTTTTTTACCGCGTACACCTGCAGTCACTACAAAAAAGTGTTGCCATTCGAGCGGGGCTTCATACCAAGTTGGCAATCCTTATTCGCCTGGTATGACTGAGAAGCACGCCCCTTGTTCACTAAACCGTATACACGCTAAAACGTCGCTGTCACCATCAACCAGGCTTTATCCGTATCGGTAGAAAAATCATCGGCCTCATAGGCCGCGTATTTGAATAATACGCTGTAATTCTTGCTGAATTTATACGCCGCAATGAAATCGAACTCACTGCCGTAATCCATGCCGCCTGTTTCCGCTTCAAAATCGTGGTAGAAGGCGATGAGTTTGACGCCCGCTATTTTTGTGGCGACTTTTAGGTAGGTATCTTCAATTCCGCCAGCAGGGGTCACCAGGAATTTGTCAGCGAAACCCTGGAACTTGTGCAATGTTGCCAAGGGGGTCTTAAAACCTATACCGTTATCACTCTCAAGTACTTCGTACCCAAGTGCAACAGTCACTGGCTGAGTTTTAATAGCTAGCTCCGCAAAATAATAGCCAGCGTCATAGTCGAGAGGGCTATCTTTGTAATCACTTTGCTCAGCATAGGATAGATTAACCCCAAGACTGACACCATCGCTGACATTAAATCCGCCTTTGTATTCCAGCCCATAAGTACTGCTCGATAGGGCCGGGGCTTCTTCGAGGTCAAGTAAATAGCTAAAACCAGACAGGGTGTGGCCATCGGCAATTTTATAGGTAGCGATAAGTGCGTGGCTATCGCCCTCAAAATCAGCATCGGCTCCCTCAGGTCCAAATATACGGTTAACATCCCATATATAGCTGTAGTTGACCGTCAAGCTCTTCAGGGGTGCTAAAGAAATGCTCGCTGCATCAAAGGTTTGTTCATTTTGACGCCAGCCGACACCCCCCAAAAAGCGCTGCCCACTGTGGTTAATACGCTGGCGACCCAAGGTTGCCTTGTTTTTATCATCAAAGGCATAGCTGATAAATGCCTGATTCACTTCTGTGTAATCCGGGTCTGCAACCACCGGATAGTTCGTTTTCCCATTTTCAGTATTGTTAAAGTTATCGTTACCGATATAACTCACATTATCGACTTCAACTAAACCCATGAAACCCTCAGCCACACCTGATTTAAGGGTAATTCGCGACCTTAGTGTCGATGCATCAGCATCCTCTGGCTTACCGTCCTGATCAACATTCTCATAGCGGTAACGTAAGCTTAAGGCGACATCGCCTCCATCAATAGCTTCGCTAATACTATCAGCGAAAGGCTTGGCACTCGTCAGTGTTGATACAGACAGGCCCAGTACAACAGCACTTAGTGCAGCTGGGGTAATTTTCAATGAACGACTCAACATTCGGACTCTCCTCGGATTAATAACAGCAGGCAATAATATTGCGGCTAACGCTGTTGACTGAATGAGTAAAAACAAAGCAAAAAAAAGCCCATAGGCCACGGGAGGGGGTGACCTATGAGCTCCATTGCTCAATAGCGGAACAGGGGGGTATTACAGCTTGATGAATCCGCTGACTAACAACAATACAATTCCCATGCCATTTTATTAAGTCATTGTTTTTATTGAAAAAATATATTTACCCCCGAATTTCCTCGTATTAACATCAACCCACAGGTGATAAACATGCCTCATGATCAAACATCTCGCTCCAATCTAGGGCTTACATTCACTATTAAGTTACGGCCCGGACCGGCTAAAGCCTTTCGCTTTACTGTTGCCATACGCTGATTTTAACGCTACCCATTTATTTGAGGGTTAACCCAATAGTAAGATCTATAAAACAGGCCGGTATCTCGCCTTTTTCATCAAAAGCCACTATATTGCCCCTGCTTTAAAACAAAATGTAAAGGCTGACTAAAGCCTTCTGCCATTTATAATTTACTAACTCAGGGGAAAATTAATGGGAACTTTAGATGGAAAAGTAGCACTTATTACCGGCGCGGCCCGCGGCCAGGGCGCTGCAGAAGCAAGACTCTTCGTCGAACGTGGAGCCAAAGTGATGATGACCGACGTACTCGACGACGAAGGCCAACAAGTCGCTGCACAAATCGGTGATAGCGCAGCCTACATGCACCTTGATGTGACGAGTGAGCAAGGCTGGAAAGACGTCGTCGCTGCCACTGTCAAAAAATTTGGCAAGCTGAACGTTCTTATTAATAACGCTGGCATTATCACACCCGCAAAAGAAGTTCATGAAACATCATTAGAAGACTACCGTAAGGTCATCGACATCAATCAAATTGGTGTTTTTCTTGGTATGCGAGAAGTTGTCGAGCCAATGAAAAATGCCGGTGGCGGCTCAATCGTCAACATATCTTCCATTGATGGCTTAACCGGCATGTACGGTGCCAGCGCTTATTGTGCCAGTAAGTTTGCGGTACGAGGTATGACCAAAGTTGCGGCACTAGAGCTGGGTAAATACGCCATCCGTGTCAACTCTCTCCACCCAGGTGGTGTGAAAACGAAGATATTGGATGACATTAACCTTAGCGAAGAGCAGGCAGAAGAAGCGTTTAAAGCGAGTCCTTTGGGCCGCATTGGCAAATCGGAAGAAATGGCAACGCTGGCAGCTTATCTCGCCTCAGATGACGCCTCCTACTCAACCGGGTCCGAATTTGTTGCCGACGGCGGTTTAACCGCAGGCTTCTCTCTCGATAGCTAATCCACTTATAAGCCCGAACTTCAAAAAAGCTTGTCTAATGACAGGCTTTTTTTATTTTCAATAAAACAATTTCAATAAATAAGGCTAAAATAATGAGTAATTTAAAAGGAAAAGTTGCACTGATTACTGGCGCAGCACGGGGTCAGGGTGCTGCAGAAGCTCGTCTCTTCGCGGCTCGAGGCGCTAAAGTCGTTATTACCGATGTGCTCGATCAAGAGGGCAAGCAAGTCGCCGCCGATATTGGCGATGCAGCTCTCTACATTCACCTGGATGTTACCGATGAAAACTCCTGGGCAGCAGCAGTCAAAGAAACCGTTGCACATTTTGGCAAACTCAACGTGCTGGTCAACAATGCCGGTATTGTTCAGGTCAAACCACTCATTGACACAAGTGTTGCCGACTATATGAAAGTCATCGAAATCAACCAGCTGGGTGTTTTTCTTGGCATGCGCTCTGTTGCAGGGGCAATGAAAGACGCCGGCAGTGGCTCGATCATTAATATTTCTTCCATCGACGGGCTTATCGGTATGTCCGGCGGTTCAGCCTACTGTGCGAGTAAGTTTGCAGTGCGCGGCATGACCAAGGTCGCCGCCATGGAATTGGGACCCGATAACATTCGCGTCAACTCCATTCACCCCGGCGGTATTCACACGCCTATGATTACCCAAGCGGGCATGGACGAGTCAGTCATGACAGATATTTTCAGCAAGGTGCCGCTAGGGCGTGTTGGTCAGCCTGAAGAAATGGCAACGCTGGCCGCTTATTTAGCCTCTGATGACAGCTCTTACTCCACCGGTTCAGAGTTCATCGCCGATGGTGGTTTGACGTCGGGCTTTTCCCTTGAACACTAACAAGCGTCGTCAATGCCAAGAGGCATAGGGATAACATCAGTCCACAAAAAAAGCGCCTCCTATAATATAGGTAGGCGCTTTTTTATTTCAATTTGCCGCTAAAAATCAGGGCAAATTCAGCTTCGCCAGCGCCTCACGATCAACAACAGGAGCCCGCTTCGTACCCGGTGCCAACTTGACACTACCTGGCGTCCGATCAAACGGCCCAAACAGCCCAATTTCATCGGCATGCTTGCGCACCTCGGGTAATACTTCTTTACCCAACAGCTCAACACTGCGCAAACGGTCCTTATCACTGACATTGCCCTGTACGGCAAAACAGGTAAAAACACCGGGGCGAATAACAGAGAGGATGTCCTTGATTTTCTGAGCGCAAGTCTCAGGGCTACCCACAACAATTTGCATGTTATCCTGAACTTTCTGGTAACCGGCAATCAGCTTGGCCTTCAGGGCATCGTAAGCTGATGCGTCCCAGCTATCATCGGAACTGGCCATTAATTTTTCTTTACTCACGCCCAACCAGCTACCACCCGGCTGTTGACCCAGCATGCGAATTGCACTCTTTGAATTATAGCCAGGAGGCAGAGTATGCTCAGGACGAGAGAAGGCATTTTGACCACCGCCGAAAACAAAACCTTTACCAATTTCCTGCGCCTTTTCATCCGTATCAGCACAAAAGACAGGCAGCAAGTAGCCAAAGTTCTCAGGACCTGCTTGATAACCCAGCTCAGCGGATTTATCAGCGTACATATCCCACAAATCACAAGTTGGACCAAGTGCCGTGCCTAAACCGAGATAGGGATATTGTTTCTCAGCACACCACATAACGGTTTCAGCACTTAATACGCCGGGAATCCACTGCTGAGGCATTTCCTGGTAGGGTTTGACCCACGGGTTCACATGACGATAGTGAAAATGCTTACCCTCGTAGCGCCAGGGGCCGTCTTTCGTCCAGCAATCCATAATGAACGAGTGAGCCTCGTTAAACATTTCACGGTTATAAGCAGGATTAGCATTATTGAAGAACTGCTCGCTACCTGCACCACGTACCCAGCCAGAAACCAGGCGACCCCGAGAAATGGTATCAATAGTCGCCAGCTCTTCTGCTATTCGCAGAGGGTGTTTAACACCGGGTAACATATTACCAATAATTACAATCTTGGCTTTGGACGTGATCCGCGCCAAAATAGCTGCTTCAATATTGACCACGCTGCCTGAGCAGAAAGGATTGCCGTGGTGCTCGTTAATGGCAACCGCATCGAAACCCACTTCTTCACAGAAACAGGCTTCGTCAAGGTAAAAGTTATAATCATGAGCCGACTTTTCGCGATCGACATAACTATTAGAAACGCCAAAGAAGGCACGGTTTTGAAGAACAGGGGCTTCATCGATATAACGCACGGGGCGTTCAGTAAAATGTGCAATTTGCATGACTATTTAGTCTCCAATTCTTTTATTACGCAAGGAAGTGTTTAACAGCGGCAACAAACTCTGCGCTATCTTCAATTTCTGGGCGGTGGCCAGTACCCTTGATAGTTACGATATCGGCCTGGGGCAGAGCATCGTGATATTTTCTGATGCAATCCTGCGGCACCACTGCATCTTCACTACCACGAATCAGCAAAGTTGGCAGCTTGGCATTTTTTGCACTGCGCAACAGCTCAGGGAGGCTGGGGTTGAACATATAGGGTTCCCAACCGATACGTGCACTTTCAGCGCGGGCATCTTCAAATAACTCAAACTGCTCAGGTGACATTTCGCCGCCGTAGATTTCACTAAACTCTTTCACTTCATGATTAAACACTGTTTGACGTAAACAGGTTTTAATGGTGCAAGCAAAAATATCAAAAATCTCACCCTCATCCGGTTTGATACCCATTGGGCCAACCAGCGTGATAGAACCGAGTAACTCAGGGTTTGCAGCGGCCATTTCAGCAGCGATATAGCCACCGGCAGAAAAACCCAATACATCTGGCTTTTCCAAACCCAGTTCACGGATCACATTCAAATAATAGTTCGCGAGATCGCGGTGACGCCACATCCAATCCTGACGCGGTGACTTACCGAATCCCGGCTGTAAAGGAATAATGAGCTCTCTGTCTTTCGCCAGCTCTTCATTCCAACTCATCCAACCCGTGTAACCGAGCTCGTCGTGTAGCACCAGCAAGGGTTTGCCAGAACCACCTCGAACCAGGACAAGGTCTGAGCCGGCTAGATTCTGCGTTTCTTCTTTCCAAGTAGCCAATGGTTTCTCCTTAAAATAATAGTGAGTTAAAAGTACTTAATTGAATCAACCCCTGATACAGCGATCAGTAGGGCCAATGCTCGTAGTCAAAACACCTCACAAACACTAATTTTTGTTGTCTTGAGCGAGGCTTTATGAAAGTAATACGATGCTAAACTGTGAACTGAATTCAAACATGAGCAAAAAGCCTTAGCAACCACAAATTTAGAGGGGCACACGCTCTGGGTCAACTAATACCACCAAAGTGAAATCTTAATTTGGTCCAACTCGAAGCTACCGTTCGTTAAAGCACCTTATACTCGCGGGTACGCTATGGTACCATTGCGCTCAGGCGAGCTCGTCGGAATGAAGGCAACGTAGAGAATACCCCCGCAAAAGCCTTAATCAGACGAGAAGAAAAAAAGACATCTCAGAATATCGCGACAACACGACTGCAGAATGACTCAAACGCACAGCTTCGTGTCTTTAACATCCGGCAAAATTGCTTTGACCAGCCCTTACCGAACTGATGCAGCTCGGTATATGTGTCACTATTTACGATAAGGATTGATATGACCTTCAACTTTCGTCTTTGGCTACCCGCTTTCACACTCACTTTGTTTTTAGCAGCCTGTGGTGACGATCAGGATACCAAGCCTGTTCCGGCAGAAAAAACCAAGCCCGCTCCACGGGCAACCCTGATCAGTACAGCCCTGACCAAAACAGAAACCATAGAGGTTGTCGAACACTCTGTCGGCGCGTTGGAAAGTATTATCAGACCCGAGGTCTCCGCCGAGGTTGAAGGGCGCTTTCTGGGACGCTTCGTCGTTACCGGCCAACGCGTTAAGCCTGGGCAATTACTCGCAGAACTCGATACTGAGGATTACACCATCGCCGCCCAGGCTGCTGATGCCGAGGTCGCCCAACTTGAGGCTCTGACGAGAAATCAGCGTCGCACAGTGAAACGCTTTAACCAATTGATCAAGGATAAACTCATCTCAATCGACCGCTATGAGGAAGCTCGGGCACAGTTAGATTCGCTCGAGGAACAATTAAAAGCCGCCCAAGCGAGAAGTAATCAGAAACAGCGAGGGCTGACTAAAACCCGCGTGTTATCAGCCTATGACGGCATTGTTGATGAAGAATTAGCCAGCCCCGGTGACTTTTTGAAAGTAGGCGACCCTCTGTTCCGCATTATCAAGGTAGATAAACTTAGGGCACGCCTACCCCTGCCTGAAACACTAGCCAATAGACTTTCTCTAGGCCTCAAGCTCAGATTGGTCTCGCCTATGGCTCCCGATGTTACGGTCGAGAGTTCAATCCGCGAAATTAGGCCTACAGTCGGCTCTCGCAACCGGGCCATAGACATCCTCACCATTATCGACAACCCCGGTCCCTGGCAACCTGGGGCCAGTGTTACCGGTGAAATTATTCTCGACACCCGCGACAATGCCATTCTCGTTCCCAAAGCATCGTTGGTACTGCGGCCAGCTGGTAAGGTCGTCTATGTCATCAAAGACGGCATTGCCCATCAACGAATTGTCGAGGTCGGTGAATATATCGGCGCTAATATCGAAATTACTGCGGGGCTCAAAGACGGCGAAACGGTCGCGGTGAATGGCGCAGGCTTTCTTACTGACGGCTCACCGGTCAAAATTAGCGGAGCAAATAAGCCGTGAACCTACCATCGCTCTCCATCCACCGCCATGTACTGACAACCATGCTGTCGGCGGCACTCATTCTCTTTGGTGTCATTGGCTATTCGCGGGTCGGCGTCGACCGCTACCCATCCACGGAATTCCCGCTGGTAGCAGTGCAGACCAATTTAATCGGGGCCAACCCGAGTGTGATTGACGCCTCTATTACCAACATCATCGAAACTGCGGTCAACTCAGTGCCCGGTATCGAGCACATCTCCTCTACCTCCTCGCCCGGTAATTCCCGCGTCGTCATCACCTTCGACATGGACAAAAATATCAACGTCGCCTTTGACGAAGTGCAATCTAAGGTGAACCAGGTTCTCAACCAGCTGCCGACCGATGCTGACCCACCGATCGTTGCCAAGCTGGAGTTCGGCGCCTCTCCCATTATGTGGCTAGCCCTGGAAGGCGATCGCACGATGCAGCAGCTCAACAGCTACGCCATTAACATCATTAAGAAAAACCTCGAGACCATTAATGGCGTCGGCGAAGTAAAAATCGGCGGCAAACGTGAGCGTACAATCCGCATCAACCTCAATCTCGATAGCATGGCAGCCTTTAACGTGACCACTGGCGAAGTGCTTGCCGCTGTGAGAAATGAACATTTCATGATGCCCGGTGGGTTCTTGGTCAGCGGTGAAACCGAGCACATGGTGAAACTCGACATGGAGTATCACGATCCGCGAGAGCTGGCAAACCTGGTGGTTGCCTATCGAGACGGTGCGCCGCTCAAACTTGGAGATATTGGCAAAATTGAAGACGGTATGGCCGACCCTCGTAGCCTGGCTCGAGTCAATGGCAAACCTACTGTCGGCCTCGGTATTGCTAAGATTGCCGAAGCAAATACGGTAGAAATCATCGACGAAGCCATGCGTCGTATTAACGAGGAAATTCGCCCACAGCTACCACCCGGCATGAAGCTTACCGTCGCTTCCGATGATTCACTCTTTGTTCGCGCCATGATCAGCTCCCTGGAAGAACATTTAGTCCTCGGCACCGTGTTAACGGCCTTTGTCGTGTGGATCTTTCTTAAAAGTCTTCGCTCCACCGTTATTATCGCTACTGCCATCCCCATTTCATTATTTGGCTCCATCGCCGCGATATACTTTTTTGGCTACACCCTCAATTCCATGACCCTGCTAGCGCTACTTTTGTTAATTGGCATTGTTGTTGACGACGCCATCGTAGTGCTGGAAAACATTTATCGCCACCGTGAATCCATTGACCCCGATCCCCGTTCTGCGGCTATCCACGGCACATCTGAAGTGGTGTTTCCGGTGCTGGCAGCCACCCTATCGCTGGTCTCTATTTTTGTGCCAGTGATTTTCCTCGGTGGTGTTATCGGTCAGTTTTTCTCTTCCTTTGCAGTAGTGGTCACTGTTGGTGTGCTGATTTCCTGGTTTGTTTCCATGACCTTGACCCCCATGCTTTGTTCTCGTTTTCTAGAAGTTGAAGAACACAGCGGTGGTCTCTATTACTGGCTGGAGCGTAGCTTTCGTGGCATGGAGAACATCTACACCAAATTGCTGGGGTTAGCTTTGCGCTTTCGCTGGACTGTGATTGTCATTACCTGGCTACTGGTTTTTGGCAGCACTTTCTTTCTAAACGATATTGGCAAGGAGTACTCACCTGATCAGGACGAAGCCAGCTTTATGATTATTGTGCGTACGCCTCTCGGCTCTGGCCTAGGCTATTCCAGTGACCGTCTCGCCGAAGTCGAGGACATTTTGGCCGAGCACAACGACGTGATAATAAGCGCCTTCTTCGGACTCGGCACCAGCGGTCGCCAAGTCACCACGGCCGTAGGTTTCGTGCGCATGACCCCAGCCGACGAGCGTGAGCTAAGCCAGCAAGAGCTGATTGCCATTCTCGCCAAAAAATTTGCCACCATCCCCGGGGCTAAAGCCTTTGCCGCACCTATCCCGAAAATGGGTGGACAACGCGGAGAACCACTACAATTTGCCATTAACGGTCCCAATCTAGATGAAGTTGCCCGTCTCTCTTATCAACTTGAAGAGAAACTAGCGGCTGTTGACGGCATTGGTTATATCGATCTTGACCTGAATCTGGCGTTGCCCCAATATCAGTTGCGAGTCGATAGCACTCGCGCTGCCGATCTTGGGTTTTCGAGTTATGATATTGCCGAGGCCGTCAATGTTATGGTCGGCGGTATGGACGTCGCTAAATATAACGACCACCCCGGCGATGGCGAACGCTACGATGTGCGCATAAAAGCTGATGAAAGTTATTTTCAATCGGCGGATGACATCGACCGTATTTACCTGCGCTCGCGCACTGGCACCATGATTCGTATTGACACCGTAGCCCATCTGGAAGAAACCCTCGGGCCAGCCTCAATTTCGCGCTTCGACTTACGTTATTCTGCGCCTTTTTACGGCAAGCCTGAACTACCTTTGGCTGACGCTATTGCTACCGTAAAACAACTGTCGGATGAGATTTTACCTGTCGGCTACACCCTGGTTTTTAAAGGTCAAGCCGAGGAATTCGGTAAAACGGCCAGCAATATGGTCTTCGCCTTCACCCTCGCCACAATTTTGCTGTACATGGTACTGGCCAGCCAGTTCAACTCATTTTTGCAACCACTGATTATTATGACCGCCCAACCCCTGGCCATGATCGGCGGCATCGCCCTGCTCTGGTTAACCAACAACACATTGAATACTTATTCAATGATTGGCCTGGTATTACTGGTTGGACTGGTGGCTAAAAATGCGATTCTGCTGGTTGATCTCACCAACCAGCGACGCAGTGACGGCAAAGCCATCGATGAAGCCTTGATCGAGGCCTGCCCAATTCGCCTGCGCCCGGTACTAATGACGTCTTTCACAGTTATTCTCGCTATGTTGCCAGCCGCAATGGGCTTTGGTGCTGGACACGAAACGAATGGGCCACTGTCAATTGCTGTTATTGGCGGTATGTTGTCATCCACCTTACTTACACTCATCGTTGTGCCTGCCGTTTATTCCATTCTGGAGGGCTTTCTCGAAACGCTCAAACGCTGGCTAACCACGAGAAAGCTGGCCAAGTAAACGACCAAATAAGCAGCGTCATTCAAGCAACCGAGGTTAATCACCTGCCAATTCTCTACGGGGCTCTAAACTTGTCAGCCCCGTAGAGAATGTTGCACTATCCCTCTCGAGCACGATCCCATCCCAGCACGACCCTGACGCCTAACATTGCGTGCTGGTGATTAATTCCCAACTTGCCACCAGAATAGAGGTCAGTTCGATGCGATTTGACAGCGTTAATTATGAAACACACGGTACTACCGCCCTTATCACTTTCGACGAGCCCGACAAGCTCAATGCCCTAAGCTCCGGGATTCGATCAGGTTTTTGCAAAGCTCTGGATCAGGCTCGCCATGACGACAATGTTCGCGTTATCGTATTGACTGGCGCCGGTACTAAGTCTTTCTGCGCCGGTGCTGATATCAGCGGCTTCGAATTCACCCCTAGCTATGCCAAAAACTTTATAGACGAAGTGCTCGATATCCTCGCGCTGGCCGAACAAATCCATAAGCCCGTTATCGCGGCGGTCAACGGCTACGCTTTTGGCGGCGGCTTTGAAATATCCATCGCCTGCGACTTTATTATCGCCTCTGAGCAAGCCAGGTTTTCAGTTCCAGAAATTCAACTCGGCCTCTTGCCCGGCTTTGCCATCGCCCGACTGAATAAATTAATCGGCCGCCAACAAGCCAAATACCTGAGTATGACCGGTGTCAAACTCAGTGCCGAAGAAGCGAAAGACTTAGGGCTTGTTCTGAAGGTTGTGCCACACGAACAACTGCTAGCAGAAGCCTTTGCACTAGCCGATGAAATAGCCAGTAAGCCACAAATGGCTATTCGCTACGCGAAGTCGATCTACAATCGTGAACTCGGCGGCGACGATTTAACCTACGCAAAGGACGCGATGCCTTTCCTGTTTCTCGATGACGACACCAAAGAGGGCGTTACGGCCTTTCGTGAAAAGCGCAAACCCGTTTTTAAATAGACCACTCGTAACGCTTACATAGGCTTACCCCATGGCTGTTAAAGACGCTGTAAGGGAGCGTGGGCAGTTTTCCTCGCGTTTCGGTTTTATCACCGCAGCGACCGGCTCAGCTGTAGGGCTAGGCAATATTTGGGGCTTTCCGACCCAAACAGCTAGCCATGGCGGCGGCGCTTTTGTGCTGGTTTACCTCGTTCTCGCCTTCTTGCTCGCCTATCCGGCTTTAATGGCAGAGCTGATCATCGGTCGTCACACACGGAGTAACATGGTCAGCGCCCTACCCCAACTGACGACAAGCCCGATGCTGAAAATAGTCGGGCGCGCAACTGGCTTGTTTGGGGTAGTAACCGCCAGTTTAATTCTCAGCTTTTACGCCATCGTCGCCAGTTGGCTAATGGTCCAGGTGCCCGCCGCACTGGCAGACATCGGCGGCCAGGGTCCGGCAGAAAACTGGCTCAATCAACCGAGCTTACTGCGCGATAGTCTTTTCTGTGGCCTGTTTTCACTGCTCACTGCAGGCATTGTCGCTCGGGGTGTTACAGCGGGAATCGAGCGCTGGTCAACCCGGCTTATGCCGGCCCTGGTGTTACTGATACTCGGTCTGGTCGGCACTGTGCTTACCTTGCCCGGGGCGATGGAGGGTCTGCGTCTTTATCTGATACCCAATTTCAATCTACTTACCGGCCCTAGTTTGCTAACTAGCGCCATGGGCCAGGCCTTTTTTTCACTTTCCCTCGGCGTTGGCACCATGCTGGTTTATGGCTCCTACGTGAGTAAAGCTGACAATCTACCACTCACAGGAGCCTACGTTGCGCTAATTGATACCGGCATCGCCTTTCTCGCCGGCCTGCTGATTATCCCCGCTATGTTCGTCGCTCAGCAGCGGGGCATTGAAATTTACAACAGCGATAACACACTCATCGCCGGGCCCGATTTAATCCTACAAACCCTGCCCAGCCTGTTTAATTCTCTCGGCTTTGCCGGGGCCTTTATTGGCCTAATTTTCTTTCTACTATTAACGATTGCCGCACTGACTTCATCAATATCTATGCTTGAAGTCCCTGTTACCTTTGTCCTCGAAAAATTTAAAATTAGCCGCTACCACGCTACCTGGCTTGTCGCTAGCATCATCTTTAGCCTTAGCCTGCTAATACTTAACAATTTTGACCAATTATTCACCGGCGTGATTCGCCTCACCACGACATATAGCCAACCCTTGCTCGGCGTTATGCTCTGTGTATTTGCAGGTTGGGTACTACATCGCAATAAATTGCTAAGTGAGATCAGTAAGGGTTTTGCCGGAGCTAAGACCAGCCTATTCTGGAAAATTTGGCCAAGCTATATCCGCTTTATTTGCCCCTTGCTGATTATTCTTATGTTTGTACAGAACACCCGCAGCTAAATAACGGGTAAAAGCGATGAATAATTATTTCTGCGGTAATTTACTCAATAAATTTCGAGCCACCTCTTCAACCACTAGCTGGAAGGTTATCGGTCTCTCGGAGAAAGAGTCATTGGAATACATCAGCTCTTCAGTCCCTTCCCAGACAATAGTACCGTTTTCGCTGTCCCATACCTGTAGAAACAAACGAATATTCGCCTGTTTAGTCTGAATCATACGCCACCCCAACATCCCAAAACGTCCTTTTGCTCCCTGTTCAAAACCAGAAAGTTTCAATTGCGCCAGATAGCGAACGTCTGCGACGGCCCCCACTTTTTTGAGTGAAGATTGCTTGAAAATGCCCGTATCGCTGTAATCGATATACATTTGTTTGTACTCATCAGCCAGATCGGCGTGATTGATAGCGCTGAGTGTTTCCGGCAAACCGACGACCCGCAGATGAGGTCGTTCTTCCTCAAGTACGCGGGCAAAAATAAAAGCCAAACTTTGTATGTCCTGCTCGCGCCCAGTCACCGTTGAAGGCGTAATAAAACCTAGACCATAACTTTCGAAATCATTGACGGCTAAAGCAATATTTTCGAATTCAACCGAGGCATGAATCTGATGATTGGCGCAGCCTGTATTTAAAAAAAAGAGCACTGCCAGCAAACCCATGGCCCAAAAATTATTCACCGGAATCTTCTTAACCGGCAAGGAATATGTACTGAGTACCAGTTTTTGATGCAGCAAAATATTCTCCTTTTTTAACCTTGCTCCACTATATATGTAGTCGCAATTCAGCAAATTTGCTCGGTTTAATCACTCATATAATACCCACCATTTTTCTGTTACCTTCTGTCGGATAAAACTAAACCTGACAACACATAAGGGCATAAGCTGGCAGGTAACAATAATAATGACTCAAGGAGCGCCAATCATGACCAATAATAAACAACATATGCTAAGTGGCATACGCATTCTCGACCTCACCCGCGCTTTAGCCGGGCCGAGCTGCACCCGCATGTTTGCGGAACTGGGGGCGGAAGTCATCAAAATTGAACCCGCAGCAAATGGCGATATGGTCAGAGGCATATCCAAATTGCGAGGCGAACGTAGCCTGTACATTATTCAACAAAGCCTCAACAAAAAAAGCCTTTGCGTCAATCTGCGCGACCCAGAGGGACTGGCACTTATCAAAGAACTTGTGCCCCATTGCGACGCTGTCGTGGAAAACTTTAAACCGGGCATTATGGCTCAAATGGGACTAGGCTATGATGAGCTCTGCAAGCTCAAGTCCGATATTATTCTCTGCTCGATTTCGGCCCTCGGTCAAACGGGGCCTCTCTCTCATAAACCAGGCTACGACTATATTGCCCAAGCCTACGCTGGCATTACCTCAATGATCGGTGAGGCCGACGAAGCGCCGCACATACCACTGGCCGGCATTGGCGATGTCAGCACCGGAGTGCACGGCGCTTTTGCCATTGCTGCTGCTCTGCTCGACCGTGCCCGCACAGGCAAGGGCCAGCACCTCGACATCGCTATACTCGACTGCTACTACCATTGTCACGAAATCAACGTGCATCAAGCCAGCGGCAGTGGTGGCGAGATTAAACCCACGCGCGCCGGCCGCCACCTCAGTTACCTCTGCCCAGCTGGCATATTCACAGGACGTGGAGGCAGTCTAGTACTCATGGGATTTATGCATCACTGGCCCGACCTTTGTGCTGCCATGGGCCGCCCCGAATTGGTCGAAGACCCGCTATTTATTTCCGACGCTGCACGACTTGAACGCCGCGAGGAAGTGGTGCAGCTCATTGAAGAATGGCTTATCACTTTTGACGATGTGCATAGCGCGGTTAGCACCCTCGAAAGCCACGGTATACCGTGTGCACCCATCTTAAGCGTCGAGGAAACATTGAGCTACCCTCACCTGGTCGAGCGGGGCACAGTGCGCACCGTCGAAGACCCTCTCGCTGGAAAGTTCCAAATGCCCGGTATGCCAATAAAAAGCAGCGCCTACCCCGAAGAAAACAATTATCGCGCACCCACTCTGGGTGAACACAATCGGGAAATACTGCGGGACTTCCTTAAACGTAGCGATGTGGAGATTGATGCACTGGTAGAGGCAGGGGTGTTGGCTAGTGGGGAGTATTAATTAAACAACCGTAAATTACTCCACATAACCCTCTGGATTCTGACACTGCCAGTGCCAGCTATCTTGCATCATTTGCGGCAGACTTTGTTCGGCTCGCCAATTAAGTTCCCGCTGGGCTTTACCCGGCTCAGCCCAGCAGGCGGGAATATCGCCAGGGCGGCGGGCGGCTATTGTATAGGGCACTTTGGCATTAGTTGCCGCTTCAAACGCTGCAATCATCTCTAGTACGGAGTAACCCTGCCCAGTACCCAAGTTCCAGGTGTGGCAGCCGGTGGGATTCTTTTCATCCAACAAAAACTGCAGCGCCTTCACGTGTCCAGCAACCAGATCGACCACGTGAATATAGTCACGTACACCGGTGCCATCAGGCGTCGGATAGTCGTCACCATACACGGTGAGTTCAGGCTGTTTACCTAATGCCACCTGCAGCATATACGGCAACAGATTATTGGGCACACCATTAGGCGCTTCGCCAATCATGCCACTGGGATGGGCACCAACCGGATTGAAATAGCGCAGCAAACCCACCCGCCAAAACTCAGCATCATCCAAACGGTCAGCCTCTGCCAAATCGCAGAAGACCCCTTCAATCATTTTTTTCGAGCCGCCATAAGGGTTGGTCGTTTGCAAAGGAAAAGATTCATCGATAGGCACCGCGTGGGGCTCCCCGTAAACGGTCGCCGATGAGCTAAAAATAATGCACCCAACACCATGGCACTGCATCGCTTCGCAAAGAGTCAGGGTGCCGGCCACATTGTTTTGGTAGTACAGTAATGGGTTGGTGCAGGATTCGCCCACCGCTTTTAAACCGGCGAAGTGCATAACCGCATCAATTGAGTACTGATTAAATAAGGTATCGAGGGTTGAGGCATCACAGATATCACCTTCGATAGAATCAAAGTCTTTGCCGGTGATGGTCTTGACACGAGCCAGTGACAACGGCGAGCTATTAACTAAATTGTCGATCACGACAATCTTATAGCCCGCATCAAGCAAGGCAACACAGGCGTGACTGCCGATATAACCCGCCCCGCCGGTGACTAATACTGTTGTGTTTCCATTCATCAATACGGTCTTCCTATAACTGAGTAACACGGCACGTAAATACACGGCCTAGGCCACTGATAATAAAATCGTTAGCGGCAAAGTATATTACAATCCTCCTCACCCAAGAGGGACAAAAGCTGAAAACAAACACAACACACACGTGCAAGGGATGACACAGTCAATGAGCGCCAAAACCATTTTTATCACCGGCGGTGCTGGTTTTATCGGCTCCGCGCTGATCCGTTATCTCATTGCCGATACAAACTGCCATGTAGTCAATGTCGACAAGCTCACCTACGCTGGCAACCTCGAATCACTGGCCAGTGTCACCGACAGTGAACGCTATCACTTTGAGCGCGAAGATATTTGCGATGCCGCGGCGATGACCCGCCTGCTCGCCCAATATCGGCCCGATGCCATTATGCATCTCGCAGCCGAAAGCCATGTTGACCGCTCTATTACTGGCCCCGCTGCGTTTATAGAGACCAACATTAACGGTACCTTCACCCTGCTCGAAGCGGCACGGCAGTACTGGGAAGCCCTTGATGACAAGAACAAAGTCGCTTTTCGCTTCCACCATATTTCCACCGACGAAGTTTACGGCGACCTCGAACCCGGCCTGCTGTTTACCGAAGATACCGCCTACGCACCCAGTTCCCCCTACTCTGCGAGCAAGGCCGCATCTGATCATTTAGTTAGAGCCTGGCAGCGCACCTATGACTTCCCAGTACTTATCACCAATTGCTCGAACAATTACGGCCCCAACCATTTTCCCGAGAAGCTTATCCCCCTGATGATCCTCAATGCCCTCGCGGGTAAAGCCTTACCCATTTACGGTGACGGCCAGCAAATTCGCGACTGGCTGTATGTAGAGGATCATGTTCGCGCCCTGTATTGCGTACTGACCACAGGGAAAATTGGCGAAACCTACAATATCGGCGGCCATAACGAGAAAACCAATCTCGACGTCGTCACCACCCTGTGCCAAATACTCGAACAACTGGCACCCGACAAACCCGCCGGTGTCACCAACTACGTTGACCTGATCACCTACGTCCCCGACCGCCCCGGTCACGATTTACGGTACGCCATTGACGCCAGCAAAATACAGCGTGAACTGGGCTGGCAACCACAGGAAACCTTCGATAGCGGCCTACTGAAAACAGTCGAGTGGTTTATCAACAATCGAGCCTGGGTTGAAAATGTCAGCAGCGGCGCCTACCAGCAGTGGATAGACCAACACTATGAGACCCAGCACGACGAAGCCCAGAGTCATGAAGGACCGGTACGATGACAACCAACATTCTCCTACTCGGCGCCGACGGACAAGTGGGCTGGGAGTTGCGCCGCTCGCTGTTGAGTGTCGGCAGGGTCACCGCCATCACTCGCCAACATTGTAAACTCACTGACAAAGCCGCCGTTACAGCCCTCATCGCCAGCCATAACCCCGACATTATTGTTAACGCTGTCGCCTACACCGCCGTTGATTTAGCCGAAGATGAAAGCGAGCAAGCCTATGCTCTCAACCGTGATCTGCCCACCCTGCTCGGCGAGCTAGCGCGCCAGCGAGATATTCTCTTGGTTGATTACTCCACCGACTATGTGTTTGACGGCAGCAAAAAAGAACCCTATTTCGAACACGACCAAACCGCACCCGCCAATGTATACGGCACCAGTAAACTGGCAGGGCTGCAGGCTTTACAGGCTAGCGGCTGCCGATATTTGGTGTTTCGCGTTAGCTGGGTCTACTCGGCGCGGCGCGGTAACTTTATTAAAACGATTCTGCGGCTCGCCGCTGAGCGCGACGCACTTAATATTGTCAGCGACCAAATCGGCAGCCCAACACCAGCCAGCTTGATTGGTGATGTCACTGCCAATTGTTTACTGCTACTCGCCGTGGGGATCGGCCAGACAGGGGTTTATCACTTAGCACCCACCGGACAAACCAGCTGGCACGGTCTGGCACAAGAAATTGTTCGCCATGGACAAGCCCTCGGTATGTCCTTCGCCATCAAGCCCGAAGCCATTCAACCAATACCGGCCTCAGACTATCCTACCCCAGCACAACGACCAGCCAATTCAGTGATGAACACCGATAAACTGCAACGGGCTTTCAAGTTACAATTACCCCACTGGCAGGAACCACTGGCACACCTGCTGCAAGAGATCAGCACACGTAGTTAATTATTGAGTCATTAGACAGCATGTTGTAAACAAGGAATGCATAAGCATGAGTCAACGTAAAGGCATTATTCTCGCCGGTGGTTCGGGCACACGCCTCTACCCCATTACTCAAGTTATCTCCAAACAATTGCTGCCAATTTACGACAAACCGATGATTTACTACCCTCTCTCGACGCTGATGCTGGCGGGTATTAAAGATATTTTGCTCATCTCCACCCCCCAAGATACCCCCCGCTTTGAACAACTGCTCGGCGACGGCAGCCAGTGGGGTCTGAACATTCAGTATGCTGTTCAGGCGTCGCCCGATGGACTTGCTCAGGCCTTTATTATTGGCAAAGCATTCCTCGGCTCTAGCCCCTCTGCGTTAATTCTTGGAGACAATCTATATTACGGCCACAACCTCAGCCAACTGTTACAGCGAGCCAATAAGGTAGAAAATGGCAGCACGGTGTTTGCCTATCCGGTACACGACCCCGAGCGCTACGGCGTGGTTCAATTTGATGCCACGGGCAAAGCGGTGAGCATCGAAGAAAAGCCTACACACCCCAAGTCTCGTTACGCGGTCACCGGTCTGTACTTTTATGACAATCAAGTGGTCGACATTGCTGAGCAGATCAAACCCAGCCCCCGTGGCGAACTGGAAATTACGGACGTCAATCAGATTTACCTCGACAAACAACAACTCAATGTCGAAAACCTGGGCCGCGGTGCTGCCTGGCTCGACACCGGCACTCACGAGTCTCTGCTTGAAGCAGCAAGCTTTATAAAAACCATCGAAACCCGACAGGGCTTGAAAATAGCCTGCCTCGAAGAAATCGCCTATCGCATGGGCTATATCGATGCAGCACAAGTTGAAACACTCGCCGAACCCCTGAAGAAAAATGGCTATGGCCAATACCTGCTACAAATTTTAAAAGAAGAAATTTTTTAATCAGAACTGGACGTTTCATCCCTAAAAAGGCCAAGTAATGGAAGTCGAACACACCGAAATACCCGAAGTCGTACTGATTAAACCTGTGGTCTACGGCGACGAGCGTGGTTATTTTAAAGAAACCTTCCATCAACAGCGCTACGCCGAATTGGGCATTGAACGCAATTTTGTGCAAGATAATGTTTCTTTTTCAAGCCGAGGGGTATTGCGTGGCCTACACTATCAATGGCCCAACCCACAGGGTAAATTGCTCTATGTCTTGCAAGGTGAAATCTTCGATGTCGCGGTAGATATTCGCGCCAACTCACCCACCTTCGGCCACTGGGTGGGGCGCTTTTTATCTTCAGACAATCATCACCAATTATGGATACCCGAGGGCTTTGCCCATGGTTTTCTAGTGACCAGCGACACAGCATTAATCACTTATAAATGTACCGATCTCTATCACCCCGCCGACGAAGGCTGTGTGCAATGGAATGACCCAGCCATCGGTATCAACTGGCCGTTGGATCGCATAGAGGGTGCACCCAGCCTGTCGGGCAAAGACCAGCAGGGTAAATCATTAGCCGATTCGGTCCTTGAAAACTAATGCCTACAACTTCAAATCTCAATATGCCCAGTAATCGCAGCCCCAGCAATCTAAAACCGCCTACACTCACCCAAGGACTCGCCGGTTGGTTCTTACCCAATGCTGCGCCGCACAATGCCTATATTGAACTTGACGCTATGTTGGCGGGCTTAAATACTTCGTTAAATGTCGACACCCATGCCAGCAATGTGTATTCCTGTGCCGTCACAGACAAGCTCTACCCACTGAACAACAGAAGTACAGACAAAGGCATGGTCGCTATTATTGGCCACCCCCAGTGGAAAAGTACTCATCTGGCAAACATTGCGGCACAGACCAGCCATAGCGCCGCACTCGCAGTCGCTTATGGAGAAGACAGTAACAATTTCCTTAATCAGCTCGGTGGCAGCTTTGCCTTTATGATTATTGATACTGTCAACAATACTGTACTAGCCGGCGTTGATCGTCTCTGCCATTTTCCGCTGTACTATGCCCAGCCTAAAACTAGCCAAACTAAAGACGGATTGATCTTTGGCTCATCGGCCAGTACCGTGCTGTCTCACAGCTCTATTGAGCGTAGAATTCAGCCTCAGGGCATTTACGACTTTATATATTTCCACATGGTACCCAGTCCCGTTTCTATCTATCAGGGTCTGTCTAAACTCCCCGCCGGACATTACCTAAAATACAGTAGCGGCCACTTAGAAATACACAACTACTGGCAGCCCCATTTCTCAGAAAGCTCAAATAAAAGCTTTCGCGCCATGAGCAAAGAACTGCGACCCCAGCTTAAATCTGCCGTCAGTCGCGCCGTTACTGACTACACCACCACCGGCGCTTTTCTCAGTGGTGGTCTCGACAGCTCTAGCGTCACCGGCATGCTCTCTGAATTGAGCGAAGGCCAGGCCCGTGCCTACTCCATTGGCTTTGCCGCCGAAGGTTATGACGAAATGGCCTACGCCCGCATTAGCGCGAAGAAATTTGGCGTTAAACTCAACGAGTACTACGTCACTCCCGATGATGTCGTCGAGGCACTACCCGACATCGCCACCAGCTACGACGAACCCTTCGGCAATTCATCCGCCCTACCCGCCTATTTTTGCGCCAAGCTCGCTGCCGAAGACGGTATCAAATGCCTGCTCGCCGGTGACGGTGGTGATGAAATATTTGCCGGCAACGAGCGTTACGCCAAACAGGACATATTTGAGGCTTACCACAAAATTCCCGCTGCGTTGCGCAGCCATTTTATAGAGCCTTTAACGCAGGCCCTGCCAAAAGAGATAGCCCTGGCGGCCAAGGCAAAAAGTTATATAGACCAGGCGAACGTGCCCCTGCCCGATCGTTTGCAAAGCTATAACTTTCTCAACCGTCATCGTCCGGAAGAAATATTTTCCAGCGACTTTCTTGCGCAAATAAACACCGCCTCGCCAGCCGCTCTGCAACAACAGATTTACCAACGGCCACCCGACGCATCAACCTTAAACCGCATGCTCTATCTTGACTGGCAATTCACCCTGGCCGACAACGACCTGAGAAAGGTTAGCCATATGTGCTCTGTGGCTGGCGTGGAGGTCACCTACCCTATGCTCGACGATGAGCTACTTGCCTTTGCCTGCCAGATACCCAGCCAGTGGAAGATCAAGGGTAAAAACCTGCGCCACTTCTACAAAAAAGCCCTGCACAACTGGCTGCCCGATGAAACCATCAATAAGAAAAAACAAGGCTTCGGCCTGCCCTTCGGCGTGTGGATGCAAAGTCACCAGCCATTGCAAGAAATGGCCTATGACAATTTATTAAAACTTAAAAAGAGGCAATGGCTGAATTCAGGCTTTATTGATGAACTCATAGACCTGCACCGAAATGGCCATGCGGCCTATTACGGCGAGTTAATTTGGGTGTTGACTGTACTCGAGCTATGGCTAGATGCTCGTTTTGATGCCCCCTAAACCGATTATTCAAGGGCAAGAAGGGCACGCTGAACAAGTATGCCAACTATCCTGAATGATGGAGGCTGAACTAATGACAAGAAAAAAACAGCTCCCAGCATTACTGATCGGCTGTCTCGTTTACACAATTTTTGTTATTTATGGCAGTCTGGTCCCACTGGACTTTATTTATCGCCCATGGAATGAAGCCTTGGCTACATTTCAGAATATCCGCTTTTTAAATTTGGGTATTGGCTCCAGAGCTGACTGGGTTGCCAATATTCTACTATTTATTCCGCTCACCTTCCTGTGGGCAGCATTCTTCCATCAAAACTTAGCTCGCTTTCGCTATGTTATAGCCCTGATGATCCTGATTATCGCGGCCGGCCTAAGTGTATCCATCGAATTTACACAAATCTTTTTCCCTCAAAGAACCGTATCAATCAACGACATCATTGCTGAAATAACCGGCGCTATTGCCGGCCTCGTGATATGGCGGTGTTACGGACATCACTTCAACACCTGGTTTAAACGCTGGTCGACAAACAGAGCGCCAGCAGGCAGGTATGAACAACTTCTCTATATTTATATTGCCATCATATTTGGCTACAACTTACTTCCTCTTGACCTCACCAACAGTCCTGTCGAGATCTATCACAAATGGGTTGAGGGAAAAATCCACATCATTCCTTTTTTTTCCAGCTTTGAACATGGAATAAGCAGCTTTTTGTACGGCATTTTCGTCGATATCATCATATGGGTGCCTGTTTCTTTTCTATGGATTCTCAGTGCAAAGAAAACCTTAGGCCAGGCTTTTAAATGGTCGTGGTTTAGCGCGTTATTATTAGAGTTTTTACAAATCTTCGTTTACTCACGTGTCAGCGATTCGGCGGATTTGATAACAGCAGCTCTTGGAGCTGGGTTAGGCGTTTTTTTTGCCAAGAAATATCAACCCACACCTGCCAGCAATCCCATAATTAACAGCAATACCGCTGCCGAGAAAACAGCTCTTACTCGTGTCAATCAATCACTAACAGCGCCCTTGGCTTTGGTAGCGGGGTGGTCTGTCATACTTTTCCTTGTATTTTGGTTTCCGTATGATTTTCGGCTCGAACCTCAGCTTATAAAAGAACGCTTACCTCAGCTATATAGAGCGCCATTTTCGGCTTATTATTATGGCACTGAATTTCGAGCCATAACCTCCTTATTGAGCAAACTCGCCTTTTTCTTTCCTCTTGGCGTGTTGATTGCTCACTTAAAGGCAGTCTTACCCAACAACTGGCCCAGCAGTCTCGTTTCAACATTCATGGCCTTATGTTTAATGGGTATCGCCGCTTCGGTGGAACTTGGGCAGATTCTTCTGCCAGAGAAAAGTATCGACAGCGCTGATATTCTCGTCGCTATATTAGGGGGGGGACTCGGTTATTTCGCGTATCAATTTATCACTGGCGGCCATGGGGCCGTCCCAAGCTCGTCAAGAGACCCCAGACAAAGCAATAGTTTAAAAAGTGAAACATCCTCGAAACAGCAACCCACACCTATTTTGGCTAGAGCTCGTCGTTTGAACAAAGCTAACCACCAGCACGAAGCACTGCCACAACACAGTTTCCTCAGCTCACCGTGGTTACTGCCCGTGCAATGGTTAATCGTCGCGCTTGCCTTTTATTTAATCGAAAATATAGCGGCTATTCCCTACAATGTCAGGGAGTTGGTCTCGACTTCAACTTTATTCGAACGGCTAATTTTTGCCTCAGCGCTGTTGTGTGCAATCTGGCCACTGCTATTCGCAACCCGCGCCTACTGCACACGACATATCTCTGGCAAACAATTTTCTGCCATTGTCATCCTTCAGCCCTTTATTCTTTACGGCCTGCTGAGGCTGTCAGTGCCCCTCGAAAGCATCCACGACATTGTGGGCTACCCTGTTATCTCTACCGCTTTTGGCCTGGAATCAATGCTCCGATTCGCCGCCTTATATGCATTGCCATCCTGGGCGCTTATCAGTGCCGTTATTGTCCTACTTCACCCTGCCGCCAATCGTTTATTTGCCTGTTTTTTTCTGGGGATAATGACTCTTATCATCTGGCACTGGGTCGTTGTTAGCTCAGCAGCCACTGATAATTTAACTGAACTGTTTCGCGACGGCGGTAACTGGCGGTCAACACTTTTGCTGGCCGGTTGGTTTATATGCTTAACAACCACCCTGATAACGGCCTTGAAAATAATCAGTGGTCAGAGTAAACACTGGTTGTTGGCCTTGCTCGCTATCGCTATTTCCTTTCCCCTGAGCTATTGGGTTCTCAACCAGGCATTAGAAATTGTCATTATTAAGTATGATCAGGTTTTTTCAGGGTTACAGTTTTTACTCAGCCCTGATCGAGACCACTTTGTTGCCGAACAAGACTTGCTATTACGTTACTTCCTAGCTTACTTTGTGCTATTAACTGGGCTGGGATGGCTGGGAATTTTGGCAACAACTTGCAAGCTACCCAAATCAACACAGGCAAAACACCTCGCTAAACCATAAGCAAACTACAAACAGCCCTAAGCTCTAATCACGTACCATCTGACAAACCAGCTTTGCTAAAATATAAATGGGGTAGTACTCACTGACAATGCCGACGACAGGCCCCGACAAAATAGTCATACAGGGAAAGTTAATGTACCCCAAAATTGTCAAAAATTTACTCTTCCCTCTGCACGAAAAAATCATGCGCAGGCCCACCTTTGACTTCGCTGCCGAGCTGGAAAAAACCCAGTGGCTGAGTCGCGATGCCCTTGAACAACGCCAGCTCGACAAACTCAAAGCCCTGCTGAATATCGCAGTAGCCCACTCGCCCTGGCATGCCGAGCGCATTTACAAGGCACAAATACCTTTAACAGCAAACCAAACACTGAGTTTTACAGACCTCGCTCGTCTTCCCACGATGGATAAAAGCGACGCTCAAAGCCACCGCGAGCAAATAGCCTGGGCCGGTGTGCCCGGTGGCCGAAGTCTATACAATACAGGGGGCTCAAGCGGCCAGCCGCTCATTTTCTACTACGGCAAAGAACGCCAGGCCTCCGATGCGGCAAATAGAATGCGTGCACGTCGCTGGTGGGGTATTAATGTTGGGGAAAGAGAAGTCTTTCTCTGGGGCGCACCAGTTGAGCTGGCAAAAACAGATCGCATTAAGCAGTTTCGTGATCGCTTAATGAACCAGCTGCTGCTGAATGCTTTTGAAATGTCTCCCGACAGCATGCAGCGCTACATCCAGGCCATCGAAAAATTTCAGCCGACCTGCATTTATGGGTACGCCAGCAGCCTAACCCTATTCGCCAAGCATATAGAAACCCAGGGCAAGCTCCCCCACCTACCTCAGTTGAAAGTGGTTTGCACCACCGGTGAGCCCCTTTACCCCAATCAGCGCGCCATTATTCAGCGCGTTTTTGGTGTACCTGTCGCCAACGAATACGGCAGCCGAGATGCAGGGTTTATTGCCCATGAATCGCCAGAAGGCCAAATGCTCGCCTCGAACGAAACCATGATTTTAGAAATTCTCGACCCCAGTGGTCAGCCAGTGGCTGCAGGCGAAATTGGTGAGGCGGTAATTACGGGCTTACATTCCCAGGCCCAGCCTTTTATCCGCTATCGCACAGGCGACATGATCAAAGCCAGCGCTGAACAGTGTAAAGCCGACCGGGGGTTACAGGTGATTGACGAAGTGGTCGGCCGTTCAACCGACTTCATTGTCGCCGCCGACGGCACCATTATGCATGCCCTCGCCGTTATTTATGTTTTGCGTGCCATAGAAGGCATGGGCGAATTTAAAATTATTCAGCACAGTACGACAGAGCTGGAAGTGCAATTTGTGCCCGCTGATGACTACGCTAACGACAACCGCTGGCAGACAGTAGCCGAACAGGAAATAACGCAGCAGCTCAAACAACGTCTGGGCCAAAGCACCAACATCATTTTAAAGAAAACGGACAAAATACCATCGGAAAAGTCGGGCAAGCATCGCTATGTGGTCAGTCATGTTGCACTACCCGAAGGGTATACTGGCTAAGGCCCATCAATCCATGAAAATTAGCACCATCATTCCCACCTATAACAACGCAGATTATATTGAGGAGGCCATCAATAGTGTCCTCGCTCAATCCCATCCCGTTGATGAAATCATTGTTATCGACGACGGCTCAAGCGACGATACCGAAACACGTGTCAATGCGATAGCACAAAAAACCGACAAGCTCAGCTACATCAAGCAACACAATCAAGGGCCATCTGTGGCCCGCAACCATGGCATTGAATTAGCCAATGGCGACTGGATTGCCTTTCTCGATGCCGACGACCGCTGGCCAAAAAATAAAATAGCTCTGCAAATAGCCGCCCTTCAACGTGAGCCAAGCCTACAACTCATTGCAGGCGACATGGCAGAAACCGACCAACAAGGCAATGTACAGGTCGAATCGGTACTCGCCAAACATCAACTACTTGAACCCTTTAAACGCCTTGCTGGTCGGCCTCTCAATAACGCACTTACTGCTTTGGTGAACAAAAACTTTATTCCCACCGGCACCGTGCTGGTCAAGAGAAGCGCCCTGATCGAGACTGGAAGCTTCAACCCTGGCATTCACTTTGGCGAAGACCTTGAACTGTGGGCCAAAATAGCCTGCCACCACCCCATCACCTGCCTGCCCGAGCGGCTCATGTATCGCCGCCAACACGGCGCGAATGCCACGCAAAACACCGGCCCTATGTTGGAAGATTTAGTCAAAGTCATGAATTCGGTTAGCCATTACGGTACCAAGCAACTAAAACAGCAGGGCACAAAGCCAAGTTCACTGGTCGCCTCTGCGCTCACCGGTCTAGGCTATTGGCACTTTAAACAGAGCAACTACAAACAAGCTCGAAAAGTTTTCGTCACTAGCGTGAAAACGCAAATCAGTAAACGTGCATTGCTTTACGCTGCGATATGCCTGCTGCCAGAGACAGTGATTAAAAGGCTAAAGGCGCTAAAGCAAAAAAGCACCAAGCTCCCCCCACGACCAACTATCTAAACCCTTAATAAAACCACTGGTCGCTGTGCTCTAAAACCAGGCGATAGGGGCTGCTAAAATATCGTTGGTTATATTGCCTAGACGTGACCTAGAACATGACATAGCTCGGCTAATCCCATAAAATCCCGCACAATAGCAAGTCTTCAACCACCCATAGCAGTAAGGAAATGGGCATTGCATAACAACCAACAAGGAACACGGGTTCTCACATAAACCCAGACAGTCACAATGCCAACAACCGTACCCAAAAAAATTCTCTACGTCGAAAACGGCATTGGCTACGGTGGGGCTATCATTTGCTTGCGTCATCTGGTGAGAAACCTCGACCGCACCCGCTTTACCCCCATGGTTGTCACTGGACGTACCGGCCCACAGTACCGTGAAATTGCCAACGAAGCCCAATGGCAACATATCGCTGACCGCCACCTCGACATCGTCACAGCCCAGCGAAAAACCAACGCTGCTACCTGGCTCGACAAAATACCCGGTCTGCGTTTTATCACCAATCAAGTTCTCGCCCGTGCTGACGACTTGTTTAACTTCCTGCCCTTTTTCCTCCACTTACTGTGGACAGCCTGGCGTTTTAAAGCCGATCTAATACACGCCAATAACGAGCCCCTTTGCAACCGCGCTGCACTGCTGGTGGGTAAAATGCTAAAAATCCCCACTCTTTGTCATGTTCGTGGCCAGCAAGATGGCACCCGCCTAATGCAGTGGGCCTATAGCCTGCCCAACCACTTTGCCCCCGTCTCGCACTGGGTTTCAAAAAGTATTCGAGACATGCTGAAAGTGCCCGAAGAAAAAATAACGGTTATTTATGATGGTCTCGAACTCGATGGACTCGACCCCAACATTAATGGCCAGGCCTTTCGCCAGCAATGCAACATAGGCGATGCTGATTTTGCCGTCGGACTTGTCGGGCTCCTCATACCCTGGAAGGGCCAAGAAATATTTATCGATGCCGCAAAACAATTAAAGGACCAAATCCCCCATTTAAAAATGCTCATCATTGGCGGCACGCCAGATGACTGCACCACCTATGAAGCCATGCTTAAACAGCGGGTGAACGCAGAAGGCTTAAGTACAACTATTATTTTTACCGGCCATGTCAGCGATATGCCCGCTGTATACAATGGTTTAGACGTAGTGGTATCAGCGTCAACCAGCCCCGAGCCATTGGGCACCGTTGTTATAGAAAGCATGGCGCTGGGTCGCCCCTTAATAGGCCCCAACCACGGCGGAGCTGCCGAAATGATGCAACATCAAAGCACAGGGCTGCTTTTTGAACACGGCAATGCCACAGCCCTTGCCCAGCAAATACAGCAACTGCACCAACAACCTGAGCTAGCGCAAACACTGGGAGCCAATGCCCGCCGCCACGCCCTGGCCACCTTTGCCGTTGCAACACATGTTGAACACATGCAAAACCTGTACGCTCAGCTACTTGAAACTAAAGGCGATATCAAAAACCACCAAACAAATGAGAATGATGTCGTCAAACCTCTTCACCAACGTGCTGACAAATAACCCAGGCTACAGCCAATAAATTCAAGGACGCGACGAAACAACGATGATTAAAGTGTTTACCAGCCTCTACACCTATCGCGAACTTATCACAGCACTGGCGTGGAAAAACATCGTCGTACGCTACAAACAATCTTATCTTGGATTACTACTCGCCATATTAAAACCCATAATGCTAATGGCCATATTCACTTTGGTGCGCAGCTTTATTGGCATTGAAACCGACGGCACACCCTACCCCATACTCACTTTTGCCGCCCTGCTACCCTGGATATTTTTTCAGGAATCTGCCTCTGAAGGCGTCAGCAGTGTGACCAGCAATACCGCCTTAATCAAAAAAATATACTTCCCCCGTGAGGTCTTCCCCATTACTGCCATGGTCACCAAGCTGGTCGAACTCGGCATCAGCTGCCTCATACTCGCAGGCTTAATGGTCTACTACCAAATGCTGCCAACCATATACGCACTGTGGGTGCCGCTAATTATTTTATACACCATGGTTATCGCCCTCACCATCAGTTTTTTTGGTGCCGCCATCAATGTTTATTACCGCGACATGTCGCAACTACTGCCGGTCGTGCTATCGCTACTTATGTACGCCTCACCCGTTATTTATCCACTGAGTTTGGTTCGACAAAAATTACTGGAAGAACAAATAGCCGGTGACTGGTCAAACCACCTTTATACCCTTTACACCTTAAACCCGCTGGCGGGCATTATTGACAGCTTTCAACGTGTGTTACTCAAGGGCACCGCGCCCGACTTTAACGCACTGCTACCCGGCTTTATGCTCATTGCCGTTTTGCTGCCCATTAGCTACCTGTTTTTTAAACGCGCCGAAAATTGGTTTGCAGATATCATATAAATGCGCTCCTTGGCCGCGAGTACGCTAAAAAACACCAAATGCTCAGGTCACCACTGCATAACAAGTAGAAGAATTTATGCCCATCATTGAAGTCAAGCACCTCACCAAAGAATACGACCTTGGCACGATCACTAGCCTAAAGGACAATATTCGCCACACTCTGGCTAAATTACAGGGTAAAAGCACCTGGCAACGGGAGCGTTTTAAAGCCCTTGACGATGTCAACTTCAGCGTAGAAGAAGGTGAAGTGGTGGGCATTATTGGCCACAACGGCGCAGGCAAAAGCACCTTGTTAAAGCATCTGGCCAACATCACCAAGCCCACCCGTGGGGAGGTGATAGTGCGCGGCAGCATTGCCCCCCTTATTGAGGTGGGTGCAGGCGTCAACCCAGAGTTAACAGGACGAGAAAATATTTTCCTAAACGGGGCTATTCTTGGCATACCAAAAAAGGTCATACAAAGTAAGCTCGATGAGATTATCGACTTTTCAGAACTGGAACAATTTATCGACACCCCGGTAAAACGCTATAGCTCAGGTATGACTGTAAAACTGGGCTTCTCCATCGCGACCAGCATGGATGCCGATATATTAATTATTGATGAGGTACTAGCAGTTGGAGACTTAGCATTCCAGCAGAAATGTATTGAACGAATGGAAGGTATGATTAAGAATCAAGGAAAAACCGTTTTAATCGTAGGGCATAATATCCGGCAATTGGAAAGACTCTGCTCGCGTATTATGCTCATGGATCACGGTAAAATATCGCTTGATGGTGATCCAAGAGAGGTCTGCGGTGTTTTTTTCAAGGAAGCACAGGATCGAACATATGCTAGGCATAAGCCTTCTGAAAGAGAAATAATCTCTCAACAGGATAGCGGAATAATCCAGATTAATAAAATAGAGCTACTTGATGATAATAAAGATACCCAAACTGGGACCGGACTACATGAGCCTCTTTCCGTACGTATAACTTTCACCTGCAACCAAAACATTGACAAACTTGAAGTTGTTGTTGGCTTCCATACATCTGATTTTGTTCATGTACTCTCAGTGAGTAACGCACTAGCTGATATACGCCCTACGATCAAGGCTGGAGTCCATCAAGTCGTTTGCCGTTTAAATGACATCCCTCTCAGACCTTTTTCATATAGTTTGAGGGTCGCATTCCTAGACCAATATAGGCAAATGCTATGGTATGCGGACAACATAATGCCGGTCTCAATTACAGCAGGAAAATACGATATTACACGACTTCCCACCATAGGATTAATAGACGTTCCTGCAGACTGGACTTTCCACGAGCAAGACGATAAGAACTATCATGAAAACACGTAAATTCATTAATAAAGTATGGCCAACAGAATTTGAGAAAGATTTAAAAAAATATCGAAATGCTGAAAAAATTATTTATTTTTGGTCTAAAGGAAACAGCTCATCACCCGTCTACAATTTCGGTGATTTTTTATCATTAGTAGTTTCTGGAGAAATAATAAACCGGTCGAAAACACGAATCAATTGCAAAAAAGAAAATTTTCTTTTTACAATTGGATCCATACTGCATTTTGCAAAAAATGAAAGTGTAATATGGGGTTCTGGGATTAACGGGAAAGCACCAGATTGCGATTACAAGTTCAAAGAACTAGATGTACGAATGGTACGAGGTAAAATAACGGAAGAATTATTAACGAGTAGAGGAATTAAAGTCGGTAATAGTACATACGGCGATCCTGCGCTTCTACTACCAACACTTTTTCCGAAGTTGAAATCGTCATCAAAAATAGGGAAGGCGATAGCAATTCCAAATTTAAATGAACTTGATATCTGCACCAAATTGGCACCAAAAAGTATTGACGTCATATCGCCTCTCCTACATTGGCGTTACATTTTGAAAGAAATTTTATCATGTGAGATAGTGCTAACATCGTCGTTACATGGACTCATTCTAGCGGAAGCATTTAACGTACCTGTCCGTCTATACAAACCATCAACTAGTGAAACGTTGTTAAAGTACAAAGATTACCTTTCTGGAACAGGCAGGGAAAATCAAATAGATATAGTTGCCCCCACATTTTATGAAGCATTTTCAATCCATGACGGGGCAAGTTTCACACAGCCGCTTTTCGACCCTAAAGAAATGCTAAACACTTTTCCTTATGATATTTTAAACAATGAAAGATAGAATTTCTTGCAGAAATAATTATAACAACGCGCATTATAAATCATGAATATTGGAAGCTTCCCAGATCCAAAGAATCTAAAAAACCCATACCTAGACCTTTTTTATAATGCTCTTAAGAAACATGAAATATATCTACATAACGGTTTAGAAATAAATGCGGCTTGGATTCTTGAAAATAAACAATTATTTCAAGGCATACACCTACACTGGCCGGAAGATTTCTGGAGAAACTACCCTGCCGACCAAGCGGAAGTAAAAAACAAGCGAGAATTCATAAGGTTCATGCACAACAACATACCTTTTGCTTGGCGACTTACTAAATCTACACTTGGAAGAACAGACGAAACGAACTATAAACGGCCAAAAG
>JARGOV010000059.1 GCA_029212965.1 Porticoccaceae bacterium
ACTAATTTGCGTTTGGCACATGCCTTATAGGCTAGGATGTTAGGGAAGCTCACCTATTTCTCATGAAACGTGTGAGCTTTATGAGTCCTCGTCATTTAAAGACAAATATTAATCACAGCATGTGAATAAACGGGCAGTATCATTTGATGACGAGCGTTTGAGTCGTGATTAATCGTAAGTTTTTTGTCGTAAAGGGCTGTTATCTAGTTGAGATTGGATTCTGGCTGTGTTGACTACCGTCACGATGTAACAAACGATACAGTGCCGGGATGACAAACAACGTTAGCAGTGTTGATGAGATCACCCCGCCGATCACTACCGTGGCCAATGGTCGCTGGACTTCAGAGCCTATCCCGGTATTCAGGGCCATGGGGATAAAACCTAATGACGCGACGAGAGCGGTAGTGAGCACCGGGCGCAGCCGAGTTAACGCGCCTTCGATAATGGCCTGATCCACCGTCTGTTGGCCTTTTATTAACTCACGGATAAACGATACCATCACCAAACCATTAAGTATGGCAATACCCGAGAGGGCGATAAAGCCGACAGCGGCGGAGATAGAAAAAGGAATGTCCCGTAGCAGCAAGGCGGCAACACCTCCGGTTAGCGCCAGAGGCACCCCGGAAAAGATGATCAGGGCATCTTTTAACGAACCTAACGCAAAAATTAACAAGCCAACGATTATTAGCAGTGTTACCGGCACTATCACGGAGAGGCGTTGGGACGCCGACAGTAGTTTCTGGTAAGTGCCGCCGTACTCCACCCAATAACCCGCTGGCAGTTCTACTGAGTCGCCAACGGCATTCTGAATATCGGCAACAAAACTGCCCAGATCGCGGTCGCGCACATTGGCGGTAACCACCACGCGACGTTTACTATTTTCACGGTTGACCTGGTTGATGCCCTCTACGTTTTCCAATGACGCCAGCTCCTGCAATGGCACACTTAATCCACCCGGGAGGTGAATTGGCAAGCGGTACATGGCATCGACGTCGCTGCGCAAAGGCTCGGCGAGCCGAACAACGATGTTTGCTCTGCGGTCGCCCTCATAAAATTTACCGGCAACACGCCCACCGAAGGCAGTTGCCAGTTGCTCCTGTATTTGTGATTTATCGATGCCGTACTGAGCTAGTTTTCCGAGCTTTGGCGCGATGACCAACATGGACAATCCAGTGGTTTGTTCCACCTGCACATCGGCAATTCCTTCAACTGCACTGATCGCCCCTTCGATTTCATTACCTAGTGCTGTCAAGATCTCAAGATCGTCGCCAAAAATCTTGATGGCCAGTTCCGCCCGTACCCCTGATAGTAACTCGTTAAAGCGCATCTGTATGGGCTGTAAAAACTCATAGCGGTTGCCGGGAATATCGCTAACCAGTTCTTCTAATTCTTCCACCACCTGAGTCTTTGGTTTATTGGGATCCGACCACTGGTCGCGTGGTTTAAGAATAATAAAGTTATCCGACACACTGGGGGGCATTGGGTCCGTGGCCACATCGGCCGTACCAATTTTGGCAAATACACGCTCGACTTCCGGGTGGGATTTAATACGCGCCTCGAGGGTTTCCTGCAGGGCAACAGCCTGACTTAATGACGTGCCGGGAATGCGCAATGCGTGCATGGCGATATCCCCTTCATCCAGATTGGGTGCGAATTCGCTGCCCAGGCGAGTGGTACCCAGTCCGCTAATAATCACTAACAGTGTGGCCAATCCAACCACTATGCCTCTGTGGCGCAGCACCCAGTGCAGCGTTGGCTGATATAGCGATGTTACTCCGCGAATAATGGGATTGTGTCTTTCCTGCACCGGCTTTTTAAACAGCAGGGCAATGGCCGCTGGGATAAAAGTGATGGAGAGTACGATGGCACTGAGCAGGGCAATGACCACGGTGATGGCCATGGGGTGAAACATTTTGCCCTCAACCCCTTCCAGTGCAAAAATCGGCAGGTAAACGGCGGTGATAATGAATACCCCAAACAGCGCCGGCCGTATCACTTCTCTAGTGGCTTCAAACACCACCTCCAGACGTTCGCGCAGTGCGAGTGCCTGTCCGTTGGCACTGACATTAACACTGGCCTGGCTTAAACGCCGTAAGCAGTTTTCAACAATGATAATGGCGCCATCGACCAGCAGGCCGAAATCCAGGGCGCCGAGACTCATCAGGTTGGCGCTGACCTTTGTCTGCACCATACCGGTAACGGTCATTAACATGGCAAAGGGAATCACCAGTGCGGTCAGAAAAGCCGCACGGATATTACCCAGCAACAGGAACAGAATGACGATGACCAGTAGTGCCCCCTCAGACAGATTGGTCTGCACAGTGCGAAGGGTTTTATCCACCAGCTTGGTGCGATCATAAACGGCAGTGGCTACCACTCCTTGCGGCAGGTTCTGACCGATCTCTTCCAGCTTTTCGGCCACGGCTTTGGCGACCGTGCGACTGTTTTCGCCGATTAGCATCGATACCGTACTCATTACCACTTCACGACCGTTTTGGGTTGCTGCGCCAGTGCGCAAGCCGTGACCTTCCCTGACTTGAGCCACATCGGCCACCTTCACTGCAGCACCGTTCTGCGTGGACAGGGGGATCTGGCCGATGTCAGCAATAGTTTCAACCTGCCCGGGAATTCGCATTAGCCACTGGGCACCGTTGCGTTCAATAAAACCAGCGCCCTGATTGGCATTATTGGCATTAATTGCAGACACCACGTCGGCCTGGGTTAAACCAAAGGCAAGCAGACGAGCCGGATCAAAGGCCACAACAATCTCGCGCTCATAGCCACCAATTGGGTTGACATCAACGACGCCGGGTACACGCATCAACTGAGGACGAATAATCCAGTCGTGTACCGTCCGTAATTTTATGGGGGTAATGAGCTCACCATTGGCATCAGTAGCCCCGGGCTCAGCATCCACCGTAAACATGAATATTTCACCAAGGCCCGTGGTGATGGGGCCCATTTCTGGTTCCAGCCCATTGGGCAACTTGGCGCGGGCGGCGGAGAGCCGCTCATTAATCAGTTGACGAGCAAAATAGATGTCGGTCTTATCGTTGAAAATGGCGACTACCTGTGACAATCCGTAGCGAGATATCGAGCGGGTATGGGCCAGGCCCGGCAACCCGGCCAGAGATGTTTCCAGTGGATAGGAGATGCGCTGCTCAACTTCCAAAGGTGTATAACCCGGCGCTTCGGTGTTAATCATCACTTGCACGTTGGTGATGTCGGGCACAGCATCAATGGGCAGTTTGGTAAAGTTCCAGACGCCAATACCCGCCACTACCAGCACCAGCGTAATCACCAGCCAGCTGCGCTCTATGGAAAAACGTAAAATCTTATCCAGCATGGGGAGAACTCCTAGTGATCGTGTGAGGCGCCGGATTTTTCGATATCGGCTTTGATGATGAAGCTGTTCTCGGTCACGTACTCGGTGCCAGACTCTAGCCCACCCAATACTTCAACCCAGGGGCCAGCCTCACGGCCCAGCTCTAACATGCGCACCTCATACTCCTCACCGACCTTGGCATAGACTACGGTAAAGTCTCGGAAGCCCTGCAGGCCACTGCGTTTCACTGCCAGGGAAACAGGAATGGTCGCGACTTCGATATCGCCGGTGACGAATAGTCCTTCACTCAACTGACCATCGCTATTGTCTATTTGTGCCAGCAACAGATGGGCCTGATCATTGCGCAAGGCAATTCTCGATCCTTTGATAGTACTGGTTAAGGGTTCATTAAAACCGTTCAGAGACAGGCTGACGGGGGCACCGGTTTTGACTTTGTTCCTGTCTGTAGGGTAGACCGCGAGTTCAGCTAATAGGGTATTAGTGCGCGTGATTTCCAGTAGCGTACGCCCTGTGGTCTGTTCGCCACTGCTGGCGAATTGCTGGCTGATAGTGCCATCCATGGGGGCAATAACCTGATAGGTTTTAAGACTCTCGTTACTTTCAATCGTGATCAGTGACTGCCCCTTGCTGACTGGGTCCCCGAGACTGACGTGCATCCTTTTAATGGCGCCGTCAAAACGGGCCTGAATCTGTCGTTTGGCCCCGGGGGGGAGTACCAGCTTGCCGTAAGTTCGAATACTTTGGTGTAGCGTGGCTCCACCGGCTGTTTCGGTCGTAATACCCATGGCTTCTGCGACCTTATCGCCGATATGGGTGCGGCCCTCCAGGTTATCGTATGTCCAGTTGTGGGTTTTGCCCTGGTACACCGCGGTCAGGGTGACCACAAAGGAGTGCGGTTCATAAATGACCCTATCGCCCCGTAGGTAGTCGCCTTCGGCCTTAAAGCTGATGTCATCCACTGCATTACCTAGGCGTGTGAGCTGTACATTAACATCTACCTCGGTGGGGGCTATCGGTTGATTGCCGACGCTTACCCACACGCGAAATTCCGGGGGCACTCCGGTTTCGACAATAGCCAGCTCAACGGCAAAGTCCTTATCACGCAGCATGCGGCCTCGATGTGGGCCTTTTTCGGGCTCGGCTTCCTGAACCCCCGGAGCCGATACGGCGGTGGCAATTGATGGTAGCAACAGTGCGCCCAGGGCAAGTTGGCATAGCAGTAGAAGACGAAAGGCGTGGTGGTTCATCAGTGTATCTCTCACGGTAGCGACGTCCTTAGAAGGTCAGTGTGGTGCCGGTCAGGCGTTGGAGTTCAATATGTTGCAGGTGGATCGCTTCGAAGGCGCTTAACAGCGTCTGTTGAGCACCCAGTTTCTTAAGTAGGATAGCTGTCCACTGTTGATAGCCTAGTTGGCCGCTTTCATAAGCCTGTGTGGCTTGTCCCTGAGCGTTGTTTAAGGCAGGAATAATCTGTTCTTGCAGAGTTTTTATGACATGTTGGCTGTGCTTGATTTTCTGAAGCAAGACATAAAGCTGTGTATTGAGTTGACGTTGTAGCGCTTCAGACTCACTACCATATTCTGCCTGTTTGGCCTGCAGGCTTTTGATTTTTCCTGCGCTGCTGCGGTCGTTACCGAGGGGCACCGAAA
>JARGOV010000018.1:0-5326 GCA_029212965.1 Porticoccaceae bacterium
CGGAACTCGTGAATGAGTCGAGTTGATATTTGTTCTAAATCAACATGTCCCCCGGCGCGCAAGCAGCCTCGTTGGTGGCCAAGGGTTTCGAGTAACTCTAATTCGCTTTGCGGCAGGGCATCGAGTTTGTAGCGGGTGCAGATAAACTCAGCGTAGTTGTCGAGTAAAAATTTCGCGGCGTAAAAGGCAATATCGGTGTATTCAAGGGCGGTATCTTTAATAGCACCAGTAATGGCGAGGCGATAGCCGCTGTCGATGTGTTCTATCTTTGGCCATAGCATACCTGGTGTATCGAACAGCACTACGCCATTTCTCAGGTTAATGCGCTGTTGGCTTTTAGTCACCGCGGGTTCATTGCCGGTTTTGGCAATGATACGTCCGGCGAGGCTGTTGATTAGCGTCGATTTGCCAACGTTGGGAATGCCCATGATCAAGCAATGAATGGGGTGAACGCTGTCCACTTTGGCGGGTATTAACTCCCTGCACAGATCGATAAGCCGTTGGCTTTTATCACTTTTGTCGGTATCTAGGGCCAGCGTTTTAATCGCCGAGTCCCGCTCTAAGCAGGTCTGCCACAGCGCGGTGGTTGCAGGGTCTGCCAGGTCACTTTTGTTGAGGATTTTGATGCAGGGTTTTTTGCCTCGCAGGTTTTCCAGCATCGGGTTTTGGCTGCTAAAGGGAATGCGTGCATCGACGACTTCAATCACCAGATCAATTTTTGGCAGTAGTTGTTTTAGCTCTTTACCGGCTTTGTGCATATGGCCGGGGTACCAGTTAATTCGCATGGGCAACCTGTCGCTGTTTGAAGAGTACCAATCAGGGTTTTAAGTTCTAAGGGCTTTCAATTCTTGATGGTTGGCGTGATTATAACAAGCCTGCTACCCTCCCTAGCTGATGTTGAACTGATAATAATGACTCTTTTTAAAAGCAGACCTGTTGAGGAGAATACCTGTGAAATTTGGACTTGCCTTTGCTACTGCCGGCCCATTGGCTGACCCCGATTTGTTTGAAACCCTCGTGACGACTGCGGAAGAGATCGGTATGGAATCTATTTGGGCGGTCGAGCATGTGGTGCTGCCCGCCGGCTTTCAATCGAAGTACCCCTATAACAAGGATGGCCGTTTCCCCGGTGGTGAGAAGTCGGCGATTCCCGACCCCATCGTCGCCTTGTCGTACGCGGCGGGCATGACAAAAAATATTCGTCTGGCAACGGGTATTATGATTTTGCCCCAACGCAACCCGCTTTATGTGGCTAAAGAGTGGGCCTCTCTCGATGTGCTGTCGCGGGGTAGGGCGATGATGGGCGTTGGGATCGGTTGGTTGAAAGAGGAAATGGAGGTGGTAGGTGTGCCTTTTAAAGAGCGAGCTGCGCGCACCGAAGAGTCGGTACAGGCGATACGCTCCCTGTGGCGCGATGAGCCAGAGGCCTTTAATGGCAAGTACTTCAATTGGGAGCCGCTGCACTCCAACCCCAAGCCGGTACAAAAGCCTGGTGTGCCGATTATTGTCGGCGGTAATGTCGAAGGTGCTGCCCGGCGTGCCGCCCGCGTGGGCGATGGGTTTTATCCGGCGTCAGGCAGCCTGAAAACACTGCCAGCTCTACTTGATGCGATGCGAGACGAATGTGCGAAAATCGGCCGTGACCCCAGTGAAATTGAACTGACAACCGCGGCGGGGCCCCTGGATCCAGGTCGCGTTCGCCAGTATGAGGATATTGGCGCGTCACGTATGATGATTAATCCGCCAGCCTATGACGCCGAGGGTATTAAGCGGGGGCTCAATGACTTTGCCGAATCGGTGCTTGCCAAGGTGTAATCAATTCTCATGGGGTCAACGATGCTCCGGCAGGTAATCACTGGGGCTTTGTTATTTTATCAATAAGCGCGAAGTTTACAGCGTATGTGGTAAAATTTTCGAATCTAACTATTCAGCAGTCACTGCTCTTTTTCTATGAATGCCCCCACACGTATTTCCGTTGCCGAGAACCCCCATTTCCGCAAACTGGTCGAGCAACATCTCGACAAAGTAAAACTTGAACCGGAAGAATCGGCGGCAGAGCAAGAGTTCTATCGAGAGAAAATCAAAGCTTTGTTAGTGGCACGCGACGCCGTCATCGTGGCCCATTATTATACTGACCCGGCTATTCAGGCCCTTGCCGAAGAAACTGGCGGCATTGTTTCTGACTCTTTGGAAATGGCGCGCTTTGGCAAACAGCACCCGGCGTCTACACTGATGGTCGCGGGGGTGAAGTTTATGGGCGAAACGGCAAAAATCCTCACCCCTGAAAAAACGGTGTTAATGCCAACCCTCGAGGCGACCTGCTCCCTCGATATCGGCTGCCCCATTGATGAGTTTAGCGCTTTTTGCGATGAACATCCCGACCGCACCGTTGTGGTTTACGCCAATACCTCAGCGGCGGTAAAAGCGCGAGCTGATTGGGTCGTGACCTCCAGTATTGCACTGGATGTAGTTGAACACCTCGATAGTGAAGGCCAAAAAATTCTTTGGGCACCCGATCAACACTTAGGGCGCTACGTACAGAAGCAGACCGGGGCCGATGTTTTATTGTGGGATGGCAGCTGCATAGTGCATGAAGAGTTTAAGGTTCGAGGTCTGCTCGACTTAAAGCAGGTGTACCCCGATGCTGCTATTTTAGTGCATCCCGAGTCACCGGAGTCAGTGATCGCCATGGCCGACGCCGTGGGTTCTACTTCCCAGTTGATTGAGGCGGCGCAAAACTTACCTAACCAGCAAATGATAGTCGCGACCGATGAAGGCATTTTTTACAAAATGCAGCAATCGGCGCCCGATAAAGAGTTAATTATCGCACCTACCGCAGGCCACGGGGCGACCTGCCGCAGTTGTGCCAACTGTCCCTGGATGGCGATGAATCACCTGAAAAATTTAGCCGAAAGCCTAGAGCGCGGTGCCAATGAAATGCACGTAGAACAGGATCTCGGTAAAAAAGCCATGCTTCCACTGCAGCGGATGCTCGATTTTCGCGAAGTACAATTAGCCAACAGTTAAGTTTTAGACTACGGCACTACTTTTATTTAATAAAGTGGTGGCGCTGAGATTGGCACCGATAAAAATACTTGAGGCATAAATATGAGTCATATTCTCTCTGAACCTTTTACTCTTCCCTGTGGCGTTGTCATCAAAAATCGCATTGGTAAAGCGCCCATGACTGAAGGGCTTGCCGATCGTTGGGATAGGCCCACCCCGGAATTATGTCGGCTCTATGAGCGTTGGGCGCTGGGAGGCACAGGGCTATCGGTCACAGGAAACGTGATGATTGATCACCGTTTTTTGGAGCGCCCAGGCAATGTGGTGATTGAAAATGAGGATAATCTCGATTTACTCAAAGGCTGGGCGGCGGCGGGTACTCGCAACGACACTCAGTTGTGGATGCAGATTAGTCACCCGGGACGACAATCACCCGGTTATATCACGCGCGAGCCACTGGCACCGTCCGAGGTAAAGGTCGACATGCTGTGGGTGCACGCGAAGCCGCGAGCACTGCGTGAGGCCGAAATTCTAGGCATTATCGAGCGTTTTGCGCGGGTTGGCGCCATTGCGAAAAAGGCCGGTTTTACCGGTGTGCAATTGCACGCTGCCCACGGTTATTTGATCAGCGAGTTTCTTTCGCCGCTGGTCAATAAACGCACAGATCAGTGGGGAGGGAGTCTTGAAAATCGCGCTCGCTTATTGCTCGAAAGTGTGCGTGCTACACGTGCAGCAGTGGGACCGAATTATCCTATTAGTGTTAAATTAAACTCGTCTGATTTTCAAAAAGGGGCATTTTCAGAAGAGGATTCACGCACCGTCATTCAGTGGCTGGAGGCGGAAGGTGTTGATTTAATTGAGCTGTCGGGAGGCACCTACGAGCATATGGCTTTGCTTGATGAGGCGGGTAGCACTACTGCCGGTGGTGAGAAAATCATCGCCGCGGCATCGGCTAAACGGGAGGCTTACTTCCTGGATATGGCACAAAAAATCCGCCAGATGAGTGATGTTCCTTTGATGGTCTCGGGTGGCTTTCGCACGTTGGAGGGCATGGAGGAGGCCGTCGAGAGCGGTGTGACCAACCTTGTTGGCCTGGGTCGACCTCTCTCGTCAGAGCCAGAATTGCCTAACAGTATTCTTAACAGTAGCTTTCAACGTGCCCGCATAGCCGATTTAAATTTAGATCTCGGCGAAAAAACGTTTAGCCCCAAAAGTGATAATAAACGCATTCGACACTTAAACAGTTTTGCCGATGTCGGCTGGCACTGTGTGCAAATTGAGCGCATGGGCAAGGGACTCGATGTGGATTGGGATATGAGTGCGATGTCGGGAATGTTAAAGTTTTTTGGTGGTGGCATGATCAAGCAAATTCGCCGCAAGCATAAGTAAATACGTGAGATTATGACAAACCTAAGTGGCTCAAGCAGCGCTATAACCTATGAGATAAAAGATGAAATTGGTATTCTGACCTTTAACCGGCCAGAGGCACGCAATGCGTTAAATACGGAAATTCGCCTCGGCATTACCGATGTTATGTTGGAAATTCGTGAAGAAATGAATATTAAAGCCCTCGTGGTGACCGGCAAGGGCGGTAATTTTTGTGCCGGTGGTGATATTAAATCTTTTCAGGAAATGGCACCGGAGCCAACCGCACGGCGCGAGCGAGTACGACGCTCTCATATTTGGCTCGACGAGTTCGTCAATCTTGAAGTGCCGGTGATTGGCGCCGTAGACGGCGCCGCTATGGGTGCAGGTTTCAGTATTATGTTGGCCTGCGATTTCATTTTTTGTACACCCCGCGCCCGTTGCTCCGGGGTGTTTGTACGTACTGGCTTAATACCCGATATGGGTTGCCTGTTTTTGTTACCCCGTTTGGTCGGCTTGCAAAAAGCGCGGGAATTACTCTATACCGGGAAAATCCTCAAGCCCGATGAAATGCAGACCCTGGGCCTCGTTACAGCTATTGTCGATGAAGAAAGTTTGTTTGACCACGCTTTCGAATTTGCTAGCCGTTTTCGCCACGCCTCCACAACGGCCATTGGTATTACTAAAAACATTCTTAATCAATCTTTTCACAGTGACCATCGCACTATTTCTGAGTTAGAGGCTTACGGTCAGGGAGTGTGTTTTGATACTGACTATCATCGGGATGCGATAAGCCGCTTTTTGAATAAAGAGCCGGCTTTATTTGATTGGGCAGGTTTGGAGCGTGAAGCGAATCAGGAATAAGGCTCGATTCGTTCAAATAGAGCCCGTTAATATATTCTTGTTGGAAAATGTGGCATTCAAATTGAGTGCTAGTATGTTAGGGCTAATAATT
>JARGOV010000018.1:5426-28711 GCA_029212965.1 Porticoccaceae bacterium
CTTGTTGGAAAATGTGGCATTCAAATTGAGTGCTAGTATGTTAGGGCTAATAATTATCCCAGACTATAAATAACAGTTATGCATGAAATGTGTCGGTTTTCTTTACAAAGTTGCAATATAATTTTATTGGTTGAATAATTATTGCATATAAAACAATTGCTTATGAGCGTGGTGTGAATTTTGCTTTCAAATTTTGCAGGTTAGGTAATTGAAATGGTAGTAACAACATATTTTAATTCGCTTGGTGTATTGAAATTTAGTTATAGGTATTTGGGTTCAAATGAAAGGGGTATAAAAATGCGTTGTAAGAATTTATGGATAGTTCGTTGCTTTACTACTGTAGCGTTATTTTTGGCAAGCCTCACTGCCTTGGCCGTCCCGATTAACTGGACAGATTGGGAAAGCAGCAATGGTACAAATGGGTTCACTGCACTAGGGAGTATCACTACAAGTAGCGCAACGGTAGGGGTTACTTACAATAACCCGCAAGGGGTTGGTTTTTTTCAAAGCTCAGGCGGCACTGACTTTTGGCAAAATAATAGAAGCGGCAGGAATGCGGCGACTTCACCTTATACAGGTGCCTTTGTTGACAACATTCCCACGGGTACAGACATTGTCGCTTTGCGGTATGCAGGACTACAGTCGTTATCATTTTCTGAAACTATAGCCAATCCAGTTTTTTCCTATGTTAGTTTAAATGGCAATGGCTATTCTTTTGATCAGGATTTTGAAATTTTAAGTTTCGGTGATGTCACTGACGGAAATGATTGTGGCTATTGGGGGTGTGGAACTTCTTATAAAAACACTGTTGATCTTGGTGGAGGCGTTTTTGAGTATCAGTTGCTCGGTACTGGCGAGCCTCATGGTTCATTGCGCTTTACTGGTGCCTTCGATACAGTGAGTTGGAGGAGCCTGAGTAGTGAGAATTGGAATGGTTTTACTGTCGGTATTGAGGGTACAGCCGCTGAAGTCTTCCCGCCTACAAACTCCACCGTACCAGAACCACCGATGCTAATACTTTTTGGCTTGGCTTTAGCGGCATTCGGCTTTTTTCGAAAAATTAGATATTCATAGCTTATCCTAAAAAGTAATAAATAAAGTCGTACCAGCACAATGCGCCAGTGCTTAATTTAGGCACTGGCGCAGCCAACTTAAATACCCTTAGCCGCAATCACGCCTGCGGTTTCAAGGTCGGCAATTTTTTGATCGCTATAACCTAACTGTTCGCGAAGGATGTCGTGGTTGTCTTGCCCGAGTGTACCGGCTCTCAGGTCGGGGGGTTCAGGGAATTCTGAAAAGCGCAGAGGCGTACGAGGGATGTGGATTTCACCAAACACATCATCCTTGACGGTTCTCACACAACCGCGTGCTTTGACGTGGGGGTGTTCCATGAATTCTGGGATATTGAGGATGGGAGCGCAGGCTACTTTGTTGGCCTCAAGGGCCGCAATGGCATCTTCGGGGGTGGCCATTGAATCAAGCCAGTCTTGAATGGCGGCATTGATTTCTTCCCGGTATTTGCCAGTATCACCGGGGTTTTTAAAACGCGGATCACTAGTCCAGTCGTCGCGGCCAATGGTTTTACACAAACCGGCCCATTGGTTCAGGCCTACGATAAACAGGTAACGGTCTTTGCATTTAAAAATACCAGCGGGCGCTAGCAAGTGGTGGTCGGGACCGGCACGGGTGGCGAGCATTTGGCCGTCTGTGGTGTCATACAGTTGTACGCTTAGTTCGTGAAAACTAAACAAAACTTCAATTAATGAAATATCAATATGCTGGCCTTTACCGCCGCGCATACGATGCATTAATGCGGTGACAATGGCACCGTAGGCATGGGCTCCGGTGGCGATATCGCCGAAGGCAAAGTCGCCGAAAACCGGTGTTTCATTTTTTTTGCCGAGCAGGTCGATAATACCTGCGTAAGATTGACCGATCCAATCGAAGCCAGGTAAGTTAGCGAGGGGTCCGTCTTGACCAAAACAGGAAATAGAACACATCACCAGCCCAGGGTTGATGTTTTTGAGGGTATCCCAGTCGAGGTTGTGCTGTTTCATGATGCCGGGTGAAAAATTTTCAATCACCACATCAGCGTCTTTTATCAGCTCGTAACAGATCTCCTGACCTTCCTTTGTGGCGATATTTATCGCCATGTTTTTCTTACCGAGATTATGCTGAATAAAATAAGCGCTCTTCCCGTCTCGTAGCATAGGTAGAGTGCGTGCGAGTTCTCCCTTAAGAGGCTCAATTTTGATTACCTCAGCGCCGTGCTCTGCCAGTATTTTAGTGGCATGGGGCCCTGCTACCACGTGGGTAAAGTCGATGACTTTAAAACCGTGTAACATTCGTTTTGACATGATCGTCTCCTTATTATTATGTATAGCTTTTTAATGTTTTTGGCGCGTTAATCCGATGGGTTTTGGTGAAGACGCGGTCTGTTGTGCGCTGCGCTACTATCTCGGGTTTATCGCTGTTTATCATTTCTGTCAGTTGTTGTTTTATTCGACATTAACATCCTTTGCCGCACTATGCATGATGTGTTTGCCTCACTGTTGCATGGGGCGTTTCTGTAATTTTCTTTGTAAGGTCCTTCGGTGCATCCCCAGTGCTCTGGCGGTAGCTGATATATTGCCGTCATTTTCTTGCAGTACGCGCTGGATATGTTCCCATTCTAATCGATTGACGGAGGGTGGCTGTTCCGCGAGAGGGAAGTCTGCATTGCCTTTTTTGGCCTCAAATGCCGATAAAATATCACCCAGTCCGGCTGGTTTACACAAATAATTACTAGCGCCGAGTTTTATGGCTTCAACCGCTGTTGGGATACTGGAATAGCCCGTTAAAATAACAATTTTAATACGTGTGTCAATTGTCTTGAGTTGCTCGATTAAATGCAGCCCGGAGTAATTAACTAGCTTTAAATCCACGATCGCGCGGGTGGGGCGATATAGTTTGCAAAATTGGACAGCACGCACCTCATCGTTGGCTACATAATAGGTTGCTCCACGACGTTGTAGACTGCGGGCCAGTGTGTCGGCAAAAATCACATCGTCATCGACAATTAAATAAGTTTCTTCACTGCTTAAGCGATTAACGTTCATTTGTTGGTGACCGTTTGTAATGGTAGGGCGACAGAGGTGAGTAGCCCGCTACCATCGGCATTCAAAAGGCTCACCTGGCCGCCGTGGCGATTAAGGCTGCTATGAGTGAGAAAGAGGCCAAGGCCGAGGCCGCCGGGTTTATTGCTAGAGATGGGCCTACCCATTTTTTCAATTTGCTCTGGGCTAATGCCGGGGCCGTAATCTCGAATATCGATGTAAAGGCAGCGTTCATCCCAGTGAACAGTGACCTCCACTTGTTCAGGACTGGCCTCGGCAGCGTTATTGAGTAAGTTTAGGAGTGATTGCTGAACCACAGGATGGAAGCAGGCGTTGATACGGGGGCTGTTACTGGCAATATTAATTTTAGGCTTAACATCGGGGCGGATTAGCAACCAGTTGTCCAGTAAAGCGTCAATATACGTGGCGACAGAAACAGGGTTGGAGCCTTCTTCAATGATGCTCGCGGCATTCACTAGGCTTTGCAGAGTTTTACGGCAGCGGGCTATTTGCTGGTTGAGGGTAGCGACATCTTGTTGTTGTTCGGGATCGGTGAGCTCTTCGGCAAGATTATCGATGAGAAGCTTCATGGTGTTTAATGGAGTGCCCAGTTCGTGGGCGGCACCGGCGGCAAGAGTGGCGATGGCGAGTAATTGCTCATCCTGCATTTGTTCCTCTCTCTGTGTGTTGAGCTCCGCCTCTTGCATGCGTAGAGCAGCGGCCATTCGTACAACAAAATAGGTGATAAGCCCGGCGCTAATAGCAAAATTAATCCACATGCCAGTGATGTGAAGATTAAAGCCAGCGTTGCCGTGGTGGGTGGGAAGCTGAGTAAAGGGTTGGTAATAAACGAGAAGCGCGCTGTAGGCGAGGATGGAGAGGGCGGTGATGGCCCAAGTCATCGCCATGGGCAAGCTGATAGCGGCGATGCTGATGGGCACTAAATAATAGGAGATAAAGGGGTTCGTTGCGCCGCCGCTAAAATAGAGTAGGACGGTAAGGGCGCTGATATCGACTAGTAGATGTGCACCAAACTCCATTTCGGAAATAGTCTTTGACCAATGGCTACGCCATTGGGTGAGCAGGTTGATGGCTGCAAAACCAATAATCAGAGTGCTGATGGTGCCTATAGGTAAACCTAATGGGTATATTTGGGTGAAGTAATAGAGTGCAAAAATTTGTCCGCCAAGGGCAATGTGGCGAATATTAGTCAGACGACGGAGGTTTTGTCGTGCGGCAGAAATATTAGAAGGAGGTTGGCTCAAAGGTTTGCTCTCATAGACAACTTATTAGTATGGATGTCCGCTAATGCATCTATGCTAACAAATTGCCGTACCCACACGCAGTTTTACGTGATATAAAAAAACTAAAGTCAGGCCTGATTTAAAGAAACTGGCTTTACAAACCGCGGTATTATTTTGTCCATGGTGCAGTGACAGGGTAATGAACCTTGGGTGTTGACCATTGACCCTAGAAAGAGAGGGTGGCGCCCACAAATAAGTTACGACCCCGCCCTGGTAAGCGGTCGCCGACGGGAATATCGCTATCGGCGTTGCGGTTGTAGCCGGTCAGATGGTCGACATAATCTTTCTCGAGAAGGTTTTCGATACCCGCGTTGACCTGCAAATCAGAGGAAACTTGATATTGGCTGTAGACGTTGAATAAGCCATAACCTGAACTTTTTTCCTCGGCGTTATACGATGCTGTTTTTGATTGACTGGCGTAGATCACTGATTCGAGACTGACGTTCAGCTTGTCCTGTTGCCAGGTTAAGGTTAGACGGTTATTCAAGGGGGCAACACGATAGAGGTTATCGTTGCCATCTTTGTCCTTACCTCGAACATAACTGAGTACACCATCGAGCCGCCAGTTGTCGTTTAGAGCCATGCCGTAACGACCATCGAGTCCATAGAGTTCAGCGTCGATATTAGTAAATTGCAGGGGGTTCTGACCGCTCATCATGGTCGACAACATATTGGCGGTCATATTGGTTGAAGGGGTGCCCTGAATGAAATCATCGACTTTGCGGAAAAATATTTGGCCGTTGGCGTAGAAAGTGTCAGCGCTCCAATCTAGGCCGAAAGTCATTTCAAGATTGGTTTCGCTGTCGAGATCGAGGTTGCCGATATAGGTACGTCCATCAGCAAGGCCACCGGTAGATTGCAAGGGCAACCATAGATAGAGTTCTTGGTACGATGGCGCTCGGGTTTTTCTGCCGAGGCCAATATTGAAATCAGTATTGGCGTTGAGCGAGCGAGTGGCTTTCAAGACAATATCAATATTGTCAAAGTTTTGATCTCGACTGGCATTGTTGAAGTTACTGGCCAGTTGATTGGCCTGCATTTGCATCATCGCCATCATGCCATTGGCAAAAACCTCGTCACTATTCATCGCAACATGGTTATAGCGCACGCCAGCTTCTAATTTCCAGTTGCCACGCGAACCTTTCCACTCGGTGAAGAAACCATAAATGTCACGTTCGGCATCAGCGAAGTTTTGCACGCGAAACATTGCCATATTCGGGTTCGTAATGACGGCGTCGTGCAGGGTGTCGGCACTGTCGATACCGACCGTGAGAGAATCATCGCCGATAGGGAGCTCGACACTGGCGCCCCAGGTCAATTGTTGCCCAATGGCTTTATTGGCACGATAACTCATGTTGTTATTGTTGGCGCGCAAAGAAAAATTGTCCATTAAATGGTAAACGTGGCGATACCCCAAGCGCGTGCGAATGGTTGCCCCCTTGTATTGGGCCATCCCGTTAAAATTGGCCATGTCGGTATCGATATCAATAATATCCATTGGTAAAGCGGGAGTGCCCGTATCACTCGTTTCCAGTTTGCCGAGAGAGACCTCTGCTTCACTGGTGGTATTTTGCCAACCGTAACTTAGGTCGTAGCGTTCGCGCCGGTAACCCGTGTCGCGCAGTGTTTTGCCGTCCCCTGTTTCTGCGTCGTTGCCTTCATCAATGGATGCGAGGATGGCCAGCTTGTGCTTATCATTGGCAGCGGCAACTTTTGCGGCACTATTGCTGCCGTCATCGACGGAGCTGTAGCGGGTCGCAACGTCACCGGAAATGGTGGCTTCGCGGGTGTCAGTAAAATTGCCACGGTCTAGTTTAGCTTCAATCAGACCCCCCATGGATTCTTGACTAGAGACAACGGAAACGATACCCGGGGAGAGTTCTATCGACTTCACCAAAAGAGGTGGTGCGTAAGACAGAGGGGTGTCCATGGCATTGGGGCCACCGCTGAGCACGGTTTCATTTTCCATCGTCACAGCCACGCGATCACCGAATAGGCCTCGGTATTGGGCGATGCCAGTGATTGGGCCATTGCTATTAATGTTGGCACCGGGCAGTGCCTGTAAAATAGCGGCGCTATCGGGCTTACTGATAAGGTCTGGCTCAATACTCAGGGTTTCAGCTGTGCTTAAGGCCTCTCCTTCGACAATAATCTCTTCGACTTCAACACTGTTGGGTGTCGGCTTTGCGAGTGTAGGGTCGCCTGTTTGACTGCCGGTTTCGGCGCTAACAATTGGTATATTCAAAGAAAGCGCGATGGCGATCAGCGATAGAAGAAACGCTTTGTTCATTGCAGAGTCCGCAAAAAAATGATGGGTTTATCATAACCATTTCTCCGCTTTGCCCCGATGCGTCACATTGTCGCACCTAGACAAGAGATTATTTGTTCGAGACCGATGCTTGTATTGATTGGACGATACCGATACATTTCCAGCTGGAAAAAATTACGGTAGCACCATGTTAGATAAGACCTTGATCGGCAAGAGTTTTCCTCCTTTAGTGGTGGATGTAGATAAGTGGCAGCTGAAATTTTTTGCCAAGGCAGTGGATGAAAAAAATCCCGTTTATTTTGATGAAGGCGCAGCTATTGCTGAGGGTTACCGTTCTATCCTCGCGCCACCGACTTACGGGGTTACACTGGGATGTGCGGTACCTGACCCCTTTGCTCGAGCTAAAGCGGTGGGATTGAATGCAAGTAAAATTCTCCACACGGCCCAGAGCTTTGAATATTTTGAGCCGATTTGTGGAGGGGACCAAATCACCCTGGTGGCGACGATTACCGATGTTTTTGAGAGACGTCGCGGTGCTTTTAAATTCATGGTCGAGGAAACCGTTGCCACTAACCAATTAGGACAGCTCACTACCCGTTTTCGCCAAACGGTGGTTGAGCGAGGATGATATTTTTGAGAGTCGCCAGAAAAGGAAGAATAGTCAGAATCTATGAAAGATATTTTCTTTGATCAAATAGGGGTTGGAGATCAACTGCCGAGTTTGACGAAAGCCCCTATCACGCGTACCACTCTGGCCTACTTTTGTGGCGCCTCGAATGACCATAACCCTGTGCATGTTGATAGTGACTTTGCTCGGGCCTCAGGCGCTGATGATGTTTTTGTCCACGGTATGCTTGACATGGCCTATATGGCACAGCTCTTGACGGCTTGGGTGCCGCAGACGGCCATTCTTACTTTTGGTGTTAAATTCGGGGCTATTGTCTACGTGGGTGATACTATTACCTGTCATGGTGAAGTGGTTGAAAAAATTGACAGGGATGATGTTTATATCCTTAAGCTCAAGCTCAGGGCGGTTGACCAACATGGCGAGTCAAAACTCAGCGGTGAAGCGCAGGTGAGGGTTCATGCGCCAAAGGATACGGCCCGGCCATAAATCCTGATCGATTTCATATAATGTATAAAACGACTCAGTTGCTACTGCGCTAGAGCTCGAACAGGAGAGTATACCAATGATTGATTACCGCCCTTCGTGGATGGATGAAAACCTCGATATTTACCGCAGTTCCGTTAGCCGTTTTGTTGAAAATGAAATGCAGCCTCACGATGAACGCTGGCGTGAGCAGGGCCATATCGATAAAGAAGTCTGGCGAAAAGCGGGGGCCCAAGGCTTTCTTTGTAGTGATATACCCGCTGAATACGGGGGAGGTGGTGCTGATTTTCGCTATGAAGCGGTTTTTTTCGAGGAGCAATGGCGCCGTGGGCTAACCGGCATGGGGCAGGGCGTACACAGTATTAGCGCCCACTATATTCTCAATCATGGTACTGAACAGCAGAAGCGCATGTACCTACCGAAAATGGCCAGCGGCGAAATGATTGGTGCTATTGCCATGACTGAACCTGGCACGGGTTCAGATTTGCAGGCAATTACCACCAAAGCCGTGAAAGAGGGCGAGCACTACGTTATCAATGGCTCGAAAATTTTTATCACTAACGGTTATCTCTGTGAATTGTTGATACTGATCGTCAAGACTGATACCAGTGCCGGAAGTAAAGGCGTATCGCTGCTGCTCATGGAGACGGCTGATTTACCCGGTTTTCGCGTCGGCAAGAAACTGAAAAAAATGGGTCAGAAGGCGCAGGATACGGTCGAACTGTTCTTTGAAGATGTTCGTGTGCACCAGAGTCAGCTGCTCGGCGGAGAAGAGGGTAAGGGCTTTTACCAGTTGATGAGTGACTTGCCCTACGAGCGCACCACTGTCGGTATTCAAGGTGTTGCTTTAATGGAAGGAGCCATTGCAGAAACATTGGCTTATGTCAAAGAACGCCACGTCTTTGGCAAGCCTTTAATGGAAATGCAAAACACGCGCTTTAAGCTGGCCGAGGTGGCTTCACTCACCCGTGCCGCCCGGGTCTTTATCGACAGTTGCATCGAGCAAGTCGTCAGCGGAGAGCTCGACAACGCTACCGCATCAATGTCTAAGTGGTGGATTTCAGAGTTGCAACAAAAAATTGTTGATGAGTGCCTGCAGTTACATGGTGGATATGGTTATATGGACGAATATTTGATCTGCCGGATGTATGCCGACAGTCGCGTTGCTCGAATATATGCCGGCACCAGTGAAATTATGCTGGAAGTGGTTGCGCGTAGTTTATAGTGTTTACAGGTAACTAACACCCAGTCAGTTAAAGCTCGAAAATAGAGGCGACGATCGGAGGATGAGGTCGCAACATTGGTTTTTGGTTTGCGAAGGGAGAGCGTGAACTTAGAGCATTAACGAGATTCGTAGCCGCTTGAGAAAATATTCAGCCTTTCAGCCCCTAGGGACTATCCGACTCTGTTGGTTGATGATCATTCTCCATATACTCGCCTCTTTGCGGATTTCGGTCTTTCGCCGTTATGGAGACGTCATGGTTTTTGTCAGTGAATACTTGCAGATCGGGCGGCGAACCTTGAATAGGTCTCGCTGTCTATCGCCGATGCCTTCTTCGCCTAGAAGGAACGGTTAGTTGAGCCTGGCCCCTTATAGTACTGGTCTGGTTTTTCTGTCAGTAGGTATAAGTTTGCATTTTTTTTGGGGCTTTCCTTTCGGCCTTAATATTCCCCTTTATCTTTCTTTAGCTCTGTCCTGTGTGTTGAGCATTTTTTTGTTGAAAAGACGCTCTAGTCCAGCGACGCTAAGTGTTGTTCCCAACAAAAATGAAGCTTCTCTGGGGGATATTGCTGATATGTGCAAGGCAGTGATTTGGCAAGTGAATCACAGAGGCCTGCTGGTCCAAGTTATTGGTTGGCAGGGAATTAACAGCGAGGTAGATACGGCAGACTTATTGGGTCGCGATATTAGCGTTCTCAAACATGATTATCCGAATTTTTATGCTTTACTACAACGTGCTCAGGAGGGTGAAGAGTTTGTTGCCCATGGAGACTTCGGTACCCAGTTTTACCAGCACCGTTTCTCTGTAGTGACTAATGAGAATGGGCAGCGAGCAGGTTTTCAATGTCTCTCAGTCGACATTACCGAAGATCAACGCTTATATAATCGCCTGGCTTTCTCTGAACAATTGATCGCCACTTCAGGTGAGGCAGTTATTATCTTTAACCGTCATCGCCAGCCGCTCAGTATTAATCATGCTTTTACGCGGATTACTGGGTTTTCCCGCCAGGACCTTTTGAAAATTATCGCTCGCGGGGATAGTTCAGAGGGCCTATTAGTGCACCCCGATACCGTGTTTTTTAAAGGTGTGTTACAAGCGATCCGTGATAAAAATCACTGGACGGGGGAAGTGGCTTTGCGGCGTCAATCGGGCGAACAGTTTGCGGCCAATATTTCACTGAGTGTTGTTCGCGATAGTAATGGAACCCTGACCCATTATGCGGTGTTTTTTTCTGATTTGAGTTATATGAAGCGTAGCCATGAGGAGCTACGATATTTGGCTACCCACGATAATTTAACCGATTTACCTAATCGCCGTCTGTTTCTCGATAGACTTGAGCAGGGTATACAGCGTGCTAGACGCAGTCATACCCAGCTTGCGTTGTTTTACATCGATTTGGATAACTTTAAGTTGATCAATGATTCCCACGGCCATCATTTTGGGGACGAACTATTGCAGGAAATTGCGCGACGTTTACTCCGGGCCGTGAGACAGAGCGATACCGTGGCACGTCTCGCCGGCGATGAGTTTACGGTAATTGCAGAAAACATAAATGACTTGGCTGAAGTCAGATCGATAGCGGAAAAAACGCTCTCCTGTTTCGAAAAGCCGTTTGAGTTCCATGGCCAGCAATTAGAGGCAACGGCGAGTGTGGGTGTTGCGGTTTATCCTAATGACGGCTCGGATCTGGCGACCTTGATGAAGCAGGCCGATGCAGCGATGTATAAAGCTAAAGCGGCTGGCCGAAATGGGTTTTACAGCTTGCATGATGGTGAAAATAGTCGGGTATCGGGTCGCTTGTTCTACCCGTCTGAGTTGCGCTTGGCCTTAAAGCGAAACCAAATGTCTCTGGTCTATCAGCCGCTATTTGATATCAAACAACGACGTGTGGTGGGTTGTGAAAGTTTACTGCGCTGGAATCACCACGCCCGTGGTTTAATTAAGCCTGGCGACTTTATGGTGATTTCTGAAGAGGCTGGAATTACTGGTGAGCTGGGCGCCTGGACTCTCAACGAAGTGTGCCGTCAACTACGGAGCTGGCATCTACAGGGCCTGGATGTCGGCTATGTTTCTATTAATATTGAAATATCACAGATAGAAGATCCTGATTATCCCGAGTTAATCCTCGATACTTTGGGGCAGCATAAACTTGATGCTTCATGTCTAATGTTTGAAATTAGTGAAGCGTTAGTGCTGGCGAGTGTAACCAAGACTACACAGTTTGTTCGTACCTTAACCCAGATGGGCCTCCGTTTTTGTATTGATGGTTTTGGGGCTTCAGGAAAAAACGTTAACTACCTTAAAGAATTTCCCGTCGAAGCGCTGAAACTCGATCATCGATTATTGATGCGGCTGAATGGTACGCGTCAACATCTGGACTTGATTCAGGCGCTCACAGGCATTGGGGATATTCTCGATAAAACAGTGATTGCGGTTGGTGTGGAGCGCATCCGTCAGGAGGAAGTGTTAGCAGAGATTGGTTGTCATTTCGCTCAGGGTTATCTCTACGGAAAACCCATGAGTGCTGACTATTTTGGCAAAGCATATAGTCAGTTAGAGGCCAATCGACCCTCCCGTTTACATTAAGATTCTTAGCGTATAGCGCTATTTTGGATTGTCTTTTTCGTTGTTTAACTCCCCAGCTCAACTTACTAGCATTGGGTGTTTAGCCGCTATAAACTGAGATACTCGCAGGTCACAAATTAGTGGGCAAATTATTCCGCCTGTCACTAGACTCTGCGCCAAAATCCTAGACAACTACGCTTGGGTTGTAGCTTTGAACGTGAGTAATTCGACGGAAAAATGAGATGACAAATTACACCGCCCCTCTCGATGAGATGAACTTTCTTGTCAATGATGTACTTGGCATGGCCAATATTGCTGCCCTACCGGGTTATGAAGAGTGCTCCACTGAGTTGATCGAGGCCATTTATGGTGAGGCTGGGCGCTATTTTTCACAAGTGATTGCGCCGACCAATCAAAGTGCCGACAGTGAGGGTTGCCGGGTTGAAGATGGCGCCGTGGTGAGTGCCCCGAGCCTCGATGGTATCTATAAAGGTTTTGTCGAAGGAGGTTGGCCAGCTCTAACGGGTGACCCTCAATTTGATGGCCAGGGCATGCCCCATTTAGTTGGCGTTGGTGTAGAGGAAATGTGCCAAAGCGCCAATTTGAGCTTTTCCTTGTTGCCCCTTCTCACCAAAGGTGTCATTACGGCCCTCGAACGTTTTGCTAGTGATGAGCAAAAGGCCGCCTACCTGCCCCAGCTAATTAGCGGTGAATGGACGGGGACTATGAATTTGACCGAATCCCAGGCCGGCAGTGATTTAGCGGCAGTGCGCGCTAAGGCAGTGCCTGTCAATGATCATTTCCTGATTTCTGGACAGAAGATATTTATCACTTGGGGTGACCATAGTTACACCGACAACATCGTGCACTTGGTGCTGGCTCGTACACCCGACGCCCCTGAAGGCGTGAAGGGCATATCACTCTTTATCGTGCCTAAATTTATTCTTGATGCCGACGGCAAGCCGGGCAAGCGCAACGATGTTTATCCCGTCAGTGTCGAGCACAAAATGGGCATACACGCCAGTCCAACCTGCGTGCTCAGCTTTGGTGATAACGAGGGCGCAGTGGGTTATTTGATCGGCAGGGAGAACGAAGGCCTGAGCTATATGTTCGCGATGATGAACCATGCGCGTTTAGCCGTTGGTTTGCAGGGTGTCGCCATCGCCGAGCGCGCCTATCAGCAGGCGGTAAGTTACGCCCGCGATCGGGTGCAGGGCAACGCTCCAGGCCAACCCGAGCGGGTCGCCATCATCCACCATAGCGAAGTTCGGCGCATGCTAATGCTGATGAAATCCCAGACTGAAGCGGCGCGTATTCTGAGTTATTCAGCTTTCGCCCACTGGGACTTTTTTAGTCACAGCAGTGATGCCGACACCCGCGCCTATCACCAGCGGCGGATCGACATTCTGACGCCCCTGGTTAAAGCCTTGAGTACCGAAGTGGGTAACGAAGTGGCCTATATTGGTGTACAGGTACATGGCGGCATGGGCTTTATTGAAGAGACCGGGGCCGCCCAATACATGCGTGATGCTCGTATTCTGCCGATTTATGAAGGAACCAATGGTATTCAGGCCCTGGATTTAATTGGCCGTAAATTGTTGCGCGACCAGGGCGCAGCTGCCAGTGAATTGCTCGCCGATTTAAAGCAAGATTTACAGTGCGCCAATGACCTGGGCCTGGAACACCTGGCCCAGCCCGCTTTGCTAAGCCTTGATTTGTGTGAGCAGGCGATTGACTTTATTCTTGAGCAAGCGCGTAGTGATCCACATTTTATCGGTGCCGTCGCCTTCGATTTCTTGCTGCTAGTCAGCACCAGTGTTGCGGCAAGTTTGATGGTAAAAAGTGCCATCATCGCTCAGCAACAACTTAATGCTAGCAGCATCAAGGCACCGTTTAATAAGACTAAGTTGGCGACAGTGCAGTTTTATATTGAAAATGTACTGCCGCGCACAGAGACGTATTATCGGTCACTTAAAAGCGGCCATGTATCCACTATGGCTGTTGATGCTGACGCTTTTTAAGCGGTGCGAGTTGCGCGTTAATTGTTAAATTCTGCAGCAATTTGCCGGCACCAGGCGTCAATGCGCTGCTCGCTGAGTTCAAACTGGCTGTCTTCGTCTAATGCGAGGCCGAAAAAATATTTACCATCGGGGGTCAGGGCTTTAGACGCGCTAAAATGATAGCCGGCAACGCTCGTTTGGCCGATGGTGGTCGCGCCAAGACTATTGACCTTGGTCCAAAGATAGCCCAGGGCATCCTGAAACCATTCGGGATAGCCCTCTTGGTCGCCCAATCCATAAATCGCAACGGTTTTGCCTGCCCAGTTTACAGTGTCAATGTTGTCCCAGGTGTTTTCCCAGTCCTCTTGCAACTCGCCGTAATCCCAGGTTGGGATACCCAAAATAATGTGCTGATATTGCTCGGCAACGGCAATCGATGTGTCGGCAATGTTGTAGAGATCAACCGCTTGTTGAGCGACGAGAATAGCCGCTATTTTTTCGGCGGCAATTTCCGTGTAGCAGGTGGAAGAGCCGTAAAAGATAGCGATTTCCCCCCTTGCTTGTTGACCACTGATATGGTTTGAGTCGTCACTTTGTGCCACTAGCGGCAGCCCTGAAAATCGAGTTGACGCCAGACTTCATAAACGATGACCGCTGCAGCATTGGACAAATTCATACTGCGGCTGTTGGCCTGCATGGGAATGCGCAGAATATTTTCCTCTGGCAAGGCCTGCAGAAAATCCTTTGAGAGTCCGCGTGTCTCCGGACCAAAAACAAAGATGTCGTCGGCTTGGAAGAGGGGTTGGCAGTGATTGTTCGAACCCTTAGTGCTAATGGCGAAAATTCGGGCAGGCGTTTTAGCTTGTGCACCTTGGCCATCTGATTTTTGATCGACCAGTGCTTGATCGGCAAGCTCTTGAGCTTCAAGAAAATGCCGCCAACTTTTATGGGTCTTAACGCGTTGCCATTCGCCGTAATCGAGCCCCGCACGGCGTAGCTTTTTATCATCCATATCAAAACCCAAGGGTTCAATGAGATGGAGTTTGAAACCTGTGTTGGCGCAGAGACGGATAATATTGCCCGTGTTGGGGGGTATCTCCGGTTCAAAAAGAACAATATTGGGCATGGTTTTACTGTGCATCAAAAACGCAATTTTCGCCTTATTGGCGGCACTTTTACAAGGCCTGTCTTGTCAACATTATCCGGGGTGAATATAGGCTTTGTACCTGACCTGACAGCGTGTAAAATCAGCGCTTGATGTGCGCCATGTCGGCTGACAGTGGGTGCTTCCGCAATCTTATGAACGAGTAATCGATGCACCTTAAATGTATCAAGCTGGCTGGCTTTAAGTCTTTCGTCGATCCGACGACTGTGTCTTTCCCCAGTAAACTTTGCGCCGTGGTTGGCCCCAATGGCTGCGGCAAGTCCAATATCATTGACGCCGTGCGTTGGGTGATGGGCGAAAGCTCGGCTAAACATTTGCGCGGCGAGTCGATGACCGATGTTATTTTCAATGGTTCCGGGGGCCGCAAGCCCGTGGGGCAGGCCTCCATAGAACTCGTTTTTGACAACAGCGATGGTTCGCTCAGTGGTGAGTACGCCAGTTACAGTGAGGTGTCCGTGCGGCGCATGGTTACCCGTGAAGGGCAATCGAATTACTACCTCAACGGCAGTAAATGTCGGCGCCGCGATGTGACCGATGTCTTTCTTGGCACCGGTTTGGGGCCGCGCAGCTATTCTATTATCGAACAGGGCATGATTTCGAATTTGATCGAGTCCAAGCCCGAAGAGCTGCGTGTGTTTATTGAAGAGGCAGCCGGTATTTCGAAGTACAAAGAGCGCCGTAAAGACACCGAAAACCGTATCCGGCGCACCCGAGAAAACCTCGAGCGCCTCACTGATATCCGTGAAGAGCTGGGCCGCCAACTCTCTCGTTTGGAGCGACAGGCCGAAGCGGCGGCGAAATATACCAGTTTGAAAAAAGAAGAGCGCTTGCTGCGTGCCCAGTTACAGGCGCTGCACTGGCGTGACCTTGATCAACAGGCGCAAATTAAACGTGAAATTATTGCTGAACAAAGTCTGCAAATTGAAGCTTTGTTGGTCGATAGAGCGCACCAGGGAGCGGAGCTGGAAAAATTTCGTCTAGAGCACAGCGAAAATAACGATAAGCTCAATAAAATACAAAGTCGCTACTATGCTGCCGGTGCCGAAGTCGCGCGTATCGAACAGTCAATAAAGCACGCAGAAGATAGGGCTCGTGAGTTACGTGATGACCTCGATCAAACGCGGCGCAACCTCCTCGAGTCACAACAGCACCTTCAGTCCGATCAAAGTAAAGCCGCGGGCTGGCAGGCTGAGTTAGCGCAAATCAGCCAACAGTTGACAACGATGCGCGAGGCGGAAGTACTTTCAGCCGAAGCCTTGAAACGGTCCGAGCAAGGTATGTTGAATTGGCAGACTGAGTGGGATGAATTTAACAAAACTGCGTCGATAGCTCAGCGTGAGGTGGAAGTTCAGCAGTCGCGTATTCAGCACCTCGACACCTCCATCGACAAGCTGGGGCAGCGCATTCAGCGCTTCAATAGCGAGCGTGCCAACCTCGAGCAGAGTGCCGAGGGTGAGGATATAGAGCTTCTCGAGGCAAATATTGCCGAGTGCGCTGAAGAGCTGGCGGCCCATGATTGCCAGATCGAAGAAGTACGCTACCAAATAGAACAGGATCGTAGCGAAGGGGTCACCATTGCCAATGCCCTTGGCAGTGCCCGTGAGCAAGTTCAAGCTTTGAGTGGACGAGCGGCATCGCTAGAAGCCCTACAGCAGGCCTCGCTAGGTGAAGATGCTAGCCAGCGTACTTGGCTGGAGAGCAACCAGCTCGGTTCAGCCCCGCGCTTGGCCGATGGCTTGAGTGTCGAGAGTGGTTGGGAGACAGCCGTTGAGACTGTACTGGGTGATTTTTTACAGGCAGTATGTGTCGACAAAATCGACGCCTATGCCGAGTCCATCGCCGCGATGAGTGCGGGTCGCGTGCTGTTGCTTGATGGCGTGACAGTTGCCAGTGGGGATCAGGCTGCGGGTGCGGCTAGCGCGGACAAACAATTGCTGGCCAAAATCAGTGGTGCGGATCAGCGGACAGAAGCAGTGTTGGCGGGGGTACTGACGACCGAAAATCTCGACGAAGCGTTGGCAGTGCGTGCCAGCCTCGCTCCCCACCAATCGGTGATCAGTCGCGATGGTTTGTGGTTTGGCCCTAACTGGGTGCGTGTTGCCCGCGAGGTCGATGCCTCTGCGGGTGTGCTATTACGCAAGCGAGATCTCGATGATACCCATCAACAACTGTCGGCATTGCGAAGTAACGTTGATCGTTTACTTGAGCAGCAAGAGGCCAAACAACAAGACTTAAAGGCCGGTGAGGCACAGCGCACGACCCTTGATAGTGGTAGAGACGTACTACAGCAGCGCAGTGCCCAGTTGCAATCTAAATTGAATGTGACTAAAGAGCGCATTGGCCAAATTGCCCAGCAGAAAGCGCGTATTTCGCAGGAGCTCGAAGAGTCACGCATGCAGCTTGAGCAAGACAAAGAGCGGCTGCGCGATTGTCGTCAGGCCTTAGAGCTGGGTATCGAGTCGATGACCGGTGATAACCAGCGGCGTGAAGAATTATCAACCCGGCGTGATCAACTGCGTAAAACCCTGGACGATGACCGCCAGCGTGCCCGTCACGATCGCGACAAAGTGCATGAGCTGGCTATGCGCGAGCAGTCGGTCAGCACACAATTATCTTCCATCAAAGAGGGTATTGCTCGACTTGAGGTTCAGGTTGCCCGTTTGCAGGAGAGAGAGCAAACGCTGTTGAGTACCTCTGAAGGCGAGCAGGGGCCCGGCGAGGATCTCAAGAGCGAGCTCGAGGTGCACTTAGAGCAGCGTTTGGTCGTTGAAAAAGAGTTGTCCGCAGTGCGGGTGTTGGTTCAGCAGGCCGAGCACAGTATGCGTCAGTGCGAAGGTGAGCGCACCCGCCTCGAAACTGCACTGGAACAACAGCGCGGTGAGCTCGAACAACAGCGCCTAGGTACGCAGGAACTGGAAACACGGGCTAAAACGATTGCCGAGCAGGTTTCAGAGGCAGACTATGTGCTTGATGAGGTGTTAACAGGCTTGCCTGAGGGTGCCGATGAAGGCGAGTGGGGGCGACGCCTACAGCAGGTTGAGAACCGTGTTCAGCGTCTCGGTGCCATCAACCTCGCGGCAGTGGATGAATTTAAAACTGAGTCGGAACGAAAAACCTATCTCGATGCCCAAGACGGTGAACTCAATGAAGCGTTAGAAACCCTGGAGAGCGCCATTCGTAAAATTGACCGGGAAACGCGCACTCGTTTTCGCGAAACCTACGACACAGTTAACCGTTCGTTGCAGGCCTTGTTCCCCAAGTTATTCGGTGGTGGGCATGCTTATTTGGCGTTGACGGGTGACGATTTACTCGACACGGGTGTCACCATTATGGCTCAGCCTCCGGGCAAGAAAAATTCGACCATTCATTTGTTGTCGGGTGGCGAAAAGGCACTCACGGCTATTGCCTTGGTGTTTTCCATCTTTAAGCTCAACCCGGCACCTTTTTGTATGCTTGACGAAGTGGATGCACCGCTGGATGATGCCAATGTTGGTCGTTATGCGGGCATGGTGAAAGAAATGTCGGAGACGGTGCAGTTTATCTACATTACCCACAACAAGATTGCCATGGAAATGGCTCATCAATTAATGGGGGTAACAATGAATGAACCGGGTGTGTCGCGTCTCGTGACTGTCGATGTTGACAAAGCTGTGGAGCTGGCACAATAATAACGAAAACAATTACCTAGCCATGCTTTGTAATGTAAATCACATGAAATGGTATGCGTTTTTTGCCCTAGATAGCAGTACACTCGGAAAGGTTCACGTGGAATGGAATTAGGCGGTCGCGAAATCCTTATTGCTCTTGGCGCTTTATTGATAGTGGCTATTCTGCTGGATGGTTTTCGTCGTGTGCGTCGTGCCGGTAAGGGCAAGTTGCGCGTCAAACGCCGTCGCCAACCCATTTTTGAAGGGGATGATTTCGATGAGTTTGGCAGTGAGCTTCCCGGTGGCGGAGCGCGAGTTGTCGCTTTTCGCGACGAGGATGATGCCGAACAGCTTAGTCAAGCAATTAAAGCGAATCGAAAATCTGATCCCAGCAGAGTCACATTACCTTTTCGTGAGACTGAAACGACGGCTACTGAACATGCCGAAGATAACCTTACAGCGGAAGAATTTGTAAGAGATAGTGGTGACTTAACAGAAAATACGGTTACGCAGAACAGTGCTATTGAGCCGAATAAAATTGTTGAGACTGACGAGCGCGCAGAATCTCAGTTTTCATTATTTGATGAGGAAGCTAGCGCTTTAAACAAGGATAATGAGCCTCCGCAAAGCCCTGTTACCACCAGTAATGATGGGGGTAATGAAAGTAAAAGGACAACAAAAAAAGGGCACAAAAGCAAGGCGGAGAAAAGCCATACGGCTAGAGGTCGTGTTGGCAATACTAAAGCTCAACAGGACAGGTCGACGAAAAAGCCCTCGTCAAGTGAAATTGCTGAAGACGAAGTCATTATTCTTCATTTAATGGCCCGACAGGGAAAGGTTTTTCAAGGTGATGAACTACTCAAGGCGCTCATTGATAACGGCTTGCGATACGGATCATTAAAAATTTTCCACCGCCATGAGCGCGAGGATGGCTCCGGCGATGTTCTCTTTAGCATGGCAAACTCGGTTAACCCTGGCACTTTTGAACTTAACGCTATGGGTGAGTTCCTAACGCCGGGAGTGACTTTTATGATGGTGCTGGCAGACAGTGAAGATCCACTGGGCACCTTCGACTTAATGCTGGAGTGTATCCACGGCATTAATTCCGCCATTGGCGGTGAGCTAAAAGATCAGCAACGCAGTGCTTTGAGTCAACAAACAGCTGAGCACTATCGTCAACGCATCATGGACTTTAATCGCCGTCGTTTAACAGCCAACGCTTAGCTTTAGCTACCTGGCCCATAGCCATTGGACCTGTCTCCTTATCACTGGAAATTAGCACGGAAAACTTGTCCCCACCATGAGTGATAAGCCCAATTTATCTTTCAAACAGGCTGCTATAGAAGCCGAGGCACTGCGCGAGCAACTCGATCAGCATAACTATCGCTATTACAGTCTTGATGACCCGCAAATTGACGATGCTGAATACGACCAGCTGTTGCGGCGTTTAGAAAATATCGAAGCGCTGTACCCTGCATTGAGAAATCCCGAATCCCCGACTCAGCGTGTTGGTTCGGCGCCACTTTCTATTTTTGAATCGGTTGAGCACAAAGTGCCGATGCTGTCGCTGGCCAACGCTTTTAATGATGATGAGCTACGCGGTTTCGAGCGTCGTTTGCAGACGCGGCTTGACGACAATAGCCCGATTACTTTTGTGTGCGAGCCCAAGCTCGATGGTGTGGCGGTAAGTCTGCTTTATCGCGATGGTGTATTGGTGCAGGGGGCGACGCGAGGTGATGGTTTTACGGGGGAAAATATTACTGCCAATGTCCGTACCATTGCTTCAATCCCTCTTAAATTAAAGGGTCAGGGCTTCCCACCTATGCTTGAAGTGAGGGGCGAAATTTATCTGCCTCGTGCAGGGTTTAATGCGATTAATGCGGAAGCTTTGGTCAAAGATGAAAAGCCATTTGTTAATCCGCGTAATGCTGCGGCAGGAAGCTTGCGTCAGCTTGATTCGCGGATTACCGCGACGCGTCCTCTTGAAATGTGCGCCTATAGCCTTGGGCAGACTGAGGGTGGCCAGTTACCCGATTCCCATCTTGCGACGATGCTACAGCTTAAAGAGTGGGGTTTTCTCACCAATAATTTGATGGAGGCGGTCGTTGGTATCGACGCCTGTGTCGATTACTACCAACGCCTGGAAGCGCTGCGCCCGAATTTGGCTTATGACATCGACGGTATCGTCTACAAGGTCGATAGTTTTCATTTGCAGCAGGCTCTCGGCTTTGTTGCCCGAGCTCCGCGTTGGGCTATTGCCCGTAAATTCCCCGCTGAAGAGGCGATCACCCGCTTGCTCGATGTGGAGTTTCAGGTGGGTCGCACTGGTGCGGTTACACCTGTAGCTCGCCTTGAGCCGGTGTTTGTTGGCGGCGTGACAGTGAGTAATGCCAGTTTGCATAATGAGGATGAGATTAAACGCCTCGGTTTACGTATTGGTGATCAAGTTGTCGTGCGTCGAGCGGGGGATGTCATTCCGCAAATTGCCCGAGTTATATCTGGCGAGATTGATAGTGATGGCCTAAAAAACATTCTTTTTCCAAAGACTTGCCCTGTTTGTGGTTCACCTCTTCAGCGCAGTGACGAGCAGGCGGTGCTGCGTTGCATCGATGGCCTGGTTTGCCCAGCGCAGCGCAAAGAGGCGATCAAACACTTTGCCTCTCGAAAGGCTCTCGATATCGATGGTTTGGGCGATAAAATTATTGATCAATTAGTGGATGCCAAGCTGATTCATAGCGTTGCTGATTTGTTTAGCCTTAGCATCGAGCAATTGGTTGGCCTAGAGCGAATGGCTAGCAAGTCGGCGAGTAATTTACTGGCGGCTATTGCAGCCGCTCGGCATACGACATTACCACGTTTCCTTTATGCACTCGGTATTCGCGAAGTGGGCGAGACTACGGCAAAACTACTCGCAAATCATTTCGGTACTTTAGAAAAATTACAGGAAAGCAACGTAGAGGCTCTTCTGGCGGTGCCCTCTATCGGTCCCGTTGTTGCCGACTTTGTCACTGAGTTTTTCAGTAACCCTCATCATCTGGCTATTATTGCCAGTTTACGTGAGGCGGGTGTTCATTGGCCCGATATTCAGCCTGCCGATACCAAGCCCCAGGCTCTGCCTTTGGCAGGGCAAATCTGGGTCTTGACTGGTACGCTGGCAACGATGAGCAGGGGGGAGGGTAAAGAGCAACTTGAAGCGTTGGGTGCAAAAGTGACGGGTAGTGTATCGGCAAAAACAACCTGTCTGGTTGCCGGCGAAAGTGCGGGCTCAAAATTAGACAAGGCGCGTTCACTTGACGTCCAGGTCATTGATGAAAAGGAATTCCTTGCTTTACTGGAGAAAGGTACCTGATATTTCTGCCCATGGCTGGGTGCATACAGATGCTTGCTGTTAACAGCTTGTAGTTCACATAGATGTTCTGGAATACAATGATTTTTAAGTAGGGATGTTGAGATTAATTGAGGTTAGTTATGCAAGAAGAGTCGGTGGTTTACGGCTGTATTAAAGATGTGGTGTACCGCCCAGATGGGGTTGATCGTATTGAAGTAAACCGGAATGCGATGGCCACTTTACCCAGTGCTGAAAGCTGGCCCTTGTTAAGCCGTGAAATGTTTACTTCTTCAAGTCAACTCGCGGGCGATATTGATCAACATACTGAAATTGTACATTTTGGGGCGCCTTATCAGGGCATCGAATATGAGTGGCAAATGTGGGTCGAGCAGTTTGAGGCACTACTACATAAAATGTATTGGGTGAGTGCCTATGTGCATCTCGAAACAGAGGTGTCGGGTGTTCATTCTTTTATCTGGGAAAGTATTAACGCGGAATATCACAGTCCAGGTAGTGACGATATTCATCTGCGCTGTGAGTGGGTTAAAGACGCCATTTGATATTTACGTGTGCCTGCAAAGTGTAACCTCTATTATTAAGTCCTTCTTAGTGCGGCGGGCCATTACCAGTGGGTGAAAATCAGCGGCTAAACCGTTTCCAGTGTTATCTGGGTGGGCTGGGTTGCAGCGCTGTCGCTATGGGCTTGCAGGTAGTGGTTTTTCCTTGGCTCGTGGTCGGAGTGCTACATGAATCTCCAGATCGGGTAGGGCTTGCGCAAATGGCAGTAATGCTCCCCAATCTACTGTTGATTTTACTGGGTGGTGCACTCTCCGATAATCGCCACCTTGGTAGCTACCTTTTTCGGCTTTATCTGCTGTATTTATTGCCTTTTGGGATGATGTTTATTGTCGTTAATCAGGGCTACTTAAGTTATGAATTGTTGATTCTATTTGGTGCTAGCTATGGGGTCATTACTGCATTTATTCAGCCGGCACGAGAGAGTTTACTCTCTCAGGTCGCCGGTGAAGATTTACAGCGCTCTGTTGTGCGTACCACAATGGTTCAATTTGCTGCTCAAAGTCTGGGGTATTTATCGGCAGGTCTTTTCGATCGTATCGGCTTGAGCCTCTTGCTCGGTTTTCAAATGTTAATGTTTATCGCCGCTGGGTTTTTTCTTCGCGCCAGTCAGCCGGTAGGGGAGGGACTTAGAGAAGGGCGTCAGCACCAGAGCCAAAGTATTGTCGCAGGCCTGCAGGCCGTGTGGCATCACGCTCGATTGTTGCCACTGATGCTGCTGGTTGGGGCTACGGGTTTTCTCGGTTTCGGGGTCTACCTGGTGGCAATGCCCCTGATGACACGGGAGGTCTATGGCGAAAGTGCAGTATTCTATGCCGGTCTACAGTTGAGTTTTACAGTGGGAGTCTTGCTTGCCAACGTACTCTATTTACGTTTGAGTAGCGGTTTTCGCCAACCTGGCAGAGTGCTTGTGATCAGCCTGTTCTCGCGAGGAGGAATTATGCTGCTGATTGCCACTCACCTGCCCGTAAGCCTGCTTTTCCCCGCTGTATTGGTGTGGGG
>JARGOV010000018.1:28811-44633 GCA_029212965.1 Porticoccaceae bacterium
CGGAAGGCTAGCAGAGCGGCAGTAACTGCGACATTAAGAGACTCAACCCCGTTCGCCATGGGAATATTTAACTGTTCAGTGGCAAGTGCATTAACCTCTCTCGATACACCGTCGGTTTCATTGCCCAGGACATAAATTATTCGTGCTGGTACTTTATACATAGCTAGATCTGTGCCTTGTGCTGCGTTTAAAGTACAAATTTGGGCTCCCAAGTCTGTGAATGCATTGAGAGCAACGGGTAGGCTGTCGCAGCGATAAATAGGGCAGCGAAAGAGAGTGCCCGCACTGGCTTTAATGACTAGGGGTGAAAGTGGCGCACAACCCTTACTGGGCAGTAATAAACCGTCGATGGGACTGGCGCAAATAGAGCGAATTACCATGCCAAGATTTTGCGGGTTGGTTATGCGATCAAGAGCGATGAGGCTAAGTGTTTTAGGGGCCGCTTTGAGAAGGCTTTGGTAGTCGCCGTAGTTGGGGCATTGGAGGTCCAGGGCAACCCCCTGATCCTGTCGTTGATTGCGAGAAATTCGCGACAGCTCCTGACGACTGTGGTGCTGTATCTCAATATCGCGGGCTTCGGCAAGGGTAATGATTTTCTTCATCGTAGTGTCGTTGCGATTACTACTAGCCAAGTGTAATCGGTAGGCCGGAATAGCAGTTTCCTGCAAAGCTTCCAGCACAGTTTTACGGCCAAAGACAGTGAGTAGTTGTTTAAAAAATTGTTGACGTTCGGCGTAGCTCATGGCGAAGGGTTCACTGGGTTTGGCTGATGAGCAACTATTATATCCTTTCAGAAAAGGGATTAATGATCAGAGTTGTTATCTGATTAAGGCTCTTTGAAACAGAGCACAGGGGAAAACTATAACGTAGATGCCCTCAATGAGCGCCAAGCGCACGTTTATCTTGAGAGAGAAGAAAAGCGAGAAGGTCGGTTTTGCTTAGTGGCTTAGAATAGTAATAGCCCTGAATCGAGTCGCAGCCAAAATCTTTCAATATTGCCAGTTGTGATTGTTCTTCGACACCCTCAGCGATGGTTGATAACTTTAGGTCTTTGCCGATGCTAATAATACTGTGGACCAGCCGTTTAGCTTTTTCATCACTCAAAATTTCGTCAATAAAGCTTTTGTCAATTTTCAGCTCATGAATGGGCAGGTTGGCCAACAGACTGAGAGAGGAAAACCCTGTGCCGAAATCGTCGAGTGAGATTTTTACGTCAATATTGCTGAAACGTTGCAGTACATAAACGGCCAGTTGTAAGTCTTCGATAAACATACTTTCAGTCACTTCGAGTATAAGTGAAAGGCTATCGTTATGCCGACGTTCTATTTCGCCTTTGAAGAATTCAAAGAATCCATCGGTGAGGAGTTGTTGCACCGATACATTGATGGACAGGCGCATTGGTCCTGTCTGTTGGCAGACGTCTTCGATTTCTTCAATGGCCCTGAAGGTAATAAATTGCCCAAGTTCGTTCATAATGCCAATACTTTCGGCGATGGGGACGAAGTCGCACGGTGGAACGTTGCCGAGTTGCCGATTATTCCAGCGCACCAGTGCTTCAACGCCGATTGTTTTGCCACTATTGGTGTCTACCTGGGGTTGATAGACCATAGATAACTCATCGCGTTCAATAGCGCTACGTAACTCCCTTTCTATCGCTGTGTGGTAGGCATTACGTTGCTCTAATTCATCGGAAAAGATAAAGGCTTCATTGCGATGTTTTTTAGCTTCATACATAGCAATATCTGCTTTACTGAGTAGTACTTCAAGTTCGCTGCCATTATTGGGTGCGCAGACAATACCAATACTGGAGGTGACTGAAAATTCAGTATTATCAGCAGTGATAGGTTGCATGAGGTCGTTGATAAAATTGTTGGCGAGTTGAAGCAGAAAGGCTTTGTCAGTCTCAGGGATAAAAATCACAAACTCATCACCGCCGTGACGGATATTTAAGTCCTTGAATTGTGTCTGGATACGACGGGCGACCTCGATAAGAATTTTGTCGCCTGTTGAATGCCCGTAGTGATCGTTGATCACTTTAAAATTATCGAGATCAATAAAAAATAGCGCGAATCTTCCCCGGCAAGATTTAGACCACTCATCGAAGTGGCTGGCAAGATAGTACCGATTAGGCAGGCTGGTTAACTGGTCGTGATTAGCTTGAAAATGGAGACGGTTTTGTGATTTTTTCTGTTCTAAATTAAACAATTTGAACATCAGGAAAAGAAGCAGATTGAAGAAAAATAGCATTGCTATTTGCCAACCCAGAAGCGGGAAAAACTCTGCATACAAGCTATAGCGCTCTATAGAAGTTAGTGTGTAATAGCGGTAGTAAGGTTCATAACGGATGGTGAACAGGGCATCCATTCCTGGGGCAAATAGTGCATTGACAGAGACAAGAAGTCCTCCATTAAGCAGACTGTCAAGTGGCACGCCCGCCTGTACCTGCATTTGCTCAATAAAATAATCAACGATTTCTGAGGGTATAGGTATTAAATATTCTTTTGGATCCTCTTTGAATTGAGGCCTCGAACTATAGATATAGTGATAGTCTTTGCGAAAAATCTGCAAAATGGTGTCGCGGCTTAATTGACTATTGTTCCATGCATAACGATCAATGCTATGTTCGATGGCACTGGTCAGTACTGCGATGACTTTACCGTTTTTACGTACGGCATAGTGCACGGCGATAATTTGTTTGGCGAGGGGTGGTATAAATCGGTTGCTGCCAATAACAGGTTTATCTTGTTCGAGTGTTCTTTGCAGGTTGTATTTACTGAGAGGATCGGCAACGAGGGAGGCAAGGTTGTCAATGGGGGCTAGGCCATTGCTCGCAAGTATCATTTCACCCTGAGGGTCCCTGACCATAAAGGCAATAATTCTAGGGTCATGTTTAATGACTTGCTCAATCGTTTGATGCAGTTTATCCACACTGTTTTCAAAATCATAGACTAAAATTTCTTCAGCGAGCCTCTCGAAAATACTCTTTTGATAATCGAGCATGGCGCGTGTTGAGTTAAAACTCACGTCGTTGAGATAGCGCAACTCAGTGTCAGCATCTTTCTTTACCATGTGCCATTGATAGGCACCCAGTACGGTAAGTGCTAATGCTGAACTTATAATGACGAATAGATAGATGCGCCACAAGTTGCTAAGCACTTTCATCCATGAGTACCGATTAAGAATATCTTGCATTACAACATTTTATAATAGAGGTTGGCGTAAAGACGTCATTTAAAGAGACATATAAGCGTATGACTACATGTTGTTGAAAAAGAAGGTGTTATTTTTTTTCAACATGCTCGGTGGTCAGTCCTGCTTGTTGCCAGGCTTCAAATCCCCCATCAATGTGGCAAATAGGGTTTAGGCCCATTTCTTTAAGGGCTAACGTGGCGAGAGCTGAACGATGACTTTTAGCACAGTAGAGGACAAACTTTTTGCCGGAAGAAAAAATTTCTCGATGATATTCACTCTCAGGGTCGACCCAAAACTCTAGCATGCCACGGGGCGCGTGAAGAGCACCGGGTATTTTACCTTCACGATAAAGTTCACGTATGTCGCGAATATCGACAAAAACGGTGTTGTCATCATCGAGTAGTTTTGTGGCTTCACCGAGGCTGATCGTTTCAATTTCCTTCAAAGCGTTTTCGACAAGTTGTTTGACGCCGATTTTCATGGGGTGATTCCTGTATTAACGTTAGTGAGAAAGAGGTATGTCCTTTGATATTACCTGATTAAGTGACCGGCTTTATAGTGTTTTATCGAAGCTGATGGGGTTAAATAGGTGCTCAAATTATCATTAAATGCTAAAGCTAGCAGCTTAGCAGCAAGGAGTAATGACTATGGAGTATCGCACGTTGGGTCGCACTGACCTTAAAGTCAGTGCTATCTGTTTGGGCACCATGACCTGGGGGGAGCAAAATAACCTCGATGAAGCCCTCGAGCAAATGGATTTTGCCCTCGCCAATGGTGTTAATTTTTTTGATACAGCAGAAATGTACCCGGTGCCCCCCCGGCCTGAAACTCAGGGCCGCACCGAAGAGTACGTTGGCGAGTGGTTTGCCCGTCGGGGCAAGCGTAGCGAGGTTATACTGGCGACAAAAGTGTCGGGACGCTCTGAAGCGACGGGTGACTGGAAGCACCTGCGCGGTGGGCCGCGTTTAAACCGTGAGCATATCCGCCAGGCGGTACATGATTCCCTCAAGCGTTTACAGACTGATTATATCGATCTTTATCAAGTGCACTGGCCGGAGCGCACTACCAACTTTTTTGGTCAGTTGGGTTATCGTCACAAAGAACAATCTGATTTGGCCTCTATTGAAGAGACGTTGAGTGCTTTATCCGAACTGGTTAAAGAGGGTCTAGTGCGGCACGTTGGCGTGTCGAATGAAACTCCCTGGGGCGTGATGGAGTATTTGCGACACGCCCACCAGGATGATCTCCAGCGCATCGTGAGTATTCAAAACCCTTATAACTTGCTCAATCGCAGTTTCGAAGTGGGGCTTGCCGAAATGGCGATTCGAGAAGATGTCGGTTTGCTGGCCTACTCACCGCTGGCGATGGCCATGCTATCGGGCAAATACATGAAGGGTCAGCGGCCAGCAGGGGCGCGTTTGACCTTATTTGACCGCTTTCAACGCTATTCCGGCCCTCAAGCTGTTGCGGCCTCTGAGGCTTATGTGACACTGGCACGTGAACATGGATTGGACCCTTCGACCATGGCGTTGGCGTATGTCAACAGCAGGCAGTTTGTCACCAGCAATATTATTGGCGCCACAAATCTTGAGCAATTAAAGACTAATATTGACAGTATCGGCTGTGTGTTATCGCAGGAAGTAGAGCAGGGCATAGAGGCGCTACATCAACGTTATTCCAATCCTGCGCCTTAATAAGCCCTAAAAATTGATTCCCGGGGCGGCTGTTTTTACAGTGCGCCCTTTTCTATTTTTTGCTGAGTGTAGGGTGTTACTGATCTTTAACCATCATCGTCAATCGCGAAATACACACGGTTTTACCGGCGTCGTCGCGAATCATAATTTCCCAGACATGGGTTGAGCGCCCTAGGTGGATGGGCTTGGCTGTGCCGTAGACAAAACCCTCTGACACCGAGCGAATGTGATTGGCATTAATTTCCAGTCCAACACAGTACTGCTTTTCCATGTCGATAAACAGAGACGCTGCGTGGCTGCCGACCGTCTCAGCCAGTAGGCAGGAAGCGCCGCCGTGGAGAATACCGTAGGGCTGGCGGGTGCGTGCATCGACGGGCATGCGGGCGGTAATTGTATTATCGTCGAAGTCGGTGTATTCAATGCCTGAATTTGCAGCGGCCCCATCGGGAAAGTCATTGTTAAGTGAGTCCAGTGACAGGGCTTTTTTCCAAATGCTCATGTTGGGCTACCTTGGTTTCTTTAAATATTGAGGTCAGTGTTGTCAGGGTAAAGAGGCCTTAAGTGTTGTCGTTTATCCTTTTTACGGCTTGAGGCCTGCATAACTCCCGCTTTTTTCAAGCTTTCTAGTGCTTGTAAAATTGTGTCGCAACTCACTGGCCGTTGCGTATCGGTATTACTATGACTATACAGTCGTTTATCAAGAGCGGTAAATTCGGCAAGTAATTCTTCGTTGTTAGCCAGTTTCGCCACTTGCTCGAGGCTGTGCAAGTGGGCTTGCTGCCAATACACACGGGCCCAGTTGATAATGGCCTGTCGCAGGCCTGGGTAATTTTCTTTGGCGCAGGCCAGACGAATTTCTTTAAACAGTGCTTTATCAGATATGGCTGGGGTGTCTTCTGTGAGAGTCGTCACCGTAACTGGGCGATTGCGCCACCACAAAATGGCAAAGCCCGTGGCGACAATTAGTAGCACAACGTTGCTCGCGGCGAGTAGCCAGAAGTAAACGCTGGTCACCGGTGTACTTGTATTCTGCTGTACTTGGGGTGGGGGAGGAATTGCGTTACTGTCGTTTCTCGATATAACTGAGCTGTCGGCGAGTTCTGTCGAGCCGACTGGGGGCAGAACATTTAGAGTGCGACCCTTGAGAACAGTCTGGCGAGGTGCATCTGCCTCTGTGTCCCACCAGTCCACTGTAATATCGGGCAGGGTAAGACTACCCACCCGAGTGGGTACGATGGCAATGGACTCTGTACGTTTCCCGAGTACACCGTTCTCGCTAACACTGTCTTCCATTTGCGCTTGGTCTGGGTAGAGTTTGTAATTCTTGTTATCTGGCATTTGCAATGGGGGCAATTGGCTAGCCATCAAATTTTGGCCGGTAATGGTAATGGTGCGGGTTAAAGGCTCACCCAACGTAATATCGCTCGTAGTGTTACTCCAACGTTCTTGCAATCCCACGCCTTTACCTGGTAGCCAGTGTGGCTGAGTGTGATTACCCGGTTTGGGTTTGACTTCTAGCTGTTTCGCTTCGCTATTGAAAAAAGCCTGTTTACCCCGCTGTCGAAATAATGAACCGCTATGGCGTGAACTGGGTTGGGGAATGACGCCACTGTATTGAATCGCCGGTATTTCCAGCATCGAACTGCTATCGGCAAAAATGGCGTAGCGGGTTTCAACCACCGTGTATTGCGTACCCTCAATATCTTTTTGATACTGGCTTTCCGCGACTTTCAGCAGTTGCGCTCCAGGTACGCTAAGCTCGCCCATGGAAAAATTATTCATGGGTACGGCTGTGTATAAACGCAGAGTCAACAGAGCTTGCTCCTGTACATAGACGCTGCCTTTGTCGAGAACAGTTTCGGTAAAGACAGGGGCACCGGCAACCTGGGTGCTCGGTTTTGCTTTGTTCACTTGTATTTCCAGCGCGTTGCTCACCTCACCTTTAAAAGTAAAAGAAGGGATGAGTAAGTTACCGGTACGTTTGGGTGAAAGCATTAAAACCCACTGTGTCAGTGAGATGGCATTGCCATTGATATTTGAATACTTGCTTTGCTGATTGCGACTTAAAAGATTGAAGTCCTTTTCCAATGGGCTGAAATCCGGCTCGCCAAAGAGAACCTGTTCATTAAAGGTAAGGGTGAGTTCGAAGCTTTCGCCGAGATTAACAGTACTGCGATCGACCTTACTTAAAAGACTTGCGGCGTAGCCATTGGCTGACATTATCAGTAAAAAAAGGCTAATAAAATAACGCCCAAAGTGGTGTTTTTGAAGGGTTTGAGTAACTATGGTAGTGCTTACCAACGTTCTGTCTCCTGCTGCATAGGCGGGTTCTGATTTGAGCGAGCACGGCCTGTTTGCTGTTGGCGCTGCCAGGCCTCATATTCAAATTTTCTGCGCATTAAACCGCTGGGGTCGTCGGGCACCCGGCGTAGCCATTGTTCCAGGGCCTGACGTTGCTCTTCGGGCATGTCGTCAGCGTTAGAAGCTTCTGTACCCGCAGTACTTTGGGACTCTTGGTCATCGACGTCTTGCGTTTGTGCGTCACTCGACCCGTGTTCAGCTTTATCTTCGGACTCACTCTCGGCAGCGTTATTGTCTTCTTCCGGCTTTGGCTCTTGTTGTTTGTCTGACGTTGAACTCGGATCTGAATCAGTACCTGATTTCTGTTCTTTGTTTTCAGCGTTTTCCTTGTTTTGTTCAGAATTTTTGTCGCCTTGCTCGCCACCTTGTTGTGAATCTGATGACTCCCCCGGCTCCGCTTCATCGTTATTTTCGTCGTTCTGTTCGGCATCCTGCTGGTTTCTATTGTCCTGCGATTGTTCCTGTTCTTGCTGTTGGAGTGCTTTTTCAACCAGATCTTTATTAAAGGCGGCATCGTCATGTTGGCTGTCTAATTCCAGGGCTGCCTGATAATTTTTCAGCGCTTCTTCTAGTTGCCCTGTTTTTGCTTGTGCATTCGCCAGATTGTAAAGACTGTCAGCAGTCGTTTCGCTATTTTTAAAGTGTTCTCTAGCAGCGTCAAAGTTGCCATTTTTATAGGCGGCAGAACCTTTCCAACTGGGATTTTTAAACAATGTTTCTGCAGTTTCAGCATCACCTTCAGCGAGTGCCTTTTGCCCCTGTTGGTCGCTGCGTAGCCACAGATCTTGCCATTCCAGTGCTTGGCTTTTATTCGGGGCAAAGGCCAGAGGGGCGAGGATTACAAGGGCTAGCACATTGCGCCGAAAGGCCAGCACTAAAAAAGGCAGCAGTGGCAGAACGAGCCAGAAACCATTGTCGTGCCAAGTGTCAAAGGTACGTTGCAGTTGTTGGCTTTGTTCACTGTCTGCTCGGTCAAAAAGCTGATTCAGAGCTTTAATGTCTTTATCGTTGGTCGATAGCTTTCTGTAGAGGCCGCCATTACTTTGGGCGAGTGTTCGCAGGGGTTTTTCTTTAAGTTGGGCAAGTACGATATTACCTTGCCTATCTTTTATAAAGCCTCCCTTGTTGCCATTAGACGTGGCGGGAATGGGTGCACCATCTTTTGTGCCCAGCGATAAAACAGAAACGCTAATACTGCTAATGTCTTCCATTTGTGCGTTCATTTCCGCTAAGTCATTTTTGGGCAGACCGTCGGATACCAGTAAAATATGCCCGTTGGCAAAGCCGCTTTTATGGATTAACGCGAGCCCTTTTTCCAACGCCTGCAGGGGCTGATTGCCTGCAACAGGCATCACTGATGGGTTGAGCGCAGGCAGTAGAGAAATAATCGTTGCTGTATCGTCGGTGAGGGGCGTGACGACGTGGGCGTCGCCGGCGTAAGCCACCAACGCGGTGGTTCCCTCCTGGCGAGCGTGCAGCAAATCCGTTAATTTGAGGCGGGCACGGGTTAACCGATTGGGCTTTAAATCCTCCGCTAACATAGAGGGCGACAAGTCGAGCAAAATAACCAGCGGCGTTTGTTGTTTGTGAATAGGCAGAGGGATTTTGTTCCAGCTTGGCCCGGCAAGAGCCAGACAGGCACAGAGCCAGGGCAGTAATAACCACCAGTGCAGGCGCTGGCGTGTTGCAGCGTCACCTTGTTCCACTAAGTAGGGCAGTAGCTCAGGGGCAATAACCCCCTGCCAATTGCTGTTATGTGTACTGCGACGCGCCAACAGCAAGGCTAGAGCAATACCAGGTAATAGTGCTGCCAGCCACCAGGGGCGCAACCAGTGGAATTGGGCAATGGCGGTTGTTAGTGCTGCTGAAAACTCACTCATAGCTTAAGCCCCGCACCTTTCAACCCTCGTAGTAGGAGTAGCAAGCCTCCCAAGAACAAGGCTGCGCCCAGGGGCCAGTGAAACAACGCTCGGGTGGGACGAAAGGTTTCCGCGTCTTGGCTAACCGGCTCGAGCAGGTCGAGAGTGGCGTAGATTTGCACCAGTTCCTTCGGGTTACGGGCGCGGAAATACTGCCCCCCCGTTTGTGTGGCAATGGCTCGTAGGGTGGTTTCGTCGAGATCGGCAGAGGGGTTCACGCGGCGCGTGCCGAATAAACTACGGCGTAAAATCTCATCGGCACCGACACCAATGGTGTAAATCTTTACCCCATAGGCGGCGGCTAATTCCGCGGCTTTTAGGGGCTCGACTTCGCCCGCCGTATTGGCGCCGTCAGTGAGCAAAATAATCACGCGGCTATTTTTGTCTTTATCCTTTAGGCGTTTTACGCCGAGACCGATGGCATCGCCTATCGCAGTGCCCTTGCCAGCAAAGCCGATCAGGGCTTCTTGTAATAGTGTGTTGAGGGTGAGTCGGTCAAAGGTCAGCGGTGTTTGCAGATAGGCGTGGTCGCCAAACAGAATTAGCCCAAGTCTGTCGCCACTGCGTCTTTCGACAAAATCGCCGACCACCGCTTTAACCACACTTAAACGGTCAATGAGAGAGCCGTTAACCGCCATATCTTCGACTTCCATGCTGCCAGAAATATCAACCGCTAATAGCAAGTCGCGACCAGTAGTGGGTAGGGCAATGGGGTCGCCAATCCACTGGGGGCGGCTAGCGGCCAGTAAACAGGCAAACCAGATTAAGACGAGCAGGGCAAGGTTGGGCCAGTTGCGACGGTTCACCGCGGGGCTACTGTGGCTGTCGGCAGCAAGTTGACCATATACCGGGGCGAACAGTGCCGCTTGCTGGTCATCGGCGGGTTTGCGCCACCAACGATAGACAAAGGGCAGGGGAGCCAGTGCCAGCACCCAGGGCCAAATTAAACTGAGCATTGGCTAACGACCCCCAATGGACTGTTCGGGTGAAAAGTCTTTGGCCTTTAGCCAATGATTGGCAACTTCGTAAAAACACCGAGCCTGTTTGGGGCTGAGCGCCGTGCTTTCAGCGCGGTAGAGTCGCTCGCTAATGTCTTGTAAAGGCAATAGAGCAGAGAGTTTCCCCGCGCTATGTTCATCGAGAACTTGGAGCAGGGCCGCGCCAGGTAAAGACTCGATGGGTTCGTGTGTAGACCCAGTATGAGGCTCTTGTTGGTGATGATGGGTCGACAATTGCGCAGTTTTCCCCGCCCTACGTACCAGGGCTAATGTTTCTTCGATCAACACACGGTCGGTATTAGTGGCATCTTCAGTCTGTTGTTTCAGAGTCTGCTGATAGTCGAGCCAAATCTGTTTCAGTAGCTCCCGGCTTTCACTGCGAAAATACTGGTGGCGATAACGCCGCTGTAAATAGCGCACCAGCCAAATGAGCAACGCCAAAACCAGGGTAGTGACTATCCACCAGCCAGGTGCGGGTGGCCACCAGTGCACGGCCTCAGGCAGATGAATATCTCTAAGTTGTTCCAATGTCGGATTATTCATGAACGTTTGCGCCGCCCCTGTCTGGCGAAGGCCTGGCGTAGTGTGTTTAGCACAGGCGCGTCGGTAGAAAAGCTAAGCAGGGGCAGCTGAAGGCGCAAAGCGGTATTTTGCAAATGTTGCTCTCTATCGCGATAGCGTTGCTCAAAGCGGCCACGTAGTTTGGTATTCGCTGCGTTCAATAAAAAGCGCTGGGCGCCGTTGTGAACTTGATATTGCCCAGGTGGTGGCAACTGGCTTTCAAGTGTGTCGTGGATGTGGAACAGGGTGAGGTCGCAATGGCGAGCCAGTTCAAACAGGTGACGTTCGCCGCTTGCATCGAGGTCATGAAAGTCGCTAATGATCATTAAACTGGTACCGGGGCGGGCAACGCGACGAGTGTCTTCGAGAATTTCACCCAGGCTGAAGTGCTCGCTCTGCGCGGCGATTGCTGCGTCTTGTTCGTCTCGTGGCGTGTTCGACGGCTTGTTTGAAGACCTGCTTGAAGATCTGCTTGAAGACAAAAGCGCCATGCTGGTTTCGTGCAGGGCTTGAATGAGTTGCAGCACGCTGTGCTGACTGCGCCGTGCACGAATATCGCGCTGTTCATGGGGGCCGAACACCAGAGCACCAATGCGTTCACCCGCATTCAGTCCGGTCCAGGCCAATAGGCTGGCAATCTCGCAGGCACAGACTGATTTCAAGCGCCGGGAACCGAAAAACATGCTTTGGCGTAGATCGCAAATCATCATTAGCGGGCGCTCGCGATCCTCGCGAAAAACCTTGGTATGAGGACTAGTGGTGCGAGCTGTTACGCGCCAGTCTATGGTGCGAATATCGTCGCCCGGTTGATAGGGTCGCACTTCGTCAAAGTCCATGCCGCGGCCACGAAAGCGCGAATTGCGAGAGCCATTGAGTGCGCTTTTTACCGCGCGCTGGGGAAACAACGATAACTCGCGCGCGGCAAAGCGCAATTTGGCAAGATCGGCGATAGGGGCGACAACACTGGCCGGTGGGCGTGCCAATGGTGCCGCGTTAACCGCTGCTGGGTTTACAGGGGATTTCGTTGACAAAGGTTTAGTTGGCGAGGGCATGGCGCTTGTTAATGCTTATCAAAAGTATTGGCATTATGGGCTCAGGCAGAGGCTACGTTAGCGAGCAGGGTGTCAATCACCTGGTCGGCGGTAACGCCGTTGGCCTCGGCCTCAAAACTGAGTAGCAAACGATGGCGCAGAATGTCGTGGGCGACCGCCCGAATATCATCGGGCGTCACAAAATCTCGTCCGTCGAGCCAGGCATTGGCGCGGCTGCAACGGTCCAGAGCAATGGTGGCTCGGGGGCTGGCACCGTACTCGAGCCAGTTGTCCAGCTGTTCGCCATAACTGAGAGGCTGGCGAGTCGCCTGAATGAGTTGAATCAGGTACTCCTCAACATTAGCGGCCATGTGCACGCCCAGCACTTCCTTGCGAGCGGTGAATAGTGTTGCCTGGTCGATTTCAGGGCCGGGGGCACTGGCGTTACCGGTGGCCTCATCTCTAACCAGGGCGAGGATTTTTCGCTCTGCCCCGGCGTTGGGGTAGCCCACGGTAACATGCATTAAAAAACGGTCGAGTTGGGCCTCGGGCAGAGGGTAGGTCCCCTCCTGTTCAATGGGGTTTTGTGTTGCCATCACCAAAAACAGTTCGGGCAGTGGGTAGATTTTATTGCCGATACTCACCTGTCGCTCGGCCATTGCTTCTAGCAGGGCCGATTGCACCTTGGCAGGGGCGCGGTTAATTTCATCGGCCAGTACCAGGTTGTGGAAAATAGGCCCAGCCTGAAATTCAAAACTGGCACTTTCGGGGCGGTAAATATCACTGCCCGTGACATCGGCAGGCAATAAATCCGGCGTGAACTGTATGCGATGAAAATCGGCATCAATACCCTTGGCCAAGGTGTTAATGGCTTTGGTTTTAGCGAGACCGGGTGCACCTTCAACCAGTAAATGGCCATCGGCCAATAGCGCCATAATCAACCGCTGAGCGAGGTGCTCTTGGCCGACAATGGTTTGGTTGAGGTAGGAAAGTAACGATTCGACTTGTGTAAATACACTCATGGGCAACGACTTGGGCCTTATAAAATGAAAGGTGATGACTTTTGTTATGGCGGCGATTGTATTATTTACAAGCCTTAGGGCAAGGGTTTTTAATCATTACCAATTTCCTGTGGGTAAGACAAGGCACAAACCCTTGGGTTCACTGGCAATTTTTCGTGGCTATTTAAGAGCTATTTAAGAGTTACTGAAAGGCTATTCAAGGATCGGCTGGGGTTGTCTTAACCATGTGTCTGATAAAAACGACGTCATGCTTAGCGCACGGCAGTGGTGACTTGCCTGCTGGTGTGGCTTATCCTTGCCGCCTATTTTTAAGACGGCTGTTTGGGCTCGTGGTAGCCGCCTCAGCAAGTCGAACGGGTGCTTGATCGGCCAACCGTCACCGAGGACATTATGTATCAGCTAGCGCGCAAAGCTTTATTTCTACTGCCCACCGAAACTTCCCACCATCTATCTTTAAATGCTATTGCCCTGGCGTCGCGTTTGGGTTTGTTAAAACACCTGGCCAAACCCGAAAACCGGCCCGTAGAGGTGATGGGTTTAACCTTTCCCAATCCCGTCGGTTTGGCAGCGGGTCTCGACAAGAATGGCGATTACTTCAATGCGCTAGCTGAACTGGGTTTTGGCTTTGTTGAAATCGGCACTATCACCCCGCGGCCCCAGCCAGGCAACCCCCAACCTCGTCTGTTTCGCCTGCCCGAATATCAGGCCATTATTAATCGCATGGGCTTTAATAATTTGGGTGTCGACCACCTGGTGGCCCAGGTGCGCGAGCGGCAATTTAAAGGTGTGTTGGGCATTAATATTGGCAAAAATTTTGATACCCCGGTCGAGAAGGCCAGTGACGACTACCGCCACTGTATGGAAAAGGTCTACGCCCATGCCGACTATATTGCGGTCAATATTTCCTCCCCTAATACGCCCGGCCTCAGAGACTTGCAACATGCTCAACAGCTCGACGAATTATTAGCCACCCTTAAGCAAACCCAAACCCGCCTTGCCGATGAACAGGGTCGCTATGTGCCGGTGGCATTAAAAATTGCCCCCGACCTGGACGACGAGCAAATTACTGACATGGCGCGCCAGCTTATTAAACGCGGTATTGATGGTGTTATTGCTACCAATACCACCCTGTCACGGGAGCCGATAAAACGCTCACCACTGGCAGGCGAGCAAGGTGGTTTAAGTGGCTGGCCCGTGCGCGAGCGCGCAACCGAGGTCATCGGCAAGCTAGCAAAAGCACTGGACGGCGTCCTCCCGATTATTGGTGTGGGCGGTATCGCCAGCGGCGCCGATGCCTGCGACAAGATGAATGCCGGGGCTAATTTGGTGCAGGTTTATACAGGCTTTATTTATCGTGGCCCGGGTTTGATAACAGAGGCTGCCGGGGCGCTAGCTGCTCTTTAAGTTGGCGATTTTGGTTGGCAATGAGTAGAGCCGGTAAAAATGAGAGATTACAAGACTTCGTATCGGATTTTATTTTTGTCTAAAGCCAGTGGATGTGGTGGGTAGTTTGTCTCGGGTGTCATCCGTGGTTTTTCTCTTCATCACTGCTGATACACTCAGTCGTATTTGGGCTTCTTATGTATCCAATTCCCGAGATCAGGAGCCACTGGCTCTATATCACAGAAAAATAATTTCTAAGTCCTTGATTCTTAAAGATAGTTGAATATGATAAGTGGCTAGGACAAAACATAAACGCGGCAAAGGATGGCACAGCATACGAGTTTCTCGAATACCAAAAAACTGCCAACCTATTGTTTTTAAACACAGTGTGGCTAATTACTTTGCCACGCCTTCTGGAAGAGAGTGCAAAGTGATATAGAGCCAGTGGCTCTATAACTCACTGTTAGGTGCTTGGGTTAAAAATTGAAACTGGAGTAAAAGTTGGCGATTAAAACAAGAAATCTAAGGTCCGCAGCGGGAAGATCAGGAAGTGTTGTCGTTGCAAAATCTTTGAATGAAGCATTGTCGAAGAATAAACAAACAGCGTTTCTTTGTCATAGCCATAAGGATCAAGAGTTGGCTAAAGGGCTTCAAATCCTGCTGAAGGAGAACGGGTGGGATGTATACATAGACTGGGAAGACAATGAAATGCCGAGTTCGCCTAATAAGGAAACGGCAAGTAAGATTAAGTCAAAAATAACGTCATCAGATTGGTTTCTGTTTTTGGCCACGAGCAATTCCACTCAATCACGTTGGTGTCCTTGGGAGATTGGGTATGCCGATTCCCAAAAAGGGTATGAAAAAATGTTAATCATTCCTACCGAAGATGACTTTGGGAATTGGTACGGGAACGAATATCTTCAGTTGTACAAGAAGATTGATGAAGGAACTGATAAACAAACCGGAAGGTCTGGCTACGCAGCTTTTGGTGCTGGATCAAGTTCAGGAACTTGGATTCGCAATCTCTAGTGGCAATATATAGGTTTGCGGTAGGTTTTCGATGGCACATAGTAGGAACCCACGCCCAATAAAATTGAAGGGGCCAAAAAAACAAGTTAGCCAAGTCAGAGGGGAACAAGTTTTCTGGCCGGTAGCCGGCGCGCTTTTGGGCATTATATTGGTGCCCGGGATAGGTGGTTTACTGGCTGGCGGTGTAATTGGCGGTGCATTGACACTGAATAGTAAGGAGAAAAAAATGGCGAAAATTCCCGTTTTCTACAGCTTTCATTTCGCTAATGATGTTATGCGTGTTCAGCAAATACGAAACATTGGAGCAATTGAAGGGAACTCCGCAGTAAATGCAAATGAGTGGGAGCGGATCAAGAGGAGTGGTAAGGCCGCCGTGCAAAACTGGATCGATGAAAACATGAAGTATAAAAGGTGTGTGATTGTTCTTATTGGTTCAGAGACTGCGTCACGCCCTTGGGTAAAATACGAAATAGAGAGGGCTTGGAACCAAGGTAAAGCCATTATCGGAATCCACATACATAACATTAGATGCGCAAGAAATGGCACGTGCCGAAAAGGCGCCAACCCCTTTGATGAATTTACCTTTAATGATGGACGCAAGCTGTCATCCGTGGTGCCGTGTTACGACCCTG
>JARGOV010000019.1:0-6570 GCA_029212965.1 Porticoccaceae bacterium
CCTCTGACCTGCCCCTTAGGAGGGGGCCGCGCTATCCAGCTGTGCCACCGGGGCAATTGATACAGGCAGCGTTCATGCGGCGCTCATCTTAACGGTAGGACGAGCGCTACTCAATAGGGGGATGCTTGCTGAGTGCTAATTGTTATCCGAAGGTGCTGAGTTTAAAGGGGCTTTCAAGGGTAAAAAGGATAGACGATGGGAATGGTGATAAGCGCAATGACTAAATAGAGAACGGAAATCGGTAGACCGGTTTTTAAATAATCTATCAATTGATAATTGCCCGCGCTGTAGACCATAAGGTTGGTTTGATAGCCGTGGGGCGTTATAAAGCTGGCGCTGGCGCCAAAAGCCACAGCCATAATAAAAGGCATTGGGTCACTCTGGTATTGACCGGCCATACTTAGGGCAATGGGGAAGACTAATACGGCTGCAGCATTGTTGGTGATTAGCTCGGTGAGTAGTAGAGTGAGTATGAAGCAGGCAACCAGTGCTGGATAGACACCCTGCGCCCCTGGGGTGCTAAGGATGAGGTCCGCCAGCAACATGGCCACCCCGGAATTTTGCATTACTTGGGCAAAGCCCAGAGCAGCACCAATAACGACAATCAGCTCGAATGGGAAGTGACGGCGAATTTCATTGACGCTGATTAGCTTGCTCGCGATAAGGCCGCCGAGCATGATGAGTAAGCCTTTAAATAAAGGAAGTACGCCCAGAGCAGAAAGCGCAATGACCGCTGTAAAGCCGAAAGTGATGGCATATTCAGTGGCTGTAGGTAGGTGTTCTTTTGTGTTGACGCCGCCAAGTACAATAAAATTACGCGGCAGATTGTGGCGAGAGTGGAAGTCGTGTCCCGTTGCCAGAACCAGGCTGTCACCGGACTGCAACTTTATTTTCCCCAAGCCTCCGGCGAGACGTTGATCGCCGCGTCGCACGGCGACTACCGCGGCGTCGAACATGGCGCGAAAATTGACCTCGCGCAGCGGGCGTCCAGTGATGGTGGCGTTGTGACTCACCACGACTTCACTGAGGTTTTTTGTTAAGTTTTTCGGGTCATTGTCAAAGATGCTCAAGCCTTTAAATTGGTTGAGCGTTTGAATGTTTTCGATATCTCCGGCGAAAATTAGTAGGTCACCTGCTTCGATAATTTCTTCTGGCGAGACCGGGCTAATGATGTGATGGTCGCGAATAATTTCGACTAGAAACAAGTCGATCAGGTTACGAAAGCCATTGTCAAATAGCGACTTGCCGATCAAAGGGGAGTCAGTTTGTACTTTAGCCTCGAGGAAGTATGTTTTACTTTCGCTGCTATCGACGGCCCGGCTGGGTAGCACGCGAGGCGCGATGATTATTAGCAAGGCCATGCAGCCGAAAAAAATGGGCAGGCCGATCGCGGTGAAATCGAACATAGATAGTTCAGGTAAGTCGTTTTCAATAACTAAACCGTTAAGCACCAAGTTGGTTGATGTGCCGACCAAGGTAAGAGTTCCCCCCCAAATTGAAGCATAGGACAGGGGAATAAGGAGCCGTGAAGGCGGCAATCGATTCTGGTTTTTAACAGTGCTCATAAAGGAGGCAACCACTGCGGTGTTGTTGCTAAGGGATGAAACGAGCCCGGCTGTAAATCCGAGTTTCAACAAGGCCAAACGATAACTGCCGCTGAGTACTCGTTGTCCAAGGCGGGCAAACAGTTGTGTTTTCTCGATAGCGAGGACCAATATAATAAGGAGTATCAGTGTTACAAGAGCTTCGTTGGTGTAATGCTTTAAGGTGTCGCCGAGGCTGATCAAATCTAATAAATAGAGCAGAGATATAACGCTGCTAAACAGAAAGACAGGGCGAATGCGTGTTGCGGCTAGGCCAATAATAATACCTGCTAAACAGAGTATGACGATGATTTGTTCCAAGTTCATACTTCTATCTCTGAAGATAAAGCGCTGTTGGGCTTAGTGCTTTTTTGGTTAGCATTCGTTGCATCATGGGTGTTGGGGTGTGGTGAGAATTATCTACAGCTAGGTAGCGAGCAGAGTTCTCCACAAGGTTTAACAAGACAAAGACGGTGTGGGTTCAGTGAAACATATCATCCTGCTCGTGAATTATCACATCGTACAAGGACTGAAAGGCGAACTGCGCTGATGCTTCACTGCCAACAGTTTTATAGGTGAGCCGGGCAATATCAGGGCGTATTAATTTTGGTGTGCCAGCGGCTTCGGCCAATAACTGAGCCTGGCAGTTGCGCTCCATGGTGATAAACCACCACGCGGCAGCGTCGACACTGGCGCCAACGGTGAGCAGACCGTGGTTTTGCAGAATGCAGGCTTTGTTCTGGCCGAGAGCAGATGCAATTCGTTGGCCTTCATTCATATCCAGTACTACACCTGTAAAGTCATCGAAGAGTGAGTGATCTTCATAAAAGGCGCAGGAATCCTGGGTAATTGGGTCAAGTTTTTTCCCAAGACTCGACCAGCTTTTGCCGTAGACAGAGTGGGCGTGAGCGGCGGCGATCACATCAGGGCGGGCAGCGTGAATATTGCCGTGAATCGTAAAGGCAGCGCCGTTCAGGAGACCTTGCCCCTCAATTACTTCACCACGTTCATTAACGAGCAACAGCTGTGATAGTTTAATTTTTTTGAAGGAAACTCCAAAGGGGTTGACCCAAAAGTGGTCGGGGTGCTCGGGATCACGCACAGTGATATGACCAGCGGCGCCTTCATCAAAGCCGAATTTACCGAACAGGCGGAAGGCTGCGGTGAGTCTTTGTTTACGGTGCAAGCGTTCAGCGGCAACTGATTCAAATTTTGGCGCCTGTTGGTCGTAACCTTGTGATGTCATAACAATGGAGTTGACTGTGTCACTCATGTTGCTTACCTCTCCACTCTTTGGTGGTTAGCGGTTTATAGTGTGAATAATTTATTGATGGAGCTTAGCATACAGAGAACGGAGAATAGACAGGTCACGCTTGGTAAGTAATGGAGGACGTCTTATGCCAAGAGGTGCTCTTGGCATTATCTCTGAGGCTTGTCAGCTGTTAGAATAGGCCGTGAAGCATAAAGAGTTTGCCTTCCTCAAAGGGACTTACTCAATAATTAAGGGTAGTAAAAGATTACAATGAAAAAACTCTGTGCTGGTCGTGGTTCCAGAAAGCGCTTTTCTACTGTGAATTCCCCCATTTTTTATTTGGCAGCTGTGTTGTTACTGGCCCCTGTGTGTGCTGGTGCTCATAATTTATCTGGCGCTAATGCACGTTTTGTCGAAGGTCTCGATGGTTTAGCAGTAATCCCTTATATGTACCTTGGCGCCAAACACATGGTGACCGGTTATGATCACTTGCTGTACTTGGTGGGTGTGGTGTTTTTTTTACGGCGACTGAAAGATGTCGTCCTTTACGTTAGTCTATTCACCCTGGGGCACAGTATTACTTTGATGGCTGGTGTCCTGCTTGAGTGGAATGTTAACGCCTATTTGATTGATGCGGTCATTGGTCTTTCTGTGGCCTATAAAGCGTTTGAAAATATCAATGGCTTTAAACAAGTCTTTGGTTGTGCGTTAAATCCTAGGGTAGCCGTGTTGATTTTTGGTTTTTTTCACGGTTTGGGTCTGGCCACTAAGTTGCAAGGTCTGTCCCTATCGCCAGATAGCCTAGTATTTAACATGTTGAGTTTTAATGTGGGGGTAGAAATCGGCCAGGCGCTTGGGCTGGTTTGTGTCGTAGTGATTCTTGGGCGTTGGCGCCAGCACAACAGCTTCCCAAAACAGGCATTTGCTGCTAACACGGCTTTAATGAGCCTCGGCTTTATGTTGACGGGCTATCAGCTCTCCGCCTATTGGTGGGCATGAATAAACAGATTAGAGGTAGATTGATGAATACAAAAACATCCCAAATAGATGTTGTGCAAACAAGTAGAAGAAAAGTTTTATTCGCGTCTTTATTGGCGTTCATTTTAGCGGCGGCCATTTTGAGTGTGTTTATTTTGCCAGCTGAGTTTAATCGTGATCCTTTCGGGATAGGAGAGGCTTTGGGTATCTCGGGCTTATCGGAACCTACAATTGTCAGTGTTGAGACGGTGAATAAAGAAGACGCAGTCTTCCATAAAGATAGTGTGTCGTTCCAGCTATTACCCTTTGAGTTCGTTGAGTACAAATATCCTCTGAGTAAAGGCGCTAGTATGTTGTATCACTGGACTGTTGGGGGTACTCCTGGTGGCAAGATGGGTGCCGTATCCTTTGACTTTCATGGGGAGTCTCACGAGGTAGAGGGTTACGAGGAGAGTTATAGTGAAGGGGAAGGGGACAGAGAAGCTGGTACATTTATAGCGCCTTTTGAAGGGATTCACGGTTGGTTTTGGGCCAATCATGGGTCAGAGGCTGTGACAGTTACTTTGAATACGGCAGGCTTTTTTACAGAGAGTCTGGAGTTTCGCGATGGTTTTGTGAAAACACAAGTCATGAAATAAAAGTAAAAGAGGTATTGTTACTTGAGAGTGAGAGGTCTTTGATTGAAAGCTCTTCGTGGCTGAAGAGCTTTTCGAAGTGGTGAACAAAACTGATTAAGTTACACGTATAGAACTTGTCTAACTTAATCAGAGATGTAGATGTTACTTGGCTTTGGCTATTAATTCAGTATGGTCAAGGTATAAAGATAAAGGCTGCAGAATAGGTCTAAAGTGTCTCTGGTGCCTCGTCACCCTGCACATAAACCGAGTGGCAAGCGTTGCAAATGCGGTAGATTTGCCCCCCTGCATCAAATAAAGCGTCAGAGTCCTGTTTTTTCGCTGCTGCTTGAGCGAGTAAGCCAGCGTCGACAAGTCCCTGAGAGATATTTCGCCAGCCCTCATCGTCGACGGATCGCCCTGGCATCAATAGTAAATTACCACTCGCGGCTACGACTGCTGCATTGTGCTCTACAGCTAACCAGCCTTCATCTGTAGTCGGAGCGAGTTCTTTGGTGCCGGCAGCTGTAATAATACTGCCGGCCGAATCCCAGATGCCATCTGCGGCGGGATCCAACACCCACTGCATGATGTGTTTGACGTCACCACTCAGTTTGAAAGGGCTAGCATCTGCCTGCTCTGCTGGCGATGCTGCCTTTTCAGATGGGCCACAGCCCACAAGGGCACCAAACACAAAAGCAATGAAAGCGGATTTGTAGAGCTTCATTAACCGTGTGTCCTATTTAAGCTTATCGACCAGGGTCGGCACCGTCGTCTGGTGCGCCAGTACCGGATGAACCCATGAACATTTTCTTACCGTTGGCGAGAGTAATGTTACGACCATTGGCGCTGTTGCTGCGATCTTTGGCTTGATAACCCTCAACGACAATTTCAGTGCCAATGGCAATAGAGCGTTTGTTGATGCCCCTGCGTAACAATGTATTAGGGGTGCCGCCTTCAATTCTCCAGGCTTCCTTTTCGCCCTCAGCGTTAGTAACTTCTATGTGGAACCATGCGTGTGGGTTTACCCACTCGATTCGGACTACAGAACCGCGTAAGGTGAGTGGCGAGTCGGCGTCAAATTCTGCGCCAAATGCATGGTGTGCATTTGATTGTGCGGAGACTAAAGAGCCCAACGCTAATCCGGCGACTGTAGCAATTTTCTTAAAAGACATAAGAGTGACCTCTGGTTACAAAAAGATATGAACAGTTAATTGGTGTCACGGCAAGTTTCTCGTTTACTTAATCGAGAGGTTTTGCACGTAGATCGCCGTAGAGTAGTTCTTCAACAAACTCAACACATTTGAAATCAAGAATTTGCACGTTGGGTTCCATTCGGCGATACAGAGGCATGCTGATTTTCCATGGCTTCGTGAACGTCAAGGGGTCCGTGATCGTAGCTTCATACTGCATATGATTAGGACTGGTCATAGTATAGCGCTCTTCAACGTGCAACTGCTCACTGTGGTGATTACCAGCGCGGTCGAACCAGGTTGATGCATTTTGGCCAGTGACATCAATGACAAGAGTGTCGCCTTCCCAGCTGGCAACGGATTGGCCCATCCAGCTATCAACAGGAGCAGGCCCCGGATCTTTCATGAAAATATCACGATCGGCGCCAGCATATTGATAAGTAATAAATATTGAGTCATCACCCTGAAAAATTTGGAAAGGCTGGGGTATATAAGTTGCTCGGGGGACTCCCGGGAGGTAGCATTTTATCTCGGGGTCACGCTCAAGCCAGTGCAGCTGGTTCTCTTTCTTAATGGCAAGCGCTTCAGGTTTGTAAGGAATTTTTCCACCTTCAACAACACCTAGGCTAGGCGGGACAGCGCCAACGGCGCCCAATTTGAGGACGTCTTTTGCGGGAATGGGGCCTGCTGGGCCGTCGCGCAATGCCATGGCGGGGCGGGCCATATGCATCTCAATATCGTAATTGGCTTCGTTCATGACTTGCCAAATACCATTGAAGTCTGGATGGACTCCATCACTGGCCCGCGGTGCTTTGTAGTTATTGTCCGTGGCAAGGGCGCCCGTTGACATAATTGACAGGACGGACAGCAGAGTTATTTTCCGCATAGAATGTAAATTCACAAGTTAAGCTTCCCATAGTTTTTATCGAATTTGTAAGGATAACCCACCT
>JARGOV010000019.1:6670-8241 GCA_029212965.1 Porticoccaceae bacterium
AAACAATGCTCAACGAGCTTCTTTTTGAATTTGCAACATGGCTTGATGGTTTTCAGGCGAGTACTAATTTGCATGAGGCTTTATATGCCTATGGTTGGGTCGAGGCTACGCACGTACTCACACTTACGCTTTTTCTCGGTATGCTACTTGTGATTGACTTGCGGTTGTTGGGAGTGGCATTTAAAGAGTTACCGGCTTCCACGCTGATGGAACGACTAGATAAACCTATGATGATAGGGTTTGTTGTGATGATTATCAGTGGAATTCTTCTCTATTTCGCAATTCCTGTTCGCTCGACACAAAGTATATGGTTTCGCATCAAGGTTGTGTTGTTAATTGCTGCCGGCATAAATGCTTTGCTGATTCGCAATATGACTAGATCCGCTGATTTGGCATGGGATAATGACCCTGTTCCTCCAAAACGGATTCGCGTTGGTGCGGGTCTATCTCTTTCACTGTGGGCTTTAGTCGTCGTGTGTGGGCGCAACATGGCCTATGACTGGTGGGATTGTCACAAAGAGATGCCTTATTTCATGTATTGGGCAGCGGGCTGCGTTAATGAGTTGGCGGCCTTTGAGTAATTTTAAGAAATTAATCCATTAGCATAAAGTTTTATATCATATTTTAAGATAAGGCCCTGTGGGGGGAATAGAAATGAATGTAGTTCCTTTTTTCGAATGGCTAGATGCCACCTGGTTGGCCAGTTTTGCTAAGACTTATGCTGGCTTATTTTCAATGGTTCAGGCCGTTCATATTCTTAGCATGGTTATGCTCGTCGGAATGATCATCCTCGGTGATTTGCGTATGCTCAATGTTGTTCTTAAAGGTGTGCCTTCAGACGTTATTATTCAAAACACAAAAAAATGGATCTACATAGGTCTCGTTGGGATCGTGCTGTCTGGTATTTATGAAGCTTCTGCGATAGCAATGAAGTTGGCTTACAACTCTTTTTTCTGGGCTAAGATGGCAGGCTTGGCTATGGGGATAGTTTTTATGCTGAGTTTTCGCAGTGCCGTTTATAGCCGTGCGCCCGAAACTATTGCTTCTACTGGTCCAAAATCAGATGCCGTAGAACCTTGGGTGGTCAAATTAGTGGCTTCGGCTAGCCTCTTAATTTGGTTCAGTGTGGCGGCCAATGGCCGTTGGATCGGATTTTCATAGAAATTTAATCGGTCTTCTTTTTGAGGTGGCTCATGAAAACAGAAATATTAGGGAAACTTGCAGCGGTGTGTTCGATAGTTATTATCGTGGGCTGGGGTGTATATTGGGGTGTTCAAGTAAAAGATACGATGTGCTTACTTGAGGCCGCAACGTCGGAAGAAGTGCCCGAGTGCTTAGAGGATATGTACTAACGGTTGCTGTATTTGATGACGCATGGATCCCATTGACTGTGCTGAATTTCATTTGCGTGAGATTTGTAGTGCGGGTTTACATTGATCCAGCTGAACAACCTTGTTCCATAGTTTTCAATGAAAATCCATGTTTCGGCTGCACTGTTTGAGATACGGCCAAAGCCTAGGCATAGTTTAAGGGTTGCAGGTGTTGCAAGTGCAGGTGTTGCAAGTACAGGT
>JARGOV010000019.1:8341-10139 GCA_029212965.1 Porticoccaceae bacterium
CAGGTGTTGCAAGTACAGGTACAGCCCAACCCCCAGCCTATCTTCGCTTCGTAGTCGATTCACAATAGAGTTCGAGCTTGCCATGTCATTGCAAGTAATCTCGCTTCTTGGCACTCTTAACTATGTATATTCTATAAACCAAGACTTCCTCAGTTGTGTTTTATCAATCAAAATCCAAATGGAATTTTCCACGCATCGGGGTGGTCACAAGTAGCAGAACTTGTTTAGAGCTAGCGAAAAAGCTTTAAGTCTGGACTGCACTTAAAGCTTTTTCTAATTAGTAATACTTGGTTATCTGGTTTAAAAGATTTACTTATGTAGGCTTATTGGGTTTATGGTGAGGAGGAATTTTATTTTGGGGAGGTTTTAGTGGGTGGGGTGAAGTTGTAAATATCAGCTTAACCTTGATTTAATGAACAAGTCTTGTGCGACTTGGCTAGCCCCAAAGGTATATAGTGGGTTGAGAAGTGATGAGCGATGGAATAATGTATTCACCAAGTGTTTTGGGGTGTTTTACATACCCAATTATTGGGCTAATAGCGGCCTAAAAATGAGCAATGGGTGAGCCCTAATTAATCGGTTTCACCCATTGCCCCGTTTTAGTTTGTGTTTCTAGAGGGGAGCTGCGGCCGCTTCTTTCTCGGACTGGCGAGCACCAGATAGCATACCGGCTGCACCGTGATTTCCTTCGTGACAAGCGTACTCAAACATCTGGCCGTCTGTAGCTTTGAGCGGAATTAAGGCGGAAAAAGGCTGGGCGAAAGTGCTGGGGTCATTGACCGTATACTCGTAGTTAATACGGGAGTCACTGGTGCGAGTAAAACGTTCTATTAGAGTGAAGTGCTCACCTGTGCCTACTACGCCGTTCATTTCAGGTTCATTGAGGTTTAGTGGCAGCTGGAAAGTCGGTGTTTTACCAGTAAAATTTGTTGTTTTAACAACCAGCGTGTCACCATCCCAATGGCCTCGAGAGTCGCCGGTCCATTTGGTCATTTCGGCTGGCAAATGTGGGCTGCCATCGATGGGGACAATTCGTGCGTCATGAATCATCTCGGTGAAGATCACTACGTGTTTAGGCGTCTGTATTATTCGTAAGTTATTGTTGTAGGCGCTGGGGATTAGTGGAGGACCAGCATTAAAGCTTAATAGGCAGCGTTCTGATAGCCCTAGAACTTCGGGGCCTGTGGGTAGGAAGTCGACAAGGCCGATCGATACAATATTTCGTACAGGTGGAGTCAGATTGCGATCTTCCTTCATCCGTGCTATCGCTTCCGCGGTGAGCTTGGGAAGGCGGCCATTGGCAGGGTCGATGATCAAGGATGTTCTCCTGTCCTCATTCATTGTTGTGCCGTAATCCATCCAAAAATTATTGTAGGCTCCTTCAATATCTGTTGCGGCATCTGTTTCAGCCGTTTTTTCTCTCAATTTATCTACATCTGTGGCGTCGACCGCCTGTGCTCGGAAAGCGGCCTGTTCTTCTGCAGTGAACACTGCTTTATCGCCAAAGGCTTTAGGGCGTTCGAGGGGTGTCAACGTGCGAAAATCCCAAATGCCCTGAAGATCTGGTTGGCCATGGGAGTTTCGGGGCGCTTCATAGCCACCACTTTTGTTGCTTTCTGCTAGTTTCGCTTCAGCATCCTGTTTTGCTTCTGAACAAGCTGTGATAGATAAGGCCAATGTAGCCATAAGGCCAGCTTTGGGGAGTAGTTGGTGAACCCGAGACATTTTGCGCTCCGTATGTTTTGGTAATTTTAGTTGCGCGTAAGCTAACATAAAGTGGCCTTTGAAGAAACTATCC
>JARGOV010000019.1:10239-32304 GCA_029212965.1 Porticoccaceae bacterium
TGGCTAACTCAGCGTCTTTGGTGTCAGGTGCTTGATCTTGCACATCAGGACTAACGCTTGTGCCTGTTTGGGAGGATGCCTTTTGATCCTCAGTCTCTGTGGTATCAATTTTTGGAGCGGCTATAACGGGCTTTGTTTCGGGTGCCGTCTGAACGATTGGCGAGGCGCTGATGTTATCTTCGACTGGGGTGGTAATTGCTGCAGAGCTAGGGCTGGCTTCCTCAGTAAGCTCTTTGGCAGGAGCTGCTGCAGCTGATGCCGCTTCTAGTAGCGTAGAACTGGGTTCATGGCTGGTCAGCTCGGTTTTTTGACTACCTGGTGCCTGAAGTTCGCTGAGAATGTGTTGTGGTATGTCTTTGCGTTCACGACGACGTTTCGGGGCTTGTTGATGACCGCTTGGGCGTCGGGCCAGCTTTTTAGCTGTGGTGTCCCCAGATTTTTCGGTCTTAGTTTGGGCGGTACTTGCTGTTTTCTGCTCTTTATCAGCGCGCTCCGTCTGCGTGCGTTTGTTGCTGGATTGTTCTACTTTATCTTTATTATCGGATTGCTGTGTTTTGTTTCGGTTTTTGTTTTGATTAGGGGTGCTTTTACTAGCATCGTCGCGGTCTTGGGCGCTGTTTTTATCATTGCCTAGTGCCTTGTCTTTGTTGCGGTTGTTAGACGAGCGATTTCGGCTGTTGGAGGAGCGGTTTCGGGAGTTTCGACTGCGGTTGGCACTATTTTTTTCGCTGTCTCGGGGTTTCCGTACGGTAGGTTTTTCGATGACTGAATCTGTTGGTTCTGATATTGGGGCTTCGCTGATGGCAAAAAGTGTGCGCCACAATCGTTTTAGCATACCTTCTGGTTTGGCCTTGTGTGTAACTTCGACGCGGCTGGTTTCTTGGGTTGAAATGATGCCTTTTTCAGCAGGAGCGGGGGCCTGGATTTGGGGGGGCAGGTTTTCCACTGCTGGTTTTACTATGGGCGGTAACTTTGATGGCTCTAGCAATGGCTCTGGGTTTTCTTTGGAGGCTTCAGCGGCAATTTGATAGCTATACCCTTTACCGCTCTCCGTTTCATCTTGTGTCCGTATACGCTCCACCTCAAAGTGGGGCGTTTCCATTGAAGGATTGGGTAGAATAGTCAGGCGGATATTGTTACGTTGCTCTATTTCGCTAATTTCACTGCGCTTTTCGTTGAGGAGAAAAGTGGCGACGGGGACAGGTGTAGTAGCGCGAATTTCTTTGCTGCTCTCTTTTTGCGCCTCTTCTTCCATCAGACGCAGAATGGACAGAGCAATAGAACGAGTACCGCGTATGGTACCTTGGCCGCTACAGCGTGGGCAGACCTTGAAAGTCATTTCTTCGAGGGAGGGCTTGAGTCGTTGGCGCGACATTTCGAGCAGACCGAAGCGGGAGATACGGCCAACCTGTACACGGGCGCGGTCTATTTCCAAGGCTTTGCGAATGCGACTTTCCACATCACGCTGGTTTTTGTTGGCCTGCATATCGATGAAATCGATAACGATGAGTCCGCCGACATCACGCAGGCGTAATTGGCGGCCGATTTCATCGGCTGCCTCGAGGTTGGTTTGATAGGCGGTTTCTTCAATACCCGCACCTTTAGTGGCCCGTGAGGAGTTGATATCAATGGATACCATGGCCTCGGTGATATCAATCACAATAGAACCACCGGAAGGTAATTTTACTTCGCGCTCGAAGGCGGTTTCGATCTGATTTTCAACCTGATAGCGGTTAAACAGGGGAATGTTATCGTCGTAAAACTTTACCTTACTGTGATCGTTAGGCATTACTTGCTGAATAAAGGCAGAGGCTAGTTGAAAAACTTCGGGGCTATCGACAATTACTTCGCCGATATCAGGGCGTAGGTAATCGCGAATCGCGCGTATAACAACATTGCTTTCTTGAAATAAGAAATGAGGTGCTGAGGATTGTTGGGCTTCGTTGTCGATGGTCTCCCAGAGGTGGAGGAGGTAATCAAGGTCCCATTGCAGTTCTTCAGCTGAGCGACCAATACCCGCGGTGCGAACAATAATACCGCAGTCTTCAGGTATCTTCAGGTCGCGCATTGCCTCGCGCAATTCGCTGCGTTCACTACCTTCAATGCGGCGCGAAATGCCACCTGCACGTGGGTTGTTAGGCATTAGTACCATGTAGCGGCCGGCAAGGCTGATAAAAGTGGTGAGTGCTGCGCCTTTATTACCGCGTTCTTCCTTTTCAACCTGAACAACGACTTCCTGACCTTCTTTTACCAGGTCTTTGATTTTCTGTCGGCCCTCGCCGCCAGAGCCTTTCTTGAAGTACTGTCGGGAAATTTCTTTCAGGGGGAGAAAGCCATGTCGCGTGGCGCCGTATTCAACAAAAGCCGCTTCCAGGCTGGGCTCTACACGGGTGATTTTACCTTTATATATGTTGGCTTTTTTTTGGGTGTGGGCACGGTTTTCAATGTCGAGATCATAGAGGCGTTGCCCGTCGACGAGTGCCACGCGAAGCTCTTCAGACTGGGTGGCGTTTATCAGCATTCTTTTCATGGTATTCCTACATTTTCCTGCGGTGTTTCAGTGCAGCGAAAATGCCCGGAGTCGGCATAAAAAAGCGTTGTGATCGTAACTTGGCAGTAAATAGACTATATTTCCCTAGTCAGGGAATATAAAACATTCATTACGACGTCATAGGTCATTTTAGTTAATCACCAAAGGGCAATTACAATTTTGAGGCTGGGTTAATCATAGCTTCGCGTTGTTTTGGATGACCTAAAATTGTTAAGTAGCGGTTTGCATTGGTTTGCAGTAAAAATTACGTCAAAGTTAGAGTCATAAGTGAATGTCTCTATATGGTCGTGTTAAATACGCTTTTTGTCTTGTTCGGCCGCTTTATCGCGAGTCGAATGCGCATTGTGGTTTCGGTTTCTGCTTGCCTCTTTTGCTAATAGCTAATAACAGTCTTGCTTATTTCTACTTTGTCTCTGGACATATCGTGTGCATTCAACACGATTGACGAAAAGTACCTGCTTGTCATTGTGAGTCAGGTACTCGATAAAATTCAGTTGTTTTGCGCGAGCTTGGTAAAGCTCTAGCCATTCAGTGTGATTGTTGTACCTTAATATCCTTTTTACAGCCCTTTCAGGGACTTTAATAGGGCTATTCCATGTAATGAAAATCCAGGCCCATTAGTCAATATAACAATATTTCGCATGTTCTTCAATTAAAAGAATTAATTGTAGCTTATTGCTAGAATGCGCCGATTTGTTAGTAGGTCAAGTAAGATGAACGAGCAAAAAACAGCGTTTGATCAAGTACAGTATCTTGAAATTAATACTGACCAAGCAGGCCAACGTATAGATAATTTTCTATTAAGTCGTTTAAAAGGGGTCCCGAAGTCCCGTGTTTACCGGCTGTTACGTAAAGGTGAGGTGCGGGTCAATAAGGGCCGAATTCGCCCCGAATACCGCTTGATTAAAGATGATGTGGTTAGAGTTCCACCTATACGTGTCTCTAAACAGGTACCTGTCTCCCCGGGTCGATCTTTACGCGCTATTCTGTCTGACAGTATATTGCTGGAGACAGAAGAGTTTCTAGTGATTAACAAGCCCTTTGGCCTTGCGGTACACGGTGGCAGTGGGATAAATCTCGGTGTTATAGAATCGCTACGTGCGATCCGAGACCCTCATGCCTACTTGGAGTTAGTCCACCGTCTCGATCGTGATACTTCTGGTTGTTTATTGGTCGCCAAGAGTCGAAGGGTGTTAAAACATCTACAGGATCAGATGCGCCAACGCTCCATGGATAAACGTTACATCACACTTGTTTCAGGTCGGTGGGCCAGAGAGAGGCGGGAGGTCAATGCACCACTTCTTAAAAAGACCGTAGCATCGGGTGAGCGTATTGTGCGGGCCAATAGCGAGGGCAAGCCCTCCTTGACACGTTTTAAAGTGCTCAAGTACTACGCGAATGCCAGTTTACTGGAGGTGAAACTGGAGACCGGTCGTACACATCAAATTCGAGTGCACTGTCAATTGGTTGGGCATCCCTTGGCGGGTGATCCAAAATACGGGGATGAAAGCTATAATCAAGCTCTGCGTCATATTGGGTTGAAACGCCTTTTTCTGCATGCAGCAGAATTAGCCTTTGTTTCACCTGCTACAGGAAAGCGAGTTAGTGTTCAGGCGCCTTTGCCTGATAGTTTAGAAAGGGTGCTTGAGAAACTTTAACCCTGATGGTTGCTATTCACACATTATTTTTTACTGGCTGATTCCTTCAGCGTTTTTCAATAGCTAAGTCATGGAGAAAGCGCAATGCGTGATTTATTGATTTTCGATTGGGACGGTACCTTGTGCGACTCTCTGGCACGTATTGCCCTATGTCTGCAGTTATCTGCTGCCGATGTGGGTTTGCCTGAACCTAGCTTGGCTGCTGCCAAGAATATAGTGGGTTTGGGCCTTGATGAGGTAATGAGAGAGTTGTTTCCCGGTGTTGATAGTGCCATGACCGCAAATTTACGTGCCGTTTACTCCACACATTTTATCCGTGAAGATAGAACTCCGTCGGCGTTTTTCCCAGGAGTGAGGGAGCATTTGGAAAAACTACGTGAACAGGGCTTTACTCTGGCAGTGGCAACGGGGAAAAGCCGCAAGGGGCTCGATCGCGTGCTTGATGCAGTTGATATGACCGGCTTTTTTCACAGCACGCGCTGTGCCGATGAAACTGCCTCGAAACCCCATCCGGCGATGTTGTTTTCTTTACTTGAAGAGTTTGAGGTGCCACCAGAGTCAGCATTGATGGTCGGCGATACCAGCTACGATATGGAAATGGCCCGAGCAGCTCAGGTGCCACGTTTGGCGGTGAGTTATGGAGCACATTCCCAGGAACGTCTATTGGAATACCAACCCATTGCATGTATTGACAGGTTTGAATCTATTTGGGCTTCAATATGAAAGGTTGGGATAAAGCGCCTTGGAAAAATGCTTTTTAATAGTGGTATCAGTGACTGGCAGCATTTGCATACGAATAGCTATTTTCTTAAAGCTACACTTGGAGTTAAGCAGTCGTTGGCTCCTGTTTGTCAGCATAAGTGTTACGTGATTTTAATTTATTAAACATTGCTGCAAATTTTTGTTATGCATGCTCATTTTTAACACGGTTTGCTCAAAGCGAAGTAGCTTTCGCCTAATTTTCTTTTTAGCTAAACAGTCAATATAGCTGCAAATAGGAATGAAATCTGAATTACCAATATTATCTATAAGAATCAAGCGACCTTCATAGGGGCCCGCTTTTTTATACATAATATTCTTTGGTGATAGAGTCATGGTGATAATGGACTGTCGATAAAGCTCTTGTTTAAACATGCGAATAGCTTGGCTTATGCCTGAGTTTTCTGCATTATCCAATTGTTCACAGGAAAGGTAATACTCTAGCGTCCTCGAGACTTTCCCATCGAAATCCCTGACCAAATCAAAGACCGCACCTGCCCCCATATTCGTTTCGATAACACCATGGAAGCGCGGTAGTATGTTCCAGTTGATTCCTCTCTTTTGCAAAAGTTTGTAGTAACTTTGTTCACGCTTACTCTCTGATAAATCGCCGGCGACAACAATTTTGATACAGAGCTGTTCGTCGTTGGGGTGGATATAACACTCGCGGTGTAAACCTTTACCGACGAAGTCTGAAGCATTGAGTAGAATCATTTTTATTTTTAGGCTGCAATAGATTGAAGGTTTTGGTTTATTTGGCTAGCTGGGTTCAGTGCTGACTTTGATTGCCAATAGGATTATAAACGATAGCGTCTGGTAAGGGCTAAAGGTCTATATTTGCACAAAGAGTAGTTAGTACCAGTGTGGTTGCGAGTTCTACGCCACCATCCCGGTTGCTGCTTGCATTCACAATACGGCCGATATTTTTCTTGAGCTTTCGACTTTCTTAGAGGGCTTGTCGTTATGGGGTGCTGGGCGTGATTTGCTGTCTCGCTTTGCACAAAGTAAGGGCCTTATTTCGCTTCGAGAATTGACGAAAATCATCGCATCGGTGGTATCTTGGACACGACCATTTCTATGAACAACCGAGTGGCCTGATTCAAGTCTAGATTAGGGCGTTATTGATGCTGAGTCATATCATGCCTAGTTATCTGCCTACATTCGCTACACTCATGGAACTCATCTACCCTATATTCTATTTGTGAATATAGGGTGTTTCTTTTGGGTCGAGATGAACTTGCGACACTGAGTATATAGTGGCACGGTGAGAGACCCTAAAGTTGTTGACAAGGGGTAAGCTCTGATCAAAAACTATATAAGGTGTCCACTATGTCACAGAGTGTGTCGTCGCAGAGTACATCAGAACGACCTAAAAAGGGTCAGCAAAAAAAAATTGTAAAAGCCCCTGTAAGTCACTCTGAATCGAACAAAAACACAGGAGGCTCAATAGATTCTGCCAGTATTTATCTTCGTGAAATTGGTTATGTTCCCCTCCTGTCTGCTGAGGAAGAAGTCTATTTTTCACGGTTAGCCCGTGATGGCGATGAAGCTTCACGGCAGCGGATGATAGAAAGTAACCTTCGCTTGGTGGTAAAGATTGCACGGCGCTATGTTAATCGTGGCCTCAACCTCCTCGATCTGGTTGAGGAGGGGAATTTGGGTCTTATCCATGCTGTAGAAAAGTTTGATCCGGAACTGGGCTTTCGTTTTTCTACCTATGCCACCTGGTGGATTCGCCAAAACGTTGAACGTGCATTAATGAACCAGACCCGCACCATACGCCTGCCTGTGCATGTGGTAAAAGAGCTTAACCAGTGTGTACGAGCGATACGCCAGTTGAGCCAAACTCTCGACCATGCACCAACCGCCCAGGATATTGCGGATAAACTGGATAAAACACCCGAGCAGGTATTAAAGCTTTTGCGGTTCAATGAGCGGGTGGGCTCGGTTGATGTACTTATTGGCGATGATGCCAAGTCCCTTGTGGACACGATTGCGGATGAACACGTTGCGAACCCTGAAGCGCTGAGTGGTGACGAGGATATCGCAGCGACTCTCGACAAGCTAGTGGCCGAATTAACGCCAAAACAACAAGAGATTATCTGCCGCCGTTTTGGATTACGAAATTACGATGTCTCAACCCTAGAGGAAGTCGGCAAAGCCGTGGGGCTGACTCGTGAACGTGTCAGACAAATTCAAATCGAAATATTGGCCCAGCTTCAGTCGACCATGAAGAAGCTCGGCATCGAAAGCGATATGTTATTCGATGGCGATTAAACGACCGGTACAGTTGCTTGCTTGCCGAATGGCTGAAGTGGTTTAGCGTTCGAGTAATTCTAGCTTGCCACTTTTGCCATCCCACTCTTCGGCATCGGCAGGAGGGTCTTTCTTAATAGTGATGTTGGGCCAGACGTCGGCCAGTTCGGTATTTAGCTCAAAGAAAACTTCCTGACCTGCAGGGATCTCATCTTCGGCAAAAATAGCCTCTGCGGGGCATTCGGGTTCACACAGTGCGCAATCAATACACTCGTCCGGGTGGATCACTAAGAAATTAGGCCCTTCATAAAAGCAATCGACGGGGCACACTTCCACGCAATCTGTGTATTTACATTTAATGCAGTTTTCACCGACGATGAATGTCATATTTGCAGTCTCCCGATCGAGCTAAAGTATGAAAGGCGGCGGATTATAGCTGAAAGTAGAGTTTGATTGCAGCTTGAACCCAGCCTATTTTTCCTTAATTAATAGCTTTAGGTTATAAAGCGCATCGAGGGCCTCTCGAGGTGTGAGGTTGTCGGGTTCGAGCTCACTGAGTGCATCGAAAAGTTGGGTATCTGTTGCTGCGCTGAACAAATCGCTTTGCAGTGGTTCCGGTGATACGACGCTTTTATGGACGGGGTTTGATGGATTTTCTAGACGATGGAGTTCCATGCGGGCACTGTCGATTACCTCGCTTGGCAAACCGGCCAGACGAGCGACCTGTATACCGTAACTTTGGCTGGCCGGGCCATTTTGAACACGATGTAGGAAAACAATATCATCGTTGTACTCCGAAGCATCGAGGTGAACATTTTCCACATTGCTGGTAGTTTCGGCCAGTGCGGTAAGTTCAAAATAGTGGGTGGCGAATAGACAAAAGGCGCGAACCTGTTCCGCCAAGTGGACGGCACAAGCCCAAGCGAGTGATAAACCGTCAAAAGTACTGGTGCCGCGGCCAATCTCATCCACTAAAACCAGGCTTCTTTCGGTGGCGTTGTGGAGAATGTTAGCGGTTTCCGTCATTTCCACCATAAAGGTTGAGCGCCCGCCGGCGAGATCATCGGAGGAGCCTATGCGAGTGAAAATTCTATCAACCATACCGATGCGTGCGGCTGTTGCGGGGACATGGCTACCGATATGGGCGAGCAGCACAATTAAAGCAGCCTGGCGCATATAGGTTGATTTACCCCCCATGTTCGGACCTGTGATCATGAGCATTTGACGCTGCGGATTGAAATCCAGATCGTTTGCGACGAAGGGTTTGTCGAGCACTTGCTCAATAACTAAGTGACGGCCGTTGGAAAACTGAATCCCAGGTTCTTCGCAGAGTTGAGCGGGGGATAAATCGAGGGTTTCGGCGCGTTCGGCAAGATTAACCAGCACGTCCAGTTCTGCGATAGCACTGGCACTTTGCTGTAGTGGTGCCAGGTCGTCATTGAGTCTGTCTATCAAACTTTCGTAGAGGGCTTTCTCCCGCGTCAATGCCCGGCTTTTCGCGCTGAGGGCTTTGTCTTCATAGTCTTTGAGCTCAGGCGTTATGTAACGCTCAGCATTTTTTAGTGTTTGGCGACGAATGTAGTGGGCAGGTGTCTGCTCAGTCTGCCCTTTACTGATTTCAATAAAGTAGCCGTGTACGCGGTTGTAGCCCACTTTTAAGGTGGCGATGCCACTGGCTTCGCGCTCACGCTTTTCCAACGCGATCAGGTAATCTCCCGCGTTACTGCTAATGGCGCGTAGTTCATCCAATTCATCGTCAAAACCCTCTGCAATTACACCGCCTTCTCGAATCACCACTGGGGGGTTCTCGATGATGGCTTTGTTGAGTATCGACAAGAGGTCGGGGAAGGTGGTAATTTGAGTACTCAACAGTGTTAAGAGTGAGGTGGAGCAAGTGCCGAGAGAGCTGTGCAGTTCAGGAAGTACCGCCAGAGAATCTCGCAGCCGAGCAAGATCCCGAGGTCGTGCCGAGCGGAGTGCTATACGGGCTAGGATGCGCTCGATATCACCAATATTTTTTAAAGTGTCAGCGCTAGCCTCATAGTGGTAGTCGGCCTGCAATTCAAGTATTGCCTGTTGCCGCGCTTGTAAGGTTTCGAGCTGGCGCAAGGGTCGATTAAGCCAGCGTTGTAACAATCGACTTCCCATTGCCGTGGCGGTGTTATCCATAACTGCGAGTAAAGTATGCTCTTGCCCGCCGCTAGGGTTGGTGTCTATTTCAAGGTTGCGGCGTGTCGCGGCATCGAGAATAACGCTTTCATCGCGGTTTTCATGCTGAATACTACGTATATGGGGCATGGCCGTACGCTGGGTTTCCTTGGCGTAATTAAAGAGGCACCCTGCAGCCATTAGAGCCAGATTGAGTCGTTCACAGCCAAAGCCCGATAAGTCACGTGTTGAAAATTGTTCACAGAGGTTTGTACGGGCTGTATCGAGGTCGAACTCCCAGGGAGGTTGGCGGCGTAGCCCCTGGAAATTATCGACTAATCCGCTTTCAGCGAGCCCTTCGCTAACTAATAACTCAGCCGGGTTTAAGCGTTGTAGTTCGCCGATCAGGGCATCTTGGCCTGCGACTTCCAATACCTGGAAGCGCCCGCTACCGATATCAAGACTGGCAATGCCAAAAGAGTCATCGCGTGAGCTGACAGCAACCAGCAAGTTCTCATGATTGCCCTGTAATAAGGCTTCATCGGTAATGGTGCCTGGTGTGACGATACGTACAACTTCACGTTCAACCGGCCCCTTACTCGTAGCAGGATCTCCGACTTGTTCACAAATGGCGACGGATTCTCCGAGTTTGACGAGACGAGCGAGGTAATTATCGGCCGCGTGGTAGGGTAGGCCTGCCATGGGAATGGGTTGCCCAGCTGACTTGCCTCGAGAGGTTAGGGTGATATCAAGCAAGCGCGCTACTTTTTTAGCATCATCAAAAAAGAGCTCGTAAAAATCGCCCATTCTGTAAAACAATAAAGTGTCGGGGTACTGGGCTTTGATGCGCATAAACTGCTGCATCATTGGTGTGTGTGGGTTTTTCCCTACGTCTTCTTGACTGGCCGTGCGGTTACTTGTTACCGGAGGCATTATGACGATGGCTCTTCGTGAGTACTCTCTTTTGATGATGGGCGATGAACGAGTCGGCCAAAGAGTATACCGATCTCAAACAGTAGCCACATGGGTACGGCGAGCAAAGATTGAGAGATAACGTCGGGGGGAGTTAGCAACATGCCGAGAACAAAGCAGCCAACAAGTACGTAGGGGCGTTTCCCGGCAAGTTTGGCGGGAGTGATCATGCCTGTCCATATTAAGATAAAGGTAGCAATGGGTATTTCAAAGGCGATACCAAAAGCAAAGAAGAGCTTGAGAACAAAATCGAGATAGCTCGATATATCGGTCATCACCGTGACATTTTCAGGGCCAACACTGGTAAAAAAACCAAAAATGAGAGGGAACACTACAAAGTAAGCAAAGGCCATACCCGCGTAAAAAAGTAGCACGCTAGAGCCAAATAAAGGCAGCACGATAAAACGCTCTTTCTTATACAAACCAGGAGCGATAAAGGCCCAAGCCTGATAGAGAATGAAAGGCATTGCCGCAAATACCGAAAGTACCATGGTTAGTTTAAAAGGCGTCAGGAAAGGAGAGGCGACCTGAGTGGCAATCATCGTCGAATTTTCAGGTAAATAAGCACGCAAGGGTTCTGAAACATAACCGTAAATTTCATTGGCAAAGGGAAACATCGCGACAAAGAGCAGGAGCACGATAACGATAGTGCGCAGTAAACGGTCGCGCAACTCTATAAGGTGAGTAACCATAGGCTGGGCGTTACCGGGTGTGTTTTCCTCTTTTCTATTTGGCTCTTGAGTGGACTCGTTTGGCATAAGCTATCTTATTAGTGCCGTTTATGGGGCTTTGTCGGCAGTGGTTTTTGTGGCTGAGAGGTTACTTGAAGATGGGTTTGAATCTCTCGTTGTATTGTCGGAGGAGTCAGAAATTTGTTTATTACTGTGTTGTTCTTCAGTGGAGGCTTGGTTAGTCGAGTGTGCGAGGGATGATTGTGCATCAGAAGGCTGTGAACCTGTGGATCGAGCATCACCCGATTCGTCATCAATGAAGTCTTCTTCGTTGGGGGTTTTTAAATTCGCAGGCGTAGCTTCATCACTGGGCGAGGGTGAACCTAAGCGTTTTTCTATTTGCTTGCGCTCCTTCTCCATACGGCCAAGTAGCTCTTCGTTGTAAAGCTCTCGGCGGATTTCATCAAGCCCAAATTCGCGTTCCATATCCTGCCGGGCGCCCTGTACAGAGCGGCGTAGCTTGCCGAGCCAGTAGCCGAGAAAACGCACAGTTTCAGGCAGCCTTTTTGGCCCAATAACAATCAGGCCGACCACGGCGATCAGTATTATTTCAGTGAAACCAATATCGAACATGAGGCCGGATCCAGGTTTAAACAGTACTTTTTAGTGTGCCGTGTTGTGTCAAGCACTCTTGTCAGATTTGTCGCTGTTGCCTGTCGCCTCAGCTTTTTCTTTATGAACCGTGCTATTGCTGGCGTCTGCTGTTTGATCAGCATCAAGGCTTTTCTCTTTTTCGGCATCGTCATCTGTGCTGACGGCATCTTTAAAACCTTTGAGAGCGCCACCGAGATCAGAACCCATGCCTTTGAGGCGCTTAGTGCCAAAAATCAAAACAACGATTGCCAATATAATCAACAATTGCCAAATACTAATTCCACCCAGACCCATAACTACCTCTTTCGTTATTTCTCACATTGCTGTGTTTCTATTCAGAAACCGCAGGCTAAGAATTTTTTCGGTTAGCTTTTTCGTCGATTCCAGAAATGCCAAAACGGCGTGCAAGCTCTGCTAAAACTGAGTCGGCATTTTCTCCCAAGTGAGAGAGCATTACCAGCGAGTGAAACCATAGATCGGCAGTTTCAGCAATTAACTCTTTACTGTTGCAGCTGCGCTCGGCATCTTTAGCTGCGATCAAGGTTTCGGTGCACTCTTCGCCGACTTTTTCGAGAATTTTATTCAGCCCTTGGCGGTGCAGGCTGGCGACATAGGAATTGTCGGCGTCAGCACTTTTGCGTGCGGCAAGAATAGTGTCAAGTTGGTGCAAAATACTGTCCATGGAGTTCTCTTAAAAGTGCTCTTATGTCGACTGGCTATAAATGGCTTTGGGGTCTTTGAGCACGGGTTCAACGGTTTGCCACTTTGAGTTTTTGAGTACTTTGAAGAAACAGCTGCGTCGCCCCGTGTGGCAGGCAATACCGCCACGTTGCTCTATTTTCAGAATAATGACATCGTTGTCACAATCGAGGCGTATTTCGCTCACGTTTTGTCTATGCCCTGATTCTTCACCCTTGCGCCATAGTTTGTTGCGTGAGCGCGACCAGTAGATGGCGCAGCCCTCGGCAACCGTTAAGCTCAGGGCTTCGCGATTCATCCAGGCAACCATCAAAATTTCATGACTGCTTTGATCTTGAGCGATGGCGGGTACCAAACCTTGCTCATTCCATGTGATTTGATTGAGCCAGTGGTTGTCGGCAGATTCGCTCATGGCAGTGGGTGCATCCTCAAGTATTGTGTTGCCGCGTAGAGATGCAGAATTATGCCAGTCTTAAGACAGCAGTAATAGCAGTACACCAGCAGTGATCAGTAATAAGCCAAGGGGGGAGGTTTGCTGAGCTACATCGTTCAAGGCAGTGTAAGTGCTACCGAGGCCGATACCCACTAAAAAGGTGCCGGCAATGGCTTTGTTACGTTGACGAAGTGGTTGGGGTTGGCTTTTATGTTGACGAGTATTGAGTGTTTTGTCGATGCGCTTAACCTGCTCCATAGAGTCGACGACGAGCTGTGGCAGGTGGGGTAATTGCTCAAGCCAATCGGGGACGTGGCGCTTGACCTGCTTAAAGACCTGGCCGGGTTCGAAGCGCTGCACTATCCAGCGTTCGAGAAAGGGGTGAGCAGTTGCCCAAAGGTCGAGATCGGGATAGAGCTGGCGACCAAGTCCTTCAATGTTGAGTAGGGTTTTTTGTAAAAGAATGAGAGCCGGTTGGACTTCTGCGTCAAAGCGTCGAGCTATTTGAAACAGACTGACGAGTAGCTGACCGCAGGAAATGTCTTTTAAAGGGCGTTGAAAGATCGGTTCGCAGACAGTGCGCACCGCCGATTCGACCTCGTTGAGGGACGCATCGGGTTTAACCCAGCCTGCGAGGATATGTAATTCGGCAACCTGGCGGTAATCGCGACGAAAGATGGCGAGCAGGTTGCGGGCCAGGTAGTACTGGTCCTCGACAGAAAGACTGCCAACAATGGCGCAGTCAATGGCGATATACTTCGGCAGATGTGGTTTTGTGGCATCGACAAAAATATTGCCAGGGTGCATATCAGCATGAAAAAAATTGTGCTCAAAGACCTGGGTGAAGAAAATTTCTACCCCTCGCTCAGCCAACACTTTGAAGTCGGTGCCAGCTGACTTTAAGGTTTCAACATCGGTGACAGGAGCGGCGTAAATACGCTCCATTACTAGCACGTTTTCGTTGGTGTAGGGCCAGTAGATTTCGGGGATGTAGAGCAAGGCCGAATCTTCAAAATTGCGACGCAGCATTGCCGTATTAGCGGCTTCTCTCTGCAGGTTTAATTCGTCGATAATTGTTGTGCGGTAATCTCTGGCGACTTCAACCGGACGTAGTCGCTTGCCGTCGGCGAGGTATTTTTCCACCAGACGAGCGAGGCTGAGCATCAGTGAGCAGTCTTGTTCGATAGTGATTTTGATATCTGGCCGTACGGCTTTGACAATAACTTCTCGACCGTCCTTTAGTACAGCTGCGTGTACCTGGGCAATGGATGCCGATGCGAGGGGAGCGGTATCAAAATTTGTAAAGAGCTGGTCGACGGGTTGCCCTAAAGCTTGCTCGACAATGGCGATGAACCGTGCCGATTCAAAGGGAGGGACGTTGTCCTGTAGCTGGTCGAGTTCATCACAAATGTCGGCGGGAATAAGGTCCGGGCGGGTGGAAAGAAGCTGGCCGAATTTGACAAAAACGGGGCCTAGTTCTTCCAGCGCACGGCGCAAACGTTCGCCCCGGGGTGCTTGGGGAGCTGGCAAAAAGGCTAACACCCAGAGCATAAAACGCATCAACAAAGGTGAAGACTGGCCCCCGGTAGCACTAATCGTTGAGTTGGGGACAAATGTGTCGAGGCGGAAACGTAGGCTAATGCGCACAATCCGCAAGGCTCGGGCTAGGCGCAGCATTACAGTTGGTTCATGGCAATAGAGCTTTTAACTGGGCGCCAATCAGATCGAGAGGGGATTGGGGCTTGCCGTCGCCTCGCTGCTGGTTGGCGTTATTATGAGAGGTGTTAGTGTCTGCTTTATAGGTGCTCCAGCCACTTTTGCTGCGCGCGGCAATTTCTTGTTGCAGCTGTAGTGCTTTACGTAAGGCATTGCCGACAAAATGGGCGGCTACGTCTCCCGTGTGTTCAGCGAGAAGGGCTTCCCAGTCGATGTCAATATTTCGACTTAGGCTTAGCAGAGTAGGGAGAAGCGAGTCTTCATCGCTGAAATCGACCTGGCATTTTTCTGCTGCCTCCATATCTCCTGCAAGTAATAAACGGATGAGGGCGGGGGCTGTGCCGCTGAGCATTGTGGGAGCTGAATATTCGTCGCTGGGTGTGAGGACTAGCTGGCTGTCGGTGAAGACTAGCGCTACAGTAAAACGCGGTGCGGTGGATTCGATCAACAGACTTTTGCCGGTTACCTCATTAAGTTTCTGTGACGCTTGCAGGTCGTATTCAATTACTCGATTGACTGCCTTGCTAATGCCCTCGCAGGCAAGCGCTATGGTCGTTTCGTTCACCCTTTGATACCTCGATGCAAGGCGACAATGCCACCAGTCATATTGTAGTACTGGCAGTGCCTAAAGCCGGCATCGCCCATCATTCCTTTGAGGGTTTGTTGATCAGGGTGCATGCGAATGGACTCTGCCAAATAGCGATAGCTGTCGGCGTCATCGGTCACGAGTTTCCCGATCCTGGGTAAAACCTGGAAGGAATAGGTGTCGTAGACTTTTGCGAGCAATGGGTTCTTCGGCTTCGAGAATTCGAGTACCAGCAAGCGTCCACCAGGTTTGAGTACGCGCAACATAGAGCGTAGAGCCAGGTCTTTATCGGTGACATTGCGTAGACCAAAGGCGATGCTAATGCAGTCGATGCTGTCGTCAGCAAAGGGTAGAAATTGCGCGTCGGCCTGGGCGAAGCAGATATTGCTGGTAATACCACGGTCAATTAAGCGGTCGCGACCGACCTTGAGCATAGAATCGTTAATGTCAGCGAGAATGACCTGACCCTGTTCGCCAACGAGTCGCGAAAACTTGAGGCTGAGGTCGCCTGTGCCACCGGCGATGTCGAGCACGGTATGGCCGGGGCGCACACCGGACAGTTCAATAGTCGTGCGTTTCCAGAGTCGGTGGATACCACCAGACATCAGGTCGTTCATAATGTCGTATTTTGCCGCGACAGAATGAAAAACATCGGCAACGCGTTCGGCTTTTTTCTCCACGGCCACTTCGCTAAACCCGAAGTGGGTGGTTTTTTCTGCGTCCTGTTCTGAGCTCATAGTGCCCCCTCAATAACAGCCAGTATTGTACACCGCTTAAGTGCTGTCTTGAACGTTGTGTGGCTCGGTGGTTATCGACGTGCGGTCGCACGGTTGAGCCAACCCTTAGCGTAAATGCCCTAGGTGTTTGCCCACAATTTTTAAGGTTGGTTTTAGCAACCGTGGGGTACAGGCGACAATGTGTCCGCTGTTCAGGTAGTCGTCGCCTCCCTGAAAGTCAGCAACTCTACCGCCAGCTTCTTTCACGAGCAAAACACCAGCGGCGATATCCCAGGGCTGTAGGTACATTTCCCAAAAGGCATCGACGCGACCCGCAGCGACATAGGCCAGATCGAGAGAAGCCGCCCCCATACGCCGAATACCGGATGACTGGTCAGCGAGATCGTTCATACAGTTGAGATAAGGTTGCATATTTTCGAAAGGCTGGCCGCTAAAGGGGATGCCAGTGGCATAAAGGGCGCTGCGAGGCTGATCGAGGCCGGAGACGCGAATTCGAGAGCCATTAAGTTGGGCACCACGGCCACGACTGGCGGTGAACTCCTCTTGTTTGATTGGATCGTAAATAACCGCGTGTTCTATGCGACCTTTTTGTCGAAAGGCTATCGATACAGCATAGTGCGGTATGCCGCGAATAAAATTAGTGGTGCCATCCAGAGGGTCGATAATCCATTGGGAGTCGCTATCTTCGCCTTTGATGGTGCCCGACTCCTCGCCAATAAAGCAGTGATCAGGGTAGGCGCCGCGTAGTTGATCGATGATGTTCTTTTCGGCCATGCGATCGACGTCGGTGACGAAATCGTTCTGGCTTTTTTCATCAATTTGCAGGCGATCAATACGTTGAGATGCCTTGAAGATCAAATCTCCGGCGCTACGTGCCGCACGCAGTGCGATGTTTACCATTGGTTCCATAGGGTGTTTCACGCCTGGATTTTGAAAGGCGCGCATTGTAGCAAAACCCAGTCATCGTGACAGTGCGCGCTGCGTATATATATGACTGTGTTGAGGAATGTGCTTTGCTATACTGCGCGCCGAAAATCAGGCCCACCATGAGCTCACTTTATGAAGCAGCGTTTAAGTAAAATTCGTGTCGTTTTAGTCAATACCAGCCATCCTGGGAATATTGGTGCTGCTGCTCGCGCACTGAAAAATATGGGCTTGAGTCGACTTTACTTAGTTGCGCCGAAGGACTTTCCGGCGGATCGTGCCGTATGGCGTGCAGCCAGTGCTGTCGATGTCCTCGATGATGCCGTGGTAGTAGAGACCTTGGATGAGGCCATTAGCGGTTGTGGTCTGGTCGTTGGTACCAGTGCTCGTGATCGCCGTATCCCCTGGCCCTTGCTCAATCCACGTGAATGTGGTGAAAAGCTGTGGCAAGAAACGCAAGTGCACGATGTGGCCATCGTTTTTGGTCGTGAAGATCGGGGGCTTAAAAATGAAGAGCTACACAAGTGCACCTACCATGTGCATATCCCTGCCAACCCTGACTACAGCTCTCTCAACTTAGCCGCCGCGGTTCAAGTGTTGACTTACGAGGTGCGGATGGCAGCGTTGTCTGATAGTGAAAGCCCTCGCGACCAGCTTCTCGGTGGCGAATGGGATGTGCCGCCCGCGCGGGTCGAAGAGCTGGAACTTTACTATGCCCACCTTGAGCAGACCCTGGTCGACCTCGGTTTCCATGATCGTGATAACCCCCGTCAAACCATGCAGCGCTTGCGCCGCTTATTTGGTCGCATTCGCCTCGATGCCATGGAGTTATCGATAATGCGTGGAGTGCTCACAGGTATTCAAAATGCCGCTCATCGGTTGAGTGAGCTCTCCAAAAAAGAGTGACTTTAACGCATTGTTGTTGGCTTGGTATCATGGGGTGATGAGGTGTATCCGACTAAATTAGTTGGTTATTTACTTGACTAAAACACTCGGTTATTCGATAATTGCGCCATTGCAACTTGAAGCGCGCATTGCGCGGAGGCGGGTAAATGAAGCTGACAACCCGAGGGCGTTACGCAGTCACGGCGATGCTTGATTTGGCGTTAAATGGAAATCAGGGGCCGATTAGTCTGGCGGCTATCTCCCATCGTCAAGATATCTCCCTGTCATATCTTGAACAGTTGTTTGCCAAGTTACGCAAGAATGATTTGGTCGCTAGCGTGCGCGGTCCCGGTGGAGGCTATCGTCTCAGTCGCGCGCGTGAGCAAATTAATGTCGCTGATATTATCAGTGCGGTTAATGAATCGACTGATTCCACCAGCTGCCAGGGCAAAGGGGATTGCCAAAAAGGTGAGCCCTGCCTGACCCATCAGCTATGGGATGATTTGAGTGAACAAATACATACTTTTTTGAGTGGTATTTCACTGGCTACATTAACCGAGCAGCGTGAAGTGAAAGCGGTGAGCGAGCGTCAGATTAGATTGTCCACCGCAGATTGTGGTGCTAATGGCGCTAATATTGAGGCGCTGATTAACGCTAAAGCGCTTCACCTGTAGCGAGAAATTAATAGTATTACCCTCTGGAAGGATTGCAACTGGAATCGTGTCAGAGGGCCTATGGAGTGTTAGTAATGAAGTTGCCTGTTTATCTTGACTATTCTGCTACAACCCCGGTTGACCCCCGTGTGGCGGCGCGTATGACCGAATGCTTGACGATGGACGGCGTGTTTGGCAATGCCGCCTCGCGCTCTCACTCGTTCGGTTGGCAGGCCGAGGCGGCGATTGAAGAATCTCGTCAGCAGGTTGCCACGTTGATCAATGCCGACCCTCGAGAGATCGTTTGGACATCGGGAGCTACTGAGTCTGACAACCTGGCTATTAAGGGTTGCGCCCACTTTAACGAGCGTAAAGGCAAGCATATTGTCACCTCTAAAATTGAGCATAAAGCCGTGCTCGATAGCTGCCGACAGCTGGAGCGGGAAGGGTATGAAGTCACCTATCTCGACCCCTCGGCTAGTGGATTGATAGAACCTCAGACGGTTGCTGATGCGATTCGTGACGACACGACTCTTGTCTCGTTGATGCACGTCAATAACGAAATTGGCACCATTACGGATATTGCTGCGATTGGTGAAATTTGCCGTCAGCGCGGTGTCTTCTTTCATGTCGATGCCGCACAAAGTGCCGGCAAAGTTAAAATCGACATGGCTGAAATGAAAGTTGATTTAATGTCTTTTTCAGCCCATAAAATTTACGGGCCTAAAGGGATGGGTGCTCTTTACGTGCGCCGTAAGCCTCGCGTGCGCCTCGAAGCGCAAATGCATGGCGGTGGCCACGAGCGAGGTATGCGTTCGGGCACGTTGCCTACCCATCAGATTGTTGGCATGGGAGAGGCTTTCCGTATTGCCCACGAAGAGATGGATGCCGAGAATAAGCGTATTTTGGCCCTGCGCAATCGCTTGTGGGCAGGCTTCTGCGATATGGAAGAGGCTCACCTCAATGGCACACTTGAACAACATGTGGCGGGCAATTTGAATGTCAGCTTTGCCTTTGTTGAAGGTGAGTCACTGATTATGGCACTCAAAGATTTAGCGGTTTCATCGGGTTCGGCTTGCACCTCTGCCAGCCTTGAGCCCTCTTATGTATTACGTGCATTGGGCCTCGAAGATGAATTGGCTCATAGTTCTATCCGCTTTAGCATTGGCCGATTTACAACAGAAGAAGATGTGGATTACACCATTGAAAAAGTACTCACGGCTGTCACTAAGCTAAGAGAGCTTTCACCGCTATGGGATATGTACAAAGCGGGTATCGATTTAAGCACCGTGCAGTGGGCTGCCCATTAAGCCCGTTTTCAACTCATCGTTTTTGAGCTTGATTGAATCGAGCTCTATTTGGAGGAAGTAAGTTATGGCTTACAGTGATAAAGTTCTCGACCACTATGATAACCCCCGCAATGTTGGTGTTCTGGATGACAATGCATTGAATGTTGGTACAGGTATGGTGGGAGCACCGGCTTGTGGTGATGTTATGCGTCTGCAAATTCAGATTAGCGATGATGGCGTAATTGAAGATGCCAAATTCAAAACCTATGGTTGCGGTTCGGCAATAGCCTCTAGTTCTTTACTCACCGAGTGGGTTAAGGGCAAAACCCTGGAAGATGCGGCGAAAATCAAAAACTCTGAAATTGCTGAGGAGTTGGCTTTGCCTCCTGTAAAAATTCACTGTTCAGTGCTGGCGGAAGATGCCATTCAAGCGGCTATTCAGGATATTCGCAAAAAACGCGGTGAAGCCTGAACTAGTTGGTGAAGTAACAGAGGAGGTATATAGATGGCTATATCGATGAGTGAAGCAGCTCAGCAACACGTTGCCAATCACTTGAAAAACAGGGGTAAAGGGCAGGGTATTCGCCTTGGCGTACGGACCAACGGTTGCTCGGGCATGTCCTATGTGTTGGAATTTGTCGATGAAGCAGATCCTGGTGATGCTGTATTTCCCGCAGGTGAAGTGAAGCTTTTTGTCGACCCCAAAAGTCTTCTTTATTTGGAAGGCACTGAGCTGGATTTTGTTAAAGAAGGCCTCAATGAAGGCTTTCAGTTCAACAACCCCAACGTCAAAGACGAATGTGGTTGTGGCGAGAGCTTTAATATTTAATGGTTTTTAATCGATGTCGTTGCTGGTAGTCAATTCATGAAATTAAGTGACGACTATTTTCAAATCATGCAAGTGCCGCCATCCTTTGATATCGATGGCGCGGTCTTGAGTGAAAACTATCTGAAACTGCAAAGTCAGTTTCATCCCGACCGTTTTGCGGGCAAGTCTGACCAGGAGCAGCGCCTGGCTGTACAGATGGCCTCAGCGGTAAATCACGCTTACGACACACTGCGCTCGCCGTTGTTGCGTGCGGCTTACTTGCTAAAACTACAGGGTCTCGACAGCTCCGGTGAAAACACCACTGTCAGTGATATGAATTTTTTAATGTCACAAATGCAACTACGCGAACAGCTTGGTGCTGTTACCACTGCAAACGAGCCTTTTGTCGCGTTAGATCTTGTCGCGACAAAAGTGGCGCAAGAATTGAGTAATCTACAGGCGCAGTTTGGCGAGCAGTACGGCCAGAAAGCCTTTGATGCGGCTGCTGAGACACTGCTTAAAATGCAATTTTTCAACAAGTTACAGCTGGAAGTTGATGCCCTGGAAGAGTCTTTAGACGACGCTTAATTCCCAGGCCACCCACTGAAAGTTGCTCACTCCGATAGGTATTCTCATTGGCACTTCTGCAAATTTCTGAACCCGGTCAGTCACCCGAACCCCATCAGCAGCGTCGTGGGGTCGGCATTGATTTAGGTACAACGAATACACTGGTCGCAACAGTGCGTAGCGGTAGCGCCGACGTTTTATCTGACGCTGCAGGCGCTGTATTGCTGCCGTCTGTCGTTTGCTACGGTGAGGAGGGGGTTACGGTAGGTGGTGAGGCAAAAGCGCTTGCCAGTAGTGACCCAAAAAACACTATCGTTTCTGCCAAGCGCTTTATGGGCCGGGGTCGAGATAGCATTGATGATAGCGTTTATGATTTTGCTGAGGGCGAGGGTATGGTGCGCTTTGCCACTCGTGCCGGCAATATTAGCCCAGTCGAAGCGTCTGCTGAAATTCTTAAAGTTGTTAATCAGCGCGCCGAGCAAGCACTTGATGGCCCCCTTGATGGTGCAGTATTAACTGTGCCTGCCTATTTTGATGATGCTCAACGACAAGCTACGAAAGATGCCGCGACCTTGGCAGGCATTAAAGTATTGCGACTTCTTAGCGAGCCAACGGCGGCGGCCATCGCCTATGGGCTGGATAAAAATGATGCTGGCGTGATCGCCGTTTACGACCTGGGTGGTGGTACTTTTGATATCTCGATTTTGCGTTTGTCGCGAGGCGTGTTCGAGGTCTTGGCCACGGGTGGCGATTCCGCGCTCGGTGGCGATGATTTTGATGCGGCGATAGTTGCCTGGATACACGAGCAAGCGGGTTTGTTAGATAACCTTTCTGCTTCCGAACAGCGCAACTTGCTTGATATTGCCCGTGACGCCAAAGAGCGCTTGTCGCAAACAGATACCGTGACAGTGACTTTTGCTGGCTGGCAGGGTGAGCTCGACCACGCTCAGTTACATACTGCGGTCGATGGGTTAATCGACAAAACCCTGCGTGCTTGTAAGCGAACCCTGCGCGACGCCGATATCAGTGCTGCTGAAATCGTAGACGTTGTGATGGTGGGGGGCTCGACACGAATGCCCAGAGTGCGAGAAAAGGTTGA
>JARGOV010000019.1:32404-44241 GCA_029212965.1 Porticoccaceae bacterium
CGGGCACGAATTGAAGTCAAGCCCTCTTACGGTCTTGGCGATGACGAAGTGAGTCAAATGTTGCTCGACTCCTTTGCTCATGCTAAAGACGATATGAAAGCGCGTGCTCTGCGCGAACAGCAGGTGGAGGCGGATCGCTTAATCGAAGATATTAGTGCCGCATTGTCGCACGATGGCGAACGATTACTCGATGATAGTGCCTTGCGCTGCTTGAATCAGGCGGTTGCTGAACTCCAGCAGGTGCGAAAGGTGAGTAGCGATCACCGTGAACTACAGCGTCAAATGGAAAGCGTTGCGAAACTCAGCGAAGACTTTGCGGCTCGACGCATGGACTTGGCGATTAAAGGTGCTCTGTCAGGGCATCGCTTAGAAGAGTTCGAGAATGGGAATTAATGGGTAAATAAATGGCAAAAATTGTATTTCTACCTCATAGCGACGTTTGTCCAGAAGGTGTGGTGATTGAAGCCGATAGTGGCGAAACAATTTGTTCGGCAGCCTTACGCAGTGGTGTCGAAATTGAGCATGCCTGTGAAATGGCGGCTGCCTGTACCACCTGTCACGTCTATGTGCGAGAAGGCTTTGAACACCTCGAGCCGGCCGATGATCTAGAAGAAGATTTGTTGGATAAGGCTTGGGGAGTTGATCCCGACTCGCGCTTGAGCTGTCAGGTCGTTGTAGCGGATGATGATTTGGTCGTAGAAATTCCAAAGTACACACTCAATATGGTGTCAGAGCGGCACTAGGTGTTTTGTTTTACTGAGGTTTTAGATTAAACCTGCAGCAGAAGGTGGTGAAATGCAGTTAAAATGGGTAGATGTACTCGATATCGCTATTGAACTCAGTGACACTTGGCCTGATACTGACCCGGCGACTATCAATTTTGTCGACTTGCGGGCTAAAGTAATGGCTTTGCCCAACTTCAATGATGACCCCGGTCGCTGTGGTGAAAAAGTATTGGAAGCTATACAAATGGCATGGATGGACGAGCTTGAATAGACTAGTCATTGCAGCCAGGATGCCACACCAAATTATGGTTTTTACTGACGGTAGATAGCTATGAGTTTTGTGTCCGGTTCTCCTACAAATAATTATAAATTAGAACTCTACCAAACTCTTCTCGAACACTCTCCTTTCGGCACCCTTGTTTTTGTTTATGGAGTCTGTGTTGAATGTAACCCTAGTGCTGAAAAAATTCTTCTCTGTGAGCGACGGGTTTTACTCGGTTCTTCGCTCCAGGAAACCCACCTCGATGAGCCCCTAGCGCTGATTGCTCTCAAACAACAGTTAAATACAGCTCTTGAAGAGGGTGTTGAACGATTTGAGTGGCACCCGGGTCTTGGCAATAATGAAGTTAGTCCCGCACTGGATATTCATGTTACCGGTAATGGATCTAGCGAGATTATCGTCACTCTTCTAGAAGGTCAGCAAGTCAGAGCCACTTCCGACTCCAACTCGCCCGAACCCTATTCGGCAACACCCAGTAAAGTGATCGGGGCAGCGACGGACGTTACCTTGGCAGAAGACCTTGCGCCCTGTAATGCTAATGTTGAGCTTGAGACCTTTAGGTTGCGCACTGTGGAGCAAGATGGTGGAGGTATTACTACTAATGACCACGAGCGACTTGCTGAAGAAAAATTATCGGTGGATCAAATAAAATCAGCACAACAATCGCCGTCGGCCTGTGCACAGGAACAGGCGCTGAAAACAGTCATTAGGAAAGCCTTTGCTCCGGACGAACTCGATAGCCGCTCGGCGGTGTTGGAAAAGCTCGCAGGCTTAGAGATTTATGCGCCCCATCATCCTCTTAATCCCGGTCTTGACCGGGATATTTATTTTGATGCTTTAACTCAGTTGCCCAACCGGCAGTTATTGATAGAAAGCCTGCGTGACTGCCTGGCCGATGGCATTGGAGACTCGAAATTTTCAGTACTGTTATTAATTGATCTTGATCAATTCAAGGACATCAACGACTCCTGGGGTCACGATGCTGGCGATCGAGTGTTGTTTAAAATCGGTCGCGTTATAGCGGCTCTTGTTGATGAAAATATGTTTCTGGCACGCATCACTGGTGATGAATTTGTACTGTTGGTTAAAAATGCTGGTGGTGATTCAGAGCAAACAATGGCGAGTGCCCAGAGTCTGGCTGAGAAAATGCAGGCTTCTATTTCGCGGCCAATTTCTGATGGTGAAAATGAATTTTCTTTGACAGCCAGTATTGGTATTGCCTTGCTTGAAGAGGCCGACCTTTCGCCCGACCGCGCCCTGCAGTACCTTGAAGCGGCAAAGTATGAAGCCAAGCGTAAAGGCCGCAATGGGATTGCTTTTTATGACCATCATATTAGTGAAAAGGCCCAGTACCATGTGGGGATGAATATGCGGCTGCGAAAGGCTCTCGATAACCATGAGTTTGCGCTTTATGTGCAGCCAAAGATTGCTATTGGCAATGGCAGCGTTGTAGGTGGCGAGGCGCTACTGCGCTGGATTAATACTGATCGTGTAACCAATATGCCTGCGGAGTTCATTCCCCTACTTGAGGCCTCGGGCCTCATTGTTGACGTCGGCCACTGGGTAATTCGAACTGCCTGTGAATATGTGCGCAGTTTTCTGGACGAGGGGCTGTGGGATGACAGCATGCAAATGAGTATTAATATCAGCCCACGACAGTTTAACGACCCTGAGCTGTTTGAAGTTATAGAGCACAGTCTGCGCAGTTACGAAATCGATCCCAAATACCTTAATTTTGAGGTTACTGAAAACCTCATTATTAAAGATATTGATGAGGTCATCACAAAGATGAAGCAAATAAAAGCACTGGGCTCGAAGTTTTCTATTGACGATTTTGGCATCGGCTATTCCTCGATGGTCCACCTTAAACGCCTGCCCTTTGATTTATTGAAAATCGATCGCGAGTTTATTCGCAATATTCATAATGACCCCGATAGCCGTGGCGTTGTTGAGGCCATTCTCGCCGTCTCTCGTCAATACGGACTGGAAGTCACTGCCGAAGGTGTTGAGGACCTTGACTCCCTTGAAGTGCTGCGTACCGTCGGTTGTGATACCTACCAAGGTGCTTATTTCAGCATGCCGGTTCCGGTTGAGCAGTTTCGTTCATTATTGGCAGCTTGAGCTAAATCCCTTTCTTGTAAGCCCCTGTCCGTAAGAGTAAAATGCGACCCCTTTTATTTCTGCCGCTGATGGCGGAAGTTACTTTCTGGAGTTAAGAATTCATGGCAATTGAGCGCACGCTATCTATTATTAAACCTGACGCTGTTGCAAAAAACGCTATTGGCGAAATTATCGCTCGCTTTGAGAAAGCCGGGCTCAACATCGTTGGCGCCAAGCTGATGCAGCTGTCTGAAGAAAAGGCCGGTGGTTTTTATGCTGAGCATAGAGAACGTCCTTTTTTCGGTGATTTAGTCGGCTTTATGACTTCTGGCCCGGTTGTCGTACAAGTGCTCGAAGGCGAAAACGCCATTGCCCTAAATCGTGATCTTATGGGTGCAACGAATCCCGCAGAAGCCGATGCCGGCACTATTCGTGCAGATTTTGCTGAGACTATTGACGCCAACGCGGTACACGGTTCTGATTCCCCAGCCTCTGCTGAAAGAGAAATTGCCTACTTCTTTGAAGCTGGAGAAATTTGCCCCCGTTAGTTCCCGCTGTATAGTACTGGCCCGGGGCAACGACAACCGATGCGGTGAACAATGATGACGACAAAAAACGCGGTGCCCGATAATTCGGTTACCAATGGCGAATCAACTGTCAGCGTGAGTGTGGAAAAAGTCAACCTGCTTGGCATGAGTGAGCAGAAGCTCGCCGCGTTTTTTACATCCCTGGGTGAGAAACGCTTTCGCGTCAAACAGGTGATGCAGTGGATGCATCAGCGTGGCGTGATCGATTTTGATGCCATGTCAGATTTGTCAAAAGCCTTGCGCGCTAAACTCGCCACGCTGGCGGAAATCAAATTGCCTGAGCTGGTCAGTGAGCAAACCTCAACAGATGGTACTCGCAAGTGGTTAGTACGTGTTGCTGGTGACAGTTGTATCGAAACGGTATTCATACCCGAGGGTAATCGGGGTACCTTATGTGTGTCTTCGCAAATTGGCTGCTCTCTGGATTGTAGCTTTTGTGCCACTGGTAAGCAGGGTTTTAATCGTGATCTCAGTGCTGCCGAAATTATCGGCCAACTGTGGATCGCAGCAAAGTCTATGGACTCACTTGACCCTACAAAGGATCGCGTTATTAGCAATGTGGTACTAATGGGTATGGGTGAACCGTTGCTCAACTTTGATAATGTGGTCGATGCGATAAACCTGATGATGCATGATTGTGCTTATGGCTTGTCTAAACGACGCGTCACGCTCAGCACGGCGGGCGTCGTTCCTGCTCTCGATAGGCTGGGTGATGTCACTGACGTGTCGTTGGCGATTTCATTACATGCGCCTAACGATGAGTTGCGTAATCAGCTGGTACCCCTCAATCGCAAATACCCGATTGCAGAACTACTGCGCTCAGCCCAGGGCTATCTTGCGAAACTGCCTGATAAACGTCGCAAAATTACGCTTGAATATACCTTAATTCGCGATGTCAATGACCGTCCCGAGCATGCGCGTGAACTGGCCGCTCTACTGGTTGATACACCTTGTAAAATTAACCTCATTCCCTTTAACCCCTTTGACCAATCCGACTATCAGCGGGTGTCAAATAATGCTCTCTATCGTTTTCGCGATATCCTTATTGAGTCGGGTTACACTGTGACGCTGAGAACCACTCGTGGCGATGATATTGATGCCGCTTGTGGTCAACTGGCGGGGCAGGTAAACGACAGAACAAAACGTAGTCAGCGCTATCGGGAAGAGCAAGGTCTTGAAGCTGTGCGCATTGTTTCCGGTTGAACTCTCAGGTTTATCAAAATGGGTTCTCGCCAAATGAAGCACGGAGATGAGATGACAGGCCAACTGCGAAGAAGGGCGATTTGTTTAGTCGTTATTATGGCGCTGAGTAGTGCTTGCACGGTCACAGAGATGGATTACAGTAAATCTATTGGCTCCAGCTCGGGAAGTGAGGCGGCGAGTCGCTATGAAATCTCTCGGGATAAAAATAAGGAAGCGGCTGAAACCTATGTTCAACTGGGTTTGGGGTATCTGCGTAAGGGTGAGCGACAACGGGCCCGCAAAAACCTTTTGAAGGCACTCGAAAAGGATAAACGTTCAGCCACTGCTCATAACGCTCTCGCGCTGCTTTTTCAGGTAGAAGGTGAGTATGACCTGGCTGAGCAACATTTTGAAAAAGCCGTTAATTATGAGCCTGACCTGACAAATGTGCGTTATAACTATGCCACGTTCCTGTTTCGACAAAAACGTTTTGATGACGCTGAAAAACAGTTTTTAATTGCTGCAGATAATGTTAATTATGCGCGACGGGGGCAGGTTTTTTATAACCTTGGTCTCATTGCCGAACAACGTAATAACGATGATCAAGCACAGCAGGCCTGGGAAAAAGCAATCAAGTTAAACCCCAAGTATCCTGAACCTTTTCTCGATCTCGCCGAGATATATTTTAAAACGGGTAGTTATCCGAAGGCCAAACGTTACCTTGACCACTATGAAAACCTAAGTCAACCCTCGCCCAAAGCACTCTGGTTAGCGGTGCGCCTTGAACACGCCTTTGGTAATAAAGATGGTGAAGCAAGTAAGGCAATGGCTTTAAAAAATATGTTTCCCTACGCTGAAGAAACCATGGCATACAAAGCTTGGCTCAAAGCTCGGGAATAAAAGTTTCAGTGATTTTCTCCGATGTTAAAAAATCGCTTAGGTACAGGTATTGGTAGAAGATTCAGTCAGTAGCGTACGTTGTATTAATTAATAGGCAGAAGATGTTCTCAGAAAACCCCATTAAACGCCGCAAAAGTCGTCAGGTAATGGTTGGCAATGTTGCTGTTGGAGGTGATGCGCCGATTGCTATTCAGAGCATGACCAATACAGAAACCTGTGATGTGGCTGCGACGGTTGCACAAATACAGACTATGATCGATGCTGGAGCTGATATTGTCCGAGTATCAGTGCCCACGATGGATGCCGCTGATGCCTTCGGCTTAATTCGCCAGCAAGTCGCTGTTCCTCTGGTTGCCGATATTCACTTCGACCACAAAATTGCGCTCCGAGTCGCCGACCTCGGCGTTGACTGTCTGCGTATTAATCCCGGTAATATCGGTCGCGATGATAGGGTACGGGCGGTGGTTGACAAAGCTCGCGACTTAAATATCCCGATTCGTATTGGTGTTAATGCTGGCTCTCTGGGTAAAGATTTAGAACGTAAATACGGCGAGCCGACCCCCGAGGCCATGGTGGAATCGGCATTGCGTCATATCGATATTCTCGACAAAATGAATTTTGATAATTTTAAATTAAGTCTTAAAGCCTCTGATATTTTTATGACCCTGGCGGCTTATCGTTTAATTGCTGATCAAACCGACTGCCCTCTGCATTTAGGTATTACCGAAGCCGGTGGCTTACGAGCGGGTACCGTAAAGTCTGCTGTTGGCATCGGCGCGCTCTTACTTGATGGCATCGGTGACACGTTACGCGTTTCACTGGCGGCCGATCCGGCTGAAGAAATTAAGGTCGGTTGGGATTTATTAAAAAGTCTGCGACTGCGCAGTAAAGGCATTAATTTTATTGCCTGCCCTAGCTGTTCACGGCAAAATTTTGATGTCATTAAGACTATGGAAGCACTCGAAAGTCGACTCGATGACGTGCGTGTACCCATGGATGTTGCGGTTATTGGCTGTATTGTCAATGGCCCTGGTGAAGCCAAAGTGGCTGATATGGGTTTGACGGGTGGCTCACCCAAAAATTTACTTTACATTGACGGCAAACCCTTTACCAAACTTAAACCGGATAACTTGATTGAGGACCTTGAGCAGGCTATCCGCGCCAAGGCAGAAGAGAAGTCTCAAGCACGGGAGCAGTTGATTGCCAGTGATAATGCGGTCTCTAATTAAAAGAACGATTAAATCAATAATTAAACCTACGATTAACAAATAGCGACGATAAAGAGAGCCTTCATCTTGAGTAAAATACAATCCCTTCGGGGTATGAGTGACTTGCTCCCCGAGCAATCGGCGATTTGGCAATACCTCGAAGATAAAATCCTCACGGTGTTACAGAGCTACGGTTATCGCGAAATTCGCTTTCCTATTCTTGAAAATACTGAGTTATTCAAACGCTCCATCGGCGAGGTCACTGACATTGTCGAAAAGGAAATGTACACCTTTGACGACCGCAATAACGAAAGTGTGACACTGCGTCCGGAGGGCACGGCGGGTTGTGTGCGGGCCAGTGAACAAAATGGATTACTTTACAACCAAATACAACGCCTGTGGTATCGCGGCCCAATGTTTCGCTACGAGCGCCCACAAAAGGGCCGTTTGCGACAGTTCCATCAGTTTGGTGCTGAGGTTTTTGGTCTCCAGGGGCCTGACATCGATGCTGAATTACTGACGATGACAGCACGGTTGTGGCGAGAACTGGGTATTAGCGAGTACATTACCCTGCAGCTTAATTCCCTGGGTAGTTCCGCCTGCCGGGCTACCTACCGAGATGCTCTGGTCGTTTATTTAAACGGTTATAAAGAACAGCTCGATGAAGATAGCCAACGTCGACTCGACAGTAACCCGTTACGCATTCTCGATAGTAAAAGTCCCCAGACGCAAGAAATTCTTATTGGCGCACCAAAGCTTGATGAATTTCTCGATGAGGAGTCAAAGGTTCACTTCACCCGTCTGTGCGGCTTGCTCGATGCGGCGGGGGTGACTTATGAAATTAATCAGCAGTTGGTACGAGGTCTCGACTACTACGGTAAAACTGTTTTTGAATGGGTGACCGACGCGTTGGGTGCTCAGGGCACCGTTTGTGCTGGAGGTCGCTACGACGGCCTGGTTGAACAACTCGGCGGCAAGCCTACACCGGCGGTGGGTTTTGGGCTTGGCGAAGAACGTTTGGCCTTGTTACTTGACGCAGTGGGAGCAGTGCCTGATAGTGTCGGCCGGCATTTGGATGCCTACCTGGTTGCTGTCGGTGATGTGTCGACGGCAGCTCTGTCCCTCAGTGAGGAGTTGCGTAGCCAGTGTCCGCAATTGCGTTTACAGAACCACTGTGGTGGCGGAAGCTTTAAAAGCCAATTGAAGAAGGCTGATCGTAGTAGCGCTGATATCGCTCTAATTTTGGGCGAGGATGAAGCGCAGGCAGGCAGGCTGACAATCAAGTACTTACGTGAGAAAAAAGATCAGGTGACGGTTTCTATCTGTGAGGCCGTCGTTCTCTTAAATCAAATTTGAATCAGCGGTGCTGCAAGAATAACGCGAACAATATTGCTTGAATAAACATACTGGCAGTCTTACTTTTAAAGGCGGCGAGGCACACAACAATATAATGGAATTAAATCGTGGCTGAACATCATACTGACGAACAACAACTTGAATCACTAAAACACTGGTGGAAGCAGAACGGCATGCAGCTAGTGCTGATTGTCGCCCTCAGTGTCGGCGGTTGGTACGCCTGGCAGCAATGGCAGGGCAATAAAAAGATAAAAGCTGAAATGGGTTCGCTGGTTTATATCGAAATGATGGATATTGCTTCTCAAGCACCGCTAAACAACTTGCCCGATGAGCAACGAGAAATGATGGTTGAGAAATCGCAAATTCTGAAAAATGATTATGCAAATACCCAGTACGCCCACTACGCGGGGCTGTTACTGGCCAAGCTTGCTGTGGCAGAAAAACGTCTTGATGACGCAGTAGAAGAATTACAGACGGTGATTGACAACACCGAGGGCGAAGAACTGTCTTATATTGCGAAGATGCGTCTGGCACGAGTGGAGATGGCCAGAGAAAATTACTCACAGGCTTTGCAATTGCTAGAGGGTGACATGCCTCCGGAAATACTACCTAGTGTTGCTGAATTGCGTGGCGATATTCATCTGTTAGCAGGTAATCAGCCGGCTGCCCGTGCTGCCTATCAACGTGCGCTAGACACCCTCGGCACTGAGGACCAGCGACTGCGAGCGCTGTTGGAATTAAAGCTCAATCAGGTAGTGTCTGCCGCTGTCAGTGAGAGTGACCTCACTGTGGGTGACGAATCATGAACCGCCTGTTCGGGGTTCTGTGTTGCGTTTTCTTTCTAAGTGGTTGTAGTTCTTTATGGAATGATAAAACCGAGGACAACGCTACAGCGACAGAACAAGATAGTGAAGAACTAAGCCTTGATGATTCGTTTTTCGATGACGCGGACGATCAGGAAATTAATAATGAGCCGAAAGACCTGGAATCTTTTAATGCCAAGGTAGATATCAAAAAAGTCTGGCGAGAATCTACTGGCAGTAGCGATGAGGTCTATCAACCGACACTGCATCCGGCGGTGGACAACGGTGTGGTTTATGCGGCGAGTAATAAAGGTCGTATTAGTGCGTGGCCTGTCGCGAAGGGTAAGCGTCTATGGCGTACCGATCTGGACATGTCGCTCAGTGGCGGTGTGGGCCTTGGTGCAGGTTTAGTCGCTGTGGGTAGTGCTAAAGGTGAGTTAATTGCTCTCGATGCCGAAACGGGAGAAGAGCGCTGGCGCGTGACCTTGAGTAGCGAAATTCTCTCTGTCCCCGCAGCCCAAGGTGACTTGCTGGTTGCGCAAACACTGGATGGAAAAATTTACGGCTTATCTGTTACCTCTGGCGAGGAAATATGGCGCTATAGTGTTGAGGTCCCCGTACTGTCATTGCATGGCACGGCGGGGCCAGTGGTGACACCGCGTATGGTGATTACTGGTTTTGCCAACGGCAAATTAGTGGCACTGAGCGCATCAACGGGCACTCTTCTCTGGGAGACGAAACTGGCAGCAGGTGAAGGTAAGAGTGAGCTAGACAGAATGGTCGATGTAAATACCCCAATATTGGGTGACGAAGTCGTTTATGCCACCAGCTATCAAGGGCGAGCTGGGTCTTTCAGTCGTGGCACGGGCCGAGAACTTTGGGCGCAGGACAGCTCTAGCTTTCACCCCCCGGCCTTTGCTTCAGGTCGCCTGTTCGTCGTTGACACTGTGAGTCAGGTGCTGCGGTTGAGATCTTCTGGTGGGCGTGCTGAGTGGACTAATACGGATTTGCTGCGCCGTGGTTTAACGCCACCACTGGTCGTCGGGGGCTATGTGATGGTGGCGGATAGCGAGGGCTATCTCCATGCCTTATCACAGGCTAATGGCTCTATTGTTGGTCGCGTTAAAGTCGACGGCGATGGCGTAAGTGTAGCGATGGCCACTGATGGTGAGACGATTTTTGTCCAGGATAAGAGCGATAATCTCACAGCCTACCAACTCCACGAAAAGTAATACCTCCTTAGGTGTTTCCAGGTAAATACACGGCAGTATTCATTGGCTCAACGACACGAACAATTCGTGTAAAATAGCCGCCCTAATAGTCAGAATCAGAGCCTGGGTTCATAGAGCCCGGGCTTCTTCTGTTTCTAAACCCTTTTTATTTTTCTGAAAGTCACGGCTTATGTTACCTGTAATCGCACTTGTCGGACGACCCAACGTCGGTAAGTCCACTCTGTTTAATCGGCTCACCCGCAGCCGTGACGCGCTGGTCGCTAACTACTCTGGCCTCACCCGCGACCGAAAATTTGGTGAGGGGGAAATTGACGAGCAGCGCTACATGGTGGTCGATACCGGTGGTATTACCGGCGAAGAAGAGGGCATCGACTCGGCCATGGCGCGCCAGTCCGAGCAGGCGATGGAAGAGGCTGACTTAATTTTTTTCATCGTCGACGCCCGCGCTGGTTTGACCCCAGTTGATGAAGCTATTGCCCGGCGTTTACGTCAAAAATCCCTGCCGGTCATGCTTGTCGTGAATAAGATTGATGGCGTTGACCCCGATGTCGCCCTGGCAGATTTTTACCGCCTGGGTATCGGCGAAGTACATCCAACCACGGCCACCCACGGGCGTGGTGTGAAAACCCTCATGGCGACAGCTTTAGCGCGTTTCCCGAAAAATGCCGAGGGCGATAACAAACTTGCAACCGGCATTAAAATGGCCGTGGTCGGTCGCCCCAATGTCGGCAAGTCGACATTAGTTAATCGCCTCCTCGGCGAGCAACGCGTGGTGGTTTACGACGAGCCAGGCACCACTCGTGACAGTATTTATATTGAATACGAACGCAAGGGTAAACAGTACACATTGATTGATACAGCGGGTGTACGGCGCCGTAAAAATGTCTCATTAAGTGTTGAAAAATTCTCCATCGTCAAAACCTTGCAGGCCATAGACGACGCCAACGTGGTGATTCTGTTGATCGACGCCCATGAAGGACTGGTCGAACAAGACATGCATTTAATGGGCGCCGCTATTGATGCCGGTCGGGCCCTGGTGGTTGCCGTTAATAAATGGGACGGCCTGCAAGGTGGTGAACGGGAGTGGCTGAAAAAAGAACTCAAGCGTCGCTTGCGCTTTGCTGAATTTGCCGACATCCACTTTATATCGGCTTTGCACGGTACTGGCGTTGGCCATCTGTATAAGTCCGTCGAAAAAGCCTACCACTCGGCAACCGACAGCCTCAGCACCAACCGCCTCACCCAGGTGCTAGAAGATGCCGTTAGCGATCATGCCCCGCCGATGGTCAATGGCCGCCGCATTAAACTGCGCTATGCCCATGCTGGAGGGCGAAACCCACCGGTCATCGTTATTCACGGCACCCAGACCGAATCCGTACCTGCTCACTACAAGCGCTTTCTCGAAAAAACCTTTCGCCGCGCCCTAGATCTCCACGGCACGCCGATACGTATAGAACTGCGCTC
>JARGOV010000020.1 GCA_029212965.1 Porticoccaceae bacterium
GCACGGCTGGAATTAACACGATAACCAACAGAGATGACGGCATCGAGATTGTAGGTTTTGCGCTGGCGTTTAACCTGTCGAGTGCCCTCCATTTGAACTTGTAAGGATTCCTTACAAGTTGCCACTTCAGCCAATTCGCCTTCTGCGTAGACGTTTTGAAGGTGCATGGTGATATTTTGCGGATTGACCTCGAAAAGGTCTGCAATTTGCGCCTGAGTAAGCCATAGGGTCTCTTGCTCAAATTGAATCTCAAGCTGAACTTGACCGTCTTCTGAGGTATATAACTGAATTTGTTGCTTATTCATCTTTTAGCATTCCTTGCTGTATTTGCTGGGCGATAAACAGCTCCAGTTGTTTCTTTGCCAATTTCGAGGGCTGGGTTTTGCCGTTCTCCCAGCGGTTCACCGTGGCAAAGCTCACACCCAGTTCTTTTGCCAGGTCTTCTTGGGACATGCGCAGTGTTGCCCTAAGGCTTTTTACACTTGCTATAAACTCGCGTGACGCTGATGCCATGGGCTTTCCATGTAACGAGGGGATTGTGAATATTGACTGGCGATGAATATAACATTTGCTATGACGAGTGTTAATCATTTGACCGTGCATTAAGCACCGCTAGAAAGTGCTTTGAAACCTTTGAAAAGTGCAAGAAGTGCTTTTACGACCCTTAGTGCGGTCTACATGATTGAGCCGAACAAATGACTTATTCAACTCATAGTGTGAGCCGAATAGCGCAAGTTATTCGGCTCAAAGGCCATCAACGCTCTTTACATCTGCATCGGTAATTTGAAATGACTGGCCATAATACGGTCGCGGTGGGCGATCAATACCGGGTCAACAGCGGCACGCACATCATCAGCCATGCTGGTGAACATGGGGCGGGCTTGTTCGGGCATGGGGCATTTTTCGGGGGGCAATAGGTCGAAGAGATTGGAAAAGGCGGCCCAGTAAAAGTCAACGGCAGTGAGACTGTTGCCGACAAAGTATTCACTACCGACGTCTTGCTGGGCTTGCAACCGTGCCGTGAGGGCATTAAGGGTGGCAATTTGGCGAGCGTCGGCGCAGCTGACATCGCTTGGCGCGGAGCCGTACCTTTTTGCCATCTCCACGAAGTCTTCCAATGCCTGACCAGAGGCGACGATGGGCGCAAACATGCTCAAGCGGCGGTTCCAGGCGAGGCCCAGTTGCCCGCAAATCTCGTGGCTGAGGCCAAGTACCAGCGCGCGTTCGGCACGGTCTTCGGGCAGTAAGCTAGCCTCGGGGGCGAGGCGTTCAAGCAGAAAGAGAATATCGTCCCAACGGTGGACGGGCGCTTCATCGTCCCAAGCGACGATGGGGGCACCGTGGTTGCCCGCCCAGGCGATTAGTTCGGGATTGTCACTACCGCCCTCCCAGGCTGCGGCGGCAAAGGTCAGATCTTTGTATTCCATCATAGCCTTGGCGGCTTGCCCCCAGGGGCTTGGCATATAGTGGACGAGAACGAGGCGTAGGCCCTTAGCGTTAATCACTTCGTTGGGGCTGACATAATCCATAACTCACTTCCTTTATTTCAGTTGTTAGTTTACTTGTTGTACACCGATGATTAATGGAGGCACGCTAACTATCTTACGAAAACAAAGGCGCTGCTAACAATATATCAGCTCGCTGTGAATTAAGCGCCACTGCCTTGAGGCTAGGTGACGATGTAATATGAGCAAGCCAAAGGTCACACTCATACCTTCAATAATAATTAGGTGATGCCATGAACAAATTAATTATCGAGGCCCGCATTAATGAATACGCAGGGCGCGAGCACAACCCCCACGTACCCTGGAGTCCGGAAGAAATCGCAGAAACTGCCACCCACTGCCGGGAAGCCGGAGCATCTGTCGTACATTTTCATGCCCGCGCTGACGACGGTAGCCCCGCACATGATGTAGCCCTGTACGCCGACATTATTCAACGTATTAAGGCCCTTAGTGACATTCTAATTCACCCGACTCTTGGTGCCTTTACCCATGACGGCGATACAGCGGCGCGTATTCAGCCAATATTAGAGCTAGCTGTCGATCCGCAAACCTGCCCCCACTTTGCACCCCTAGATATGGGTTCGGTAAACATCGATGCTTATGACAGTGCGACCAAAACTTTTCGCAGTGACGAGGCGGTATATATCAACACCACAAAAACCCTGTTGCATTTTGCTGAGCAATTAAGCACGACGACTGTAAGGCCCTACGCCTCTCTTTGGAATGTGGGTTTCACCCGACAGTTTCTAGCCTTTATTGAAAGCGGGGCCATTGCTGAACCCGCCTACGCCAGCCTTATTATGACTGGAGACGACCTTCCCGCAGCACACCCAGGTACTGATCAGGGGCTGGATGCCCATACCGCGTTTATACCGAAAGAGCGTAACATTCACTGGACCGCAATGAACCACGGAGGTGATTTACTACCATTACTGCCAAAAATAATTTCTGAAGGCGGCCATATTTCTATAGGCCTTGGTGATTGGGCTTATATCGATACCATCCCCTATGTAAGCACACCAACGAATGCCGATATTGTTAACCACACCGCTACGCTGGCCCGCTCTATGGGGCGAGAGGTGGCCACGCCCTCTGAAGCAGCCACCTTACTCGGACTTGATTAACCACTTATTCACTGCATTAAATGACGAACGTGAAAAGCGATATGTTCCCCAATAAACGTGGCGATAAAAAAGTAGCTGTGGTCATAACCCGGTTGGCGGCGCAGGGTTATAGGGTAGGCTGTCCCCTTATGTGATTTTCTCTCGCAGGCTTGTTCAAATAATTCCGGGTGTAGTTGCTCGCCAAGAAATTCATCGACCTCACCCTGGTCTATTAATATCGGTGGGCAGTGTTGGCTACTTTCGAGTAGTGACAGAGCGTCATATGCCAGCCAGTCATTTTTATTTTCACCCAGGTAATTGCCCAGTGCTTTTTGCCCCCAGGGTGAGTTAATTGCCGAACAAATGGGGGAGAAAGCCGATACCGACGCATATTGTTGTGGGTTGCGAAGCCCCAATGTTAACGCGCCATGGCCACCCATCGAGTGGCCGGCGATACTGGCCCGCATGGGATCAACAGGGAAATGCGCTACTAACAAAGCAGGCAGTTCTTCGACGATGTAATCGTACATTTGGTAGTGCTCGGCCCAGGGTTGCTGGGTGGCATTGACATAAAAACCCGCACCCAGGCCCAGGTCGTAAGCGCCATTGGCATCGTCGGGCACACCGTTGCCACGCGGGCTGGTATCGGGCATAACGAGAATAAGGCCCTGTTCACTGGCGTAGCGTTGGGCACCTGCTTTAAGTACAAAATTTTCATCATTACAGGTCAAACCCGACAACCAGTACAGCACGGGCCGTTTTCTCTGTTCAGCATGGGGCGGCAGGAACACTGAGAAGGTCATATCGCAATTCAGGCTCGATGATTTGTGGCTAAAGCGTTGTTGTTGCCCGCCAAAGCAATGATAGGAACTGAGTTGCTGCACTGTCATGTCTCCATGGCTATTGATTTTATTGTAATGAATGAACAGCCTTACAAGTCAAGGTAACGAGAAAAAGCTTTCGACAGTTCTCCAGATTGTTTCTGCTCGCCCAACCACGCATCAACATATTGTTTTAGCGCAATATCCTGCGGCATTAAATAGGCTTTTTCAACGTGGGTAAAAAGCTCACCGGGCATGGTGGCGCACAGCTGTGGATGCAGGCGGTGCTGTAGTTTTACCTCAATAGCATCGGTAATCATCACATCGGCGTGCCCATCAATCAGTTGATTAAAAATTCGGGTATTGTCGGGATAAACCGTGATGTGGGCATGGCGAATATGTTCGCGCACGAACTTCTCGTTGGTACCCCCTGGGTTAACAATGACCCGCACCGAGCTTTGATCAATTTTGGCCAAACTATTCAAGTCACTGACAGCATCACAGCGCGCAATGGGGGTTTTACCGCCGCTGGAATAACCACTGGAAAAAAAGGCCGTGCGCTGACGCAGCAATGTGCGGCTAATACCACTCATACCCACGTCGTATTTATTCGCCGCCAGATCAGCCATTAAATGCGGCCACGATGTTGAGACCAGTTGTAGCTCTACGCCAAGACTGGCGGCAAGATGGCGGGCCAGGTCGATGTCTATACCCGAATACTCGCCACTGGGCTGGTCAATAAAACTAAAGGGTGGGTAGTCGCCAGTCGTGCCAACGCGCAGTACACCGCTGTGTAAAATTTTCGCCAGTACGTTCATTTCACGGGGGGCTAGCTGGCGAATTTGTAACAGGGATTGTAAAAGCTCGCGCTGCATTTGAGGCGTGACAAAGGGCACCGTCAACGTGGCTTCCACTTTTTCTAACGCTTGAGTAAAACTATCAAGCGTCTTTAACTCGAGTAAGGCGGGGGGCAATTGCTCTACCATCTGCGCCCCGAGTGCAAGTAACGCGGGTCTAATTTGTGTTTTCAAATCTGCGCGCAGTGTTTGACTGACCGGAGCAATACCTTGCGCTTGCCAACTTGCTATCCAACTTTTTTGTATTTTTTTGGCCATTTCAATTTGCAGGCGAAAAAAGGGTTCGAGCGTTGCGGGGTCGAGTGGTAATTGTCGGGCACTGGCCATAGCGCTGGCCAGCACCACTGTTTCTCGTTGCCGGTTTTCAATCGCTATTTGATTGGCATATTTGTAGGCGGCAACGTCTTCCATAAGTTGCAAGCGCTGATTAACCAGGCTTAATAACCGTTCAAATTGCGGTGTCTTCACTGGTTCACTGACGGCACCTGCTGGCGACGTCAAAAGGCAAGCCACCAGTAAAAGATAAGTGCTGGTACTGGTAGCTTTTAGACCCTTGAAGAGGAGACCCTTGAAGAGGAGACGCTTAAACATAGACTTCCTTCTTGTTGTCGCAAAAGTTTCTTCAGTAGCGTTTTTATCAATGGCACGCTTACTCATTTAGCCGCTTGAAGAGCATTTTTCGAAGCATACCGGAAATCACCGCCAGAAAAGAGAACCCGCCTGCCACTTTGTCTCGCAACTGTGATTGCGCTAACCTATGGGCTGGCGTGGGCTGTTTCGGGCACGCCGTCTTTTCAAGCCCCTCTATCGGCATAAGCGACGGTAATCATGAAAGTCCTACACACCTCTGACTGGCATCTTGGGCGCTCGCTCTATGGTCAAAAACGCTATGCAGAATTTGGTCAATTTCTCGATTGGCTGAGCGCAACCATCGTCTCTGAACAGGTCGATATACTCCTCGTCGCCGGCGATATCTTTGATACCAGCACACCCAGCAATCGTGCACAGAGCCTTTACTACCAGTTCCTTTGCCAAGTTAGTGCTTCACCTTGCCGCCATATTATCGTGATTGCCGGCAACCACGATTCGCCGACCTTTCTCGATGCCCCGAAAGCATTGCTGCGCAGCCTCAACGTTCACGTGATCGGTGCCGCTACGGAAAATATCGACGAAGAGGTACTACTGCTGGAAGATGCCCAGGGTCGCGCCGAGCTACTGGTTTGTGCCGTACCCTATTTACGCGACCGCGACATTCGCCAGGTGCAGGCGGGCGAGAGCCTGGCCGACAAAGATCACAACCTGCTCGAAGGTATTCGCGAACACTACGCCAGAGTAACTGCCCTCGCCGCTGCTAAGCGCCAGGACTTGGGCCTGAACATTCCCATCATTGCCATGGGCCACCTGTTCACAGCCGGCGGAAAAACCATCGATGGCGACGGTGTGCGCGAACTCTATGTCGGCTCGCTCGCCCATGTACATGGGAGCATTTTCCCGCCCTGTATCGACTATGTCGCGCTCGGCCATCTCCATGTGCCGCAAAAAATTGGCGGGGCCGAGCACATTCGCTATAGCGGCTCCCCCGTGGCCATGGGCTTTGGTGAGGCCACCCAACAAAAAAGTGTCTGCCTTATTGAGTTCAGCGCTGAGGCTAATAATCTGGGGACTAACAATCTGGCGGCTAATAATCTGGCGACTACGGGCGCGGTAAAGCCTGACGTAACATTACTCAATGTGCCGGTATTTCAGCCGCTTCGACAAGTGAGTGGCAACTGGGCGAGTATAGCCTGCGAGTTACGCAGCCTTGTCGATTCTAACGAATCCGTGTGGCTCGAAGTCATTTACCAGGGTGATGAGATTGTCAGCGATTTACGCGAGCGTCTTGAAACATTAACCGAAGGCAGTGAATTACTGATTTTGCGGATTCAAAATACGCGGCTGATAGAGCGCGTACTCAACGCCAGTGACACCGACCAAAGCCTTGAAGACCTCGATGTAAACGATGTGTTTGCGCGCTGCCTCGCAGCCCATGATGTACCCGAAGACCAGCAGGCCGATTTACTGCAGACTTATCAACAAACCTTAAGCGCGATTCACCATGACGACACCCAGGCTGAGTAGCCAGTGAAAATATTGCAGCTACGCTTTCTTAACCTCAACTCGCTACTGGGTGAGTGGCAAATAGACCTCACCGACCCCGCTTTTAGCAACGACGGTATTTTTGCCATTACCGGCCCCACGGGAGCGGGTAAATCGACCATTCTCGATGCCATTTGTCTGGCTCTTTATGGGCGCACCCCGCGGCTGAATAAAATTACAAAAAGCAGTAACGAAATTATGTCTCGCCACAGCGGCGAGTGTTTTGCTGAGATTACTTTTGCGACCGCCGCCGGGCAATTTCGCTGCCACTGGAGCCAACACCGCGCCCGCAAGAAACCAGATGGTGACTTACAATCCCCCAAGCATGAAATTGCCGATGCCCTGTCGGGAAAAATTATCGAGGCAAAAATGCGCAACGTGGCAGAGCGTATCGAAGCCATTACCGGCATGGACTTCGAACGTTTCACACTTTCAATGCTCCTCGCTCAAGGCAGCTTTGCCGCCTTCCTACAAGCTGCCCCCGACCAGCGTGCGCCGATACTCGAGCAAATAACCGGTAGCGCTATTTACAGTCAGATTTCGACCCGGGTACACGAACTACGCGCCATCGAAAACAACAAACTCAACACCTTGCAAGCCGAGTTGGCGGGCATGACGCTGTTAAGCACAGAGGATGAGTCACAACTCAAGGCCTTGCTAGAACAACACAAACAACGTGAAAGCGAGCTCAGCACACAGAGTGAAAACTATGGCCAGGGCATTAACTGGCTCAATACCATCAATAACCTAGAAAAAGAGTTGCAAGACCTCGACCAACAAAATCAAGCTTTAGACCAGCGGCGCGAGGCCTTTAAAGCGGATGCAAAAAAATTGGAGGCTGGCAAACGCGCCCTGCCACTGGCTGCGGACTACGCCAGCCTGAAGGCATTACGCGAGGCACAACATAGCGAGCAAAAAAAAGAACAGCAATATCGCGACCAATTGCCTGGGAAAGAAATCACACTCGCTGACGCCAAAGAAAAACGACTGAAACATCAACATGCGCTTGCAGAAAGCCGTGATGCACAAAGTGTAGTGCTACCCATTATTCGCCAGACCCAGGCTTTAGATCTGCAATCAAAGGAGCAGCAAGCACCTATCGACAAAGCCGATGCCGGCATTAAAGCTTTGAAGCGTGCTATTACTCAGCTGCAAGATCAGCAGAAAATAAACCAGCAAAGCCTTGCTGAACATAAAGCCCAACACAGTGACCTTTTAAAAGAGATCGCCAACAGCCGGGCTGACGAAGTTTTAGTTGAGCAACTCAGCGGGCTACAAGGACGGCTCTCCAACCTTCGCGTATTATCAGCCAACTATCACGAAAAAATTGCCGAGCATAAACAGGCTAAAACCGAATGCCATAACGCCCTTGTTCAATGGCACAAACAAGCGAGTGAACTCACCGCTCAGAGCAAAACTCGGCAAGAATTAGACAACGCCTTAACACTGGCACAGGAGCAACGATTACAAACATTAGATGGGCAAGACCTGGCTCACTGGCGCAACTATCAGACGAGCCTGCTAGAAAAAAAACAGCTGCTTCACACTTTACATATTCAAGTCACTACCCTTGTCGAGTTACAAGACTTACAGGCAGAACTGGCCAAGCGTGATGCATCGATCGCTGACACTCTGTCCGAAGACGAGCGGCAACTTTTGACTCACACAGAAAAACACGCCGCTCTTGAGCGAGAATTAAGCTTACTCGATACACAAATTTCACTACTCCATAAAATCCATAGTTTAGATGAGGCTCGCCAGCAGCTGGAGGATGGCAAGCCCTGCCCCCTGTGTGGCGCCAATCAGCACCCCTACGCCGAGGGTAATGTTCCTCAAATCGATAGCACCAGCCATAGACGCAACAAGGTAAAAACCCAGCTGGATGAAAATCAACAGCAGCTTGTCAGGCTTAAAGTACATCTTGCCGAGCACAACAAAGAGCATGAACAAATCACAAGCAAGCAGCAGGAAACCGCTGTAGACATCGCCAAACATCAAGCGCTGCATGGACAAACCCTGCAACAGTTACACGACCTAGGGGTGCCACTGAACAACTGTGCAGCACTCGTAGACTCTCTGCCCCAATTGATAAAAGACAATCAAGCTTGCCTCGACACAACAACGCAACTGGTCACGACAATCGAGCAACAAGACCAGGCTCTGGCTGTCTTACGCACACAATGTGATACCGCAAATAAAGTGGCCAATCAGTTAGAGCAGCAACATCTAACAGCGGGCCACCAGAAAGACACAGCCGCAAAAAATCTCGCGCGTTCAGAAAAAGAAGAAACAACACTAGCCGCGCAATTAAAGCACGAGGAGGAGGCACTACTCAGGGTGCTGTCAAATTTCGGTATCACCAGCCTGCCAGAAGATCATTTTATCGCTATTGAAAAAAACCTCATTCAACGCCGCGAACAATGGCTGGCCAAACAGCTTGATAAAAATCAAATCGAGCAGTGTATTGAAAATTTCAACCTACAAATAAAGCACCGACAGCAACAACTCGAAGAAAGACACAGTGAGTTGAAAGAGCAGCACGCGGAACACACGGCCTTATTAGCTAAGCAAGAACAACTCAAGCACAAGCGTCAGGCACTGTTCGCCAATAAAGACCCAGCACTTGAGGAGGCACGTCTAGAAGACGCTGCCACTACAGCGCAACAGCAATTCAATAACGCCAACCAAGCCTTGCAAAATGCTTCTCAAGACCTTGCTCAACTGAATCATCAAATAAAAGCCCTGGTCGATAGCCAGAAAAAAAGGAGCGCTCAATTAAGTATTAGCGAAGAAAAATTCCAACAACGTTTAAGGGAATATTCCTTTATTAGCGAAGCGGATTTCAAAATGGCCTGTATCAGTGATGACACAAGAGACAAATTGTCGCGACAGGTAGAGCTACTCGATTCAGAACAACATGGCATTAGCGCCCGCCAAAAGGATAGAAAAGAACAGCTAGATAAAGAGCGTAATAAACAGCTTACCGAACGCTCTATTGACAAGCTTACCCAAGATCTTCAAGACGTGACCAAGCAACTCAAGATTACTCAGCAAGAGCTTGGCGCCTGCCAGCAAAAGCTCGACGACAATCAAAAACTCAGAGACAACCAGCGGCAACGGGCAAGCGCCATTGATGCACAAAAACTGGAATGCGAGCGCTGGAACAATCTCCACTTTTTGATTGGCTCGGCCGACGGTAAGAAATACCGCAATTTTGCCCAGGGCTTAACATTTGAACGTTTGGTCGGCCTCGCCAACCGGCAACTGCAAAAAATGAGCGATCGCTATTTACTAGTCAGAGATAAAAGCGAGCCACTGGCGCTTAATGTCGTCGATAATTATCAAGCCGGAGAAATACGTTCGACCAAGAATTTATCCGGCGGTGAAAGTTTTATTGTGAGCCTCGCTCTGGCCCTGGGGTTGTCACAAATGGCCAGTAAAAACGTTCGTGTCGATTCTTTATTTTTGGATGAAGGTTTTGGCACCCTCGATGAAGAGGCCCTGGATACCGCTCTGGAAGCTCTTTCAAGTTTGCAACAAAACGGCAAGTTAATCGGCGTTATCTCCCACGTTTCCAGCCTCAAAGAACGCATTGGCACACAAATACTCGTTATGCCGCAAACCGGCGGGCGCAGCCATATCAGAGGCCCAGGGTGCCAGCGGCTTATTTAAAAGCCTAAGGTCTTATTTAAGATAACCGGCATCTCATTTAAAAATTCAGCGGTTTATTTAAAGAAATAATGGTAGCTTAGGGAAAAATCGCTGCCTGTGTAATGATTGTACCAACGCCGCGTGCTTTTAAACCGCAATGAGTGATTGACCGACAAAATAATATCTTGTTCAAGGCTTAGCTCAATACGCCGTTCACTGCCCGCAAACTCCAGCCATTGGCTTTTCAGTGAACCCGCCCCCAAACCATTTTTATAAACCCAGCCTAACTCGGGGCCCATCGCAATTTCTAACGATTGTTTAAAGGCTTTATTATTTTCCAAACGGCCACCTAATAAGGTATAGACAGTGCTATCCCCGATGGCGTAAGCATAACCGCCACCACCGCTAACATGCGCGACAAGAGGGTGCTCATCTGCTGTATTCACTCGCTCCAGACCGCCATAAACTCGCCACGACAGACTGTCAAAAATTTCATCGTGGGGTGTTAAAGAAAACACATCCGCCACATCAAAGCGTTCTAATTTTAAAGAATTATCGTCGTAGACTCGCATAGCCACAGTACCCATATTAATTTGAGCACCATCAAGGAACCCATAGGGGTTATCGAGCAAACTGTGGTAAGCCATGCGAAAACCAAGCTCACTGTAATTACCGCTATCGTCATGCCCCCGCCCTACGGTCAAACGCTTACTTTGATGGGCCTTCTCCGGTGAGACAGGCACGGGAACCTCCACCTGGGGGTGTGCGGGATAGGTACTCAGCGCAGTCAGTAATGCCAGGCTGTGTTTTGCCGATGTCGCGTCACGTCCTTTTTTCGCCTGACGGTAGCGCACGATGTGATAAGCGGCTTGCAGTGCACGGTATTGCTGTGACGGCGACAATGCAAGAAAGTCTGGACTTTGAAGCACGGCCTCATTCTCGGCAAGCTCAACCAATAAGGGGCGAAGGTTGCCGGGCAGTGCCGATAACTGAAAATGCAATTGGGTGGCAATTGACGGACGATATTGATGGTCAGTAATAAACCCTGCCTGCTCAATACTGCGCACTGTATCAATGGGGATGGCTGCTAAAACAAACTCATCCGTTAATTCTGCCGAGGGGCGCGCTACCTCAAGTAATTCAAGCAAACGATAGGAGCAATTTTCTTTAAAAAAATAGTAGGCGAAATTTATATTTTTTAATTCCCACAAATGTGTACCCAGTCGCCGTGCTTCAAGTGGTGTTAAGTTGAGTGGATATTCCCAAATATCTCTATTTTCAACCCGATTATATTCCTGAATTTTTTTAAAATAGGGTTCAACAATAAACTGACCAGGATAACCACCGCTTAAACCTTTATAGGCATATAACAATGAATTATCGCCCGCGGGGATATTGGCACCAAAATTCACGCCATAGGCCAACCAGTCTGAATTCTTTCCGTCTGAGGGAGGATCGAGCCGCAACAAAGTGTGGCCAAACATAGAAGATGGGCTATTGAGGTGGTGGGCCGGGAACACCAGCACGACCTTCTCAACATTCACCATGTCTCGCCACTGTTTGTAAAGCGGGCAATCTACCTTGGGCAAATACTTAGTTTGAATGTTTAATTGTTGACTGAGCCAATCGAGCCGTGCAGGAAAGCGGCACTGGGGATGATTGTCGCCCTCACCTTCCTCAAAAAAACCGCGCAGTGTTGCCAGTAACTCAGCTTCGGGGTGAGTGGCACCTTCCCGGGAGAGAAAAAACTTCTCATCATCGACATAACTACTGTACGACGCTGACAGTAAAAACGACGTCGCTGGCTTGTAGTGCAGCAGGTTTATCCATCCTCGCTTACGCCAGAGATTTTTCTCTAAGGCTTGTTGTTGCAAGACCTCGATATAGGCGTCAACCGATAGCTTTGGGTTTTGTAGAGCAACAACTGTCAAGCTCTGGGCAGCACTGAACAAAAAAAACAGTAAGATGAAAAAAGGTTTCATGAGGCTACCCAAACGAACATTGAGCGTTTTACTTTATTGACAAGATTCGAATGAACCCAAGGAATTACGAAAGCACTGGCAAAAAAATACCCTGTGCCGCAACCGACACAGGGTATCGGACTCGAACTTAAGCGGCGTATTTAGACAGCTGAGCGTCATTCTTCAGCAATTGCTGTATAGACGTCATCACTTCACTCGCGGTCACATCCTCGTTGGGAAACAAAGTGCTAAAGTTATTGTGTGTCAGGCGAGCAAATGAAGCTCTATCCTGGACGTCAATACCAAGCGTCAGTGCAACGGCGTTTAAGGCGTCGCCTTCACCACGGGCCACATCTTCAGAGAACTCATCCATCACCTGAGCCAGTAAGCTGGTGCCACTGTACGTCAAGGTGCCATCAGGCGAACAACCGTTGGTCCCACTACTCATACCAAAAGTCGCATTGCCCGAAGTGCCATTGGTCAAAGAAGCCCCAAGGTGAGAACCCAGACCTGAATTGCCTTCGAACAACATATTACCCCAACCACAGTTAGGACCACCGGGTGCTTCAGCAAAACCCAAAGAAGGTAACGCAGATAGAGCAACGATACCGGCCAACTTGCTTACTTGTATTTTTCTCATTTCACTCATCCTTATGACAATACAAAAACGTGTGACAAATATTACCCCGCAGCCTCGTGTTATTCAAATACCAATGTACGAAATAAAGCACTCAGCAAGAGATGTCTCTCAAACCAGCGGTAAGATTTGATAAAGCAATACCTGAACGATACCGATCATTGCACCCAGTAACGCACCAAACCATGTGATATGGCGAAACTGCTTGCGTGAAAAGCCCATAACTAGCTCTTCAAGTGTCGCGACATCAAGGTCATCAATTTTAGCTTGTATACGTTGCTTTATTTGCTCACTGTCCTCGCCGCTGCTTTCAGCAACTTTGGTAATTTCAGCGATCAAATAATTGCCCGCCATGCTTCGCGCCATGCCCAGCATAGGCTCGGTAATATTGAGCATACCACCTAGCTTGCCAATCAACTCGTCGACTTTAACTGTTAGATCGGCCTTTACTTTTTCTGTCAGAAATAATTCCGCGACATCGTTGTTACCAAACACATGGGCGACAAAGGTATCGGCAATAGATTCCGAAATATGATGGCGCTCACGGGGAATCAATCCGGGTGTAAATGGCAATTGCCATTTACCGAGATACAAAGGTACATAGGGGCGAAACAGCATGCGAATCGCCACATCGTTGGTCACCGCACCAATCAAAGCGCCAATTAAGGGGGGAAGAACGTAAGCCAACCAAGATTCCATAATAAACTCACCGTAATTAGGAGGAAAATCAGAACAATCAAATGCAGCACGCAATCATAAAGGTCTTTACCTTGCTGTTCCATCCACTCGCAGTAGAGCCTACGTCCACCCTTAAAGCCACAATGAAAATGGTCGCGAATAGTCCTCGGCGCATTCACAAAAAGCGCTACACTGCTATGGCAAAAATTATTCATTATCTACACTCATAACTATAAGAGGAAAAGCCATGAAAACTCTCGAAGGAAAAGTCGCCCTCATCAGTGGTGCCGCCCGTGGTCAGGGTGCTGCCGAAGCGCGCATTTTTGTTGAGCGCGGCGCTAAGGTCATGCTCTGCGATGTGCTTGATGCTGAAGGTGAGAAAACCGCCAGCGACATTGGTGACTCAGCTGCCTATACACACCTTGACGTGACCCGTGAAAGCGATTGGCAGGCTGCAGTTGCCGCTACCGTAGCCAAGTTTGGCAAGCTTGACGTGCTGGTGAACAATGCAGGCATTGGTGATTTAGGTATGCTCAAGGAAATGACAGTCGAGAAGTACATGAAGACCATCAATATCAACCAAGTCGGGGTTTTCCTTGGTATGAAGAGTGTTGCCGGTGCCATGAAAGATGCTGGCGGTGGTTCTATTATTAACATCTCATCTATCGCCGGTCTCGGCGGAGCTGTCGGTGGTATCGCTTATTGCGCGAGCAAATTTGCCGTACGTGGCATGACCAAAGTCGCCGCCATGGAGCTTGGCCCCGACGGTATTCGCGTTAACTCCATCCACCCCGGTGGCATTATGACCCGCATGCTTAGTGATGCTGGCCTAACTGGCGAAAATGCTGACGCGCTGTTTTCCAAAGCACCCGTTGGCCGCATTGGCCAGCCTGAAGAAATGGCTACGCTGGCGGTTTATCTCGCTTCTGACGACAGCTCTTACTCCACCGGTTCAGAGTTTGTTGCCGATGGTGGTTTAACTGCCGGTTTTACTTTAGAAGGATAAATTCACGCTGAATAAACACCCAGGTACAGCCGCATTAAATCAAACGGCACCTGGGTCAATCCGCTATGTGTCTTACTCGACTTGGTCTGCTACTGGGAAAGAATAATCTGCCCTCTCTCTGCCCACCTCTATAAAGCGTCTTATATAAGCGATTTCTCTGTCGCCTTCTCGCATCGCGATATACAGCTTTCTCTGCATACCTTGCTCACCCAGCTTAAGTGTCGTGAGCGGGACGCCATTACACCTTGCCTCTGCCAGCCACCGGGGTAAGACACAGACACCGCGCTGTAGCTCGGTCATTTGCAGCATGAGCTCTAGCGACTCAACGACTTTATGTCCAGCGGGCTTAAGGTGTACGGGGGTCAGGAAATGGTTATAAATATCAAGCCGTTCCAAGGGTACCGGGAACGTGAGCAGTGTTTGTGTTGCCAATTGTGCGGGGCTTATTTGCCCCAGTTCAGCCAGTGGGTGATCTACCGCCACCACCAGTACCAGTTCATAATCGGCCAGCACTTCGTAATAACTGCCCTGTTGTTTGATCAAGTCAGGGGTTACCAGAATATCAATATGGTGGTTGAGTAAGCCCTCTAATCCAGAAAACTGAAACTTACTGACGATATCAATATCGACCTCAGGCATCTGGCGCATAAATTCTCCGGTGACCCCGGTCAACCATTCGTAGCAAGGGTAGCATTCCACGCCAATACGCAAGATACCCTGGCGCCCTTCACCATAAGCTTTCAAGCTCTGCTCTGCCTGACCCAACACGGGCAAGACCTGCTCAGCCACTTGCAATAACAGTTGCCCTGCGTGAGTTAGGCGCAAATAGCGGCCGTCTCGCTCCCAGAGGCCAACGTTCAATTTTTTTTCAAGACTGCGTATTTGATGGGACAACGCAGATTGACTTAAACACAAGGTATTAGCCGCCTCGGTGAGGGTGCCATTTTGCTGCAGGGCAGCCATGATTTTTAGGTGGCTGTGTTCAATCATCTAAAAAGCCCTTCTCATATGAGAATATCTCATCATTTGACCATAATTCATCATTATTACTCACTCGTTGACGGCAATACAATGTCTCGCTTCCCAACCAGCAAACCATAAATAGGAGCACAGCCGTCATGGTGACAACACATAATTTGGGTTTCCCCCGCATTGGCAAAAAACGTGAACTCAAAGTGGCACTCGAAAGCTACTGGCAGGGCAAGTCTTCGCAAGCAAAATTACTCGCCACGGCAGCCGAACTGCGCAAGTCCCATTGGCAGCAACAATCGGCACTCGACTATGTACCGGTGGGTGATTTTTCTCTCTACGACCAGGTGCTGGATATGAGTTTTATGCTCGGCCATATTCCCTCCCGTGTGCGCGATCTACCCGGCGATGCCCTAGACAATTACTTCCGCGTGGCGCGGGGGCGTTCGGCCAATGAGCGAGAGAGCTGTTGCGTCAGTGCTGGAGAAATGACCAAGTGGTTTGATACTAACTATCATTACATCGTGCCCGAACTCGACGCAGAGGCGACATTCACACCCAATGCCGACTCGCTTATCCAACAAATCGATGAAGCCCAAGCTCTGGGTCTGTCCACTAAACCCGTCATTATTGGCCCCCTGACTTACCTATACCTGGCCAAAAGTAAAGATGGCGGCAACAAACTGGACGGGGTGCCGGCGATTATCAACGCTTATAAAAGCCTGATCGATACCCTGGCGAAAACCGGTATCGAGTGGCTACAAATTGATGAACCCGCCCTTGTCACCGAGATGGATGCCCAGTGGCAGGCAGCGGCAATACATATCTATCAACAGTTGCAGAGTCGGCCCTTCAAGGTGTTAGTGGCCACTTACTTCGGCCAGCTTCAAGACAATCTGAAATTAGCATGCGAACTACCCGTAGACGGTTTACATCTAGATGCGATTAATGCCAAGAGTGAAATAGAACAGGCTATTGCTCTACTAGGTAACGATAAGGTGCTTTCACTGGGCGTAATAAATGGCCGTAATATCTGGATTAATGATTTAAACGCGGCACTCGATTGGCTGGAACCTATTCACCAGCGCATAGGTGATCGTCTTTGGTTAGCGCCGTCTTGCTCGCTCTTACACGTGCCGGTTGACCTCGACAGTGAACAAAAGCTCGACCACGACATCAAGTCTTGGCTGTGTTTCGCAGTGCAAAAGCTCGAGGAAATTAGCACCCTGGCCTACGCTCTCAATAACGGCAGAGACTTTGTTGCCGGCGCTCTGTCGGCGAATCAGGCAGCAATCGACAGCCGAGAAAGCTCTGTCCGGGTACACAACCCCATCGTAAAAAATGCTGTGAGCCGAGTGAATGACACCATGGCAAAACGTCAATCACCCTATGCCCTGCGAGAAGTTGAACAGCGCAAGAAATTTAATCTCCCCCTTTACCCGAGTACGACCATCGGCTCTTTCCCACAAACCGCATCGATTCGCCAAAGCCGCAGAGACTTTCGCCTGGGTGAATTATCCGCTGCTAAATATCAACAGGCGATGGAAGAAGAAGTGGCCTACTGTGTACAACAACAGGAAGCACTGGGCCTTGATGTATTGGTACACGGCGAACCCGAACGCAACGACATGGTCGAGTATTTTGGCGAACAGCTCGAGGGCTACACCTCGAGTCAATTCGGCTGGGTACAATCTTATGGCTCGCGCTGTGTCAAACCGCCGATTATTTACGGTGATATTTCACGCCCTAAGGCAATGACCGTTGAATGGGCGCGCTACGCCCAATCTCTGACGGAGAAACCCATGAAAGGCATGCTCACTGGCCCGGTGACTATTTTGAACTGGTCTTTTGTGCGCGACGACCAAAGCCGTGCGCAAACGTGCCTGCAACTGGCCCTGGCGATCCGCGAGGAAGTACTCGACCTCGAGAGCGCCGGCATCGATATTATTCAAATTGACGAAGCCGCTCTGCGCGAGGGTCTGCCACTGCGACAGTCGCAGTGGCAAAGTTATCTCGATTGGGCGATTCGCGCTTTTCGTATTGCCGCCAATGGGGTGGGCGATACAACACAAATCCATACGCATATGTGCTATTCGGAGTTTAATGACATCATTGGCGCCATTGCTGAAATGGACGCCGATGTGATTACGATAGAAACGTCCCGCTCAGATATGGGCCTGCTCGATGTCTTTGACGAATTCCACTATCCCAACCAAATAGGCCCCGGCGTTTACGACATTCACTCGCCCAATATTCCCAGCGTAGAGTCGATTGTCGAATTAATGCAGAAAGCCGAACAGCGCATTCCCGCTGAGCGACTGTGGATTAACCCCGACTGTGGATTAAAAACCCGCACTTGGGAGGAAGTGCTGCCGGCTCTACGCAATATGGTAGAAGCGAAGCAGCTGCTGGTCGCTCAAACCGACAACAAAAAACTAGCGGTCAACTAGACATCAAACACTGTATTAACGGAGCACTTACCTCGGCTAATACGGTGGCTTACATCTCCACAGTATTCAACCAGGTATCGTGTTTATTGCAAACACTCGACACATTGACGACACCACGATAACTAACAACTGACATTTCTGATATCGCGGCTTTATTTTTTGTCGGGTCAAACATCTGATCGGCAATAAAATTAAATTCATGATCGAGCACGATGTACTTAACAATAATAGTACCCATGGGCATTCATTTCGTGGGCGTAACGACCTTAAGCACTGAAGCCGTACCATTTTTTATCACCTATATATTGGGCAGGTGACCAGCAACTGTTTTACCCCAGCGCCCTGGTTAGGCTAAAGTGAAATACACCACCGGCCATGACAAGCTGAGGTGTCAACTACCCAGCGGCAGCACCACCAAAGGCCATGCGAGTAAATTTTCTACGCTCCATAGTAAAACCCTTAATTAAGCAGTGAATTTACCGATCCTATACCGGCATTTAACACTGCGCCCATGACTGACTTTAACCTGTCAATCGACCATGGGTTCTTATTAGGACCTGAATTCAGAGTGCCATTCTAGACTGAGCGAGACACCGTTAAATCAGCCTCTTTCATCCCTTTCGACCAACTGCTTTTCACTCAGTTCTTGCAGTAAAAAAGGCTGCCCAAAACTGTCAGCATTTTCACGTCCCAGCTTCATAATCAACTGCTCACCGACATGGTTGGCCCATGCAGCGACTGTCATTGAGGGAGGGCCTTCCACCGGCTTTGGTAGTGCGGCGGCATCGGCGACATACAGTCCAGGGTGGTCAAACACTTCGCCTTTGCCATCAACAACAACTTCATCGGTGTTACGCCCAATACATGCGCCACCGAGAGGGTGGGCGGTGGTGGGCCGCTTGATCGACAAAATGCCTTTGCCCGTTTTCTCTGCGATATGATCCATTTGTCCGCGAATTTCGTCAAAGATAGAACTATTTTCGGGCTTGTAATCGACATTCAGCTTCCCTTTTTTAAGGCTTACTGTGCCGTCCATCGCGTCTTTACCCATACCCGCAATAAAGGTGCCCTGTCTGAGTTTTTTCGCAATCCAGCTGGGTAGACGCAGCTTATCAGGACACGGTAATGGCGCTTCAATAATGAAAGGTTGGTTGGCTTTTCCTTTTAAACGCACATATCCATTGATCGGGAGGCTTTGGCTCATATCATGAAATCTATCTTGCCAGTCCCAGTAAGCGAAATAATCGCCATTGCTGCCAAAGTTTTTCCCCAACTGCGGCATACCGCCAAGGCCTTTCTCACCATCGCGACTATGCAGTAATAAATGCAGTGTATTCACTGTGCCGGCAGCGACAATGACGTGTTTCGCATAATGGCTTTCGAACTGGCCTGTATGGTGATTTTCAACATTGACACAATAGCGAGTTTCACCCGCTTTCGTTTCTTTTCGGATGGCGAGAACTTCTTGCTGGTCGCATATTTCCAGTCCTTGTTGCATGGCCTTGTATAAATACGCTACTTCCAGCGATGTTTTGCCGCCATCGGGGGAACCAAGAAAACCACCTTCACCACAGCCAATTTCTCGCCGACGAACACCGTCTTCAGTAGTGATTTCCCTGGGCTTGCCAGGTTCCTCTGGAAATAGAAATCCCATTGGTAGATCACCAGCTTCAGGACCGCTATGAACGGCATCAGAATGGGAAAAGTGTTTGCGAATTGATAGGGGATAGGCTGATCACGCGGCGTGCTAGTGTCCATCCGTTTCAGCACTTCAGCATAGTGGCCTGCCATCCTACCTTCACTCAAATCACTGCCTGTATCATCACAATAGCCCGGCATAGGTGGTGACACATTCAAGCCACCCTAATCATGGCTGCCAATAATGGTAACATCTACTTCAGCCGTCATAATTCCTCCTTAAGCAGTCGAACGTTCAAGACGGCGTGGATGGTCAATGTAAAAGCCAATAGCCAGCGCGTATATGAAGGGTACATCGCCCCATATATGTGCCATTTCACCTTGCAAGGTTAAGGCGTAATACGCCATTACCATGCCATGTAAAATGCTGGAAATAATCGCGTAGTCAATAATAATACTGTGCTGAAGAGGGTCTTTAACGGCCATCAAGAAGCAAATGCCCATGGCATAGTACATCGACACAATCATATGCTCATCGGCCATATTCACTGCGAGGTTAGACCAGCGAAACAAACTCGTCAGTAATACCACAACAACAGGTAGCGCAAAAAATGATAGGCCCAGCAGCACCAGTGCGATGGAAAACCGGCGCATAGCCAGGTTATCACCCTGATATAGCATAGCTTTTCTCCAAAACGACTATTCTGGACGCACCTCAAGGAGATTGTCATATTGAAGATGGCCGAGCTATATCATAAGAATTATTAAATATATAAATACTTGAATATACAGGCCGTCAAATATATAACCTATAGTTTGCAAAGACGAATGTAAATTATAAATTTAACCACCGAGACTACAGGGGATACTTATGTTTGATTTCGAAAAATTTATTGAAGACTGCAAAGCGGCTGTTGTTAGCGACAAACCCCAACAGCGAATCAAAGCGCTGATGGAGGATGCATTTAGCGATCCAAAAGCTCTGGAACAAGCTCTTGATGAAGCTAGCCCAGAGAAAAGTGTTGCCCCACTCTATTCCGATGAGAGCCTCACGATCTTACGCGTCGCCACACCAGCAAACTTTGTCAGCCCAATACACAATCACTTAATGTGGGCGATGATCGGTATTCTTGAGGGCGAAGAAAAGAACTGTATCTACCGCCGGACCCGCAATGGGGGTTTAGAAATGGAACAGGAAGTTGTATTAACGCCCGACACGGGGATTTTCACTCTTCGTGCCGACGCCATCCATGCTATTGAAACAGCCCCAGGTAAACCTATGTTTGGCCTTCACGTTTACGGAGGAAATATTCTGGAACGTTCAAGTCGCAGTATGTGGGACCCGGAAACAATGGAGGAGCTACCTTACAACTACAACCGCTTAATGGACTTTTGCAAAACGCTTATTGCAAAACGAGAAAGTGCAGCATAGATAGCCCAAATGCATAATTTCATATCAGGGCTATCTTACTCATGATTTAGCCCCATATTCCTAAATGATGGGATAGCCCTGACCGTCGCCAACAAGCTATTTGCTATAGCCCTGCTATCCTCACCGTCAAAGACCTTAACTCTACTGATCTACCATGACAGTCAAGCTGGTTTATCGGCATAACTCACACCCATTCCTGCACGAACGTCATTATTCACACCGTATTGAGGTATCGGGTAGCGTAGCCCATTACGAGACAACGCTTCTAGCCCTTGAATCACTTTTGGCAAATAGGACGGAAGAATGGCCATTAACAATTCGTCTTCCATAACGCCGCCGTAGCGACGTTCAGCAAAGCAGGGCAAAGAGAGACTGGGTTCGCCAGTGCTCAGAGCACGGCCCCATGAATCGGCACAGGCTGACTCACCCACACATGACCAGTCCAGCTTTTTATAACCCGCCCATTGCAAGCCATTAATAAAGATAATCATTTGTGCTGGCGTCGCGTAAATCAGACAAATATCAGGCGGGTTTAATCTGCCACTGGCAAGTGGGCTTACGGCCATCGCTTCATACTGTCCAAAGGGGACAACATCCATTGCTTGTTGATGGGCCAAAGTATCTCCAGCTGTTTCATACCACACACCTACCATGGGCTGACCTTTAAGCCACTCGTCATTGCGTGGATGTAAGCCAAGCACCGCACGACATTGTTCGCCCACAAGGTCATCGGCGGTAATACCGACCGTCCACCCATTACGTGCAGCCTGACCGACAATTTGATCTGTGGTGTGGATATCATTGGGGCGGCGAATACGTGGCACCGCTTCCATTGCTTCTTTGGTCTCAAAAAGTTTCATACCAATAACAGTGGTACGCAATCGCAAAAGACGATTCAGGTCGTTGACGATTTTCCCGCCATCAAACTGTTGAATATCAGACGATATAATGTCAGCCATAACATTTTCCCGTTAGTAGGTTATTATTTACATAGTCTCTCAGGTTATCACGGCAATATTGTAAAGGCGCTTCTCTATTTATAAAGTAAACAACTTACCGCTATACTCTAAGGACACAAGCCTTCTGCTGAGATAATAATATGAACCAGCTAACGAAGATATTTTGCACTGCCATAAAATATGGCTCGATACTGATTTCTCTAGCCCTGATTTTAAATACTACGGCCTACGCAGCCCAGATAAGTGATCCTGACTTATCTCAAAAAAATGCCATTAATCAGATGCACCACAAACTGCACGCTGACCAAGCGTCTGCCAAAGCTAAAGAAGCACAGACATTGACAGAACTCAACGAAATGACGATTCGTGAAAATGCTGATCTTACAGCGATCAACGCTAAAATTGACGAACTCATGCTAGCCAAAAAGAACATTATGCGCCTGCGCTATGCTCACCTGGTTGAGATGCGAAAAATTCTAAGCGACGAACAAAAAATAGAGTACGACAAAGCCGTATTGAATCGCTCTGCTGTGAAATAAATGCGGTATTTTAAAAGCCACTCGGAGAATAGCAACCGCAATACTATTAAGCGGTAGTGCTCTTCAGCATCACCTTAATAGTGTAGCGCTCACTGAATAACACCCTATAGCAGCCGATCTTATGCTGCTATCTATTCTCGAGATTGACCACCGAGACGAGAAGTGCCCTCATGATAAGAAGATTCTACGATTATCAAGGAGCACCTCGAAATACCTCATCGGTCGCAGGAATACGATAACAGGCGAGGCCTTTAATCCTCGCCTCGCAACAAACGCCTTATTTTTTCTTTTCAGGAAACAACATACCGTAAATTGTTTGGTAGGCATCATCATTCGCTAAGCCCATTATCATACCCGCCCGTGCATCGCGAAAATAACGCTCAAAAGGCAATCGTCCCGCAAAGGCCGTACCACCAAACATCGTCATTAATTCCTGAGTGACTAACACAGCCACTTCCGAGCAGCTCACCTTAGCCTGTAAGTAAGGCAAGGGAGCTGCCACCTGTCCGGCATCACCTGCGGCAGCGGCCACATGCAAAAGTGCTCGCGCTGCTTCAATTTTGGCACTCAACTCCGCCATACGGCGCTGGTTAATCGAGCTATCCAGGCGTTTGGCACCACTAGGGTAAACCTTCGACGCTTCTTCCATGGCTAGCTCATAAGCGCCGGATGCCACCCCTAAATATGCCGCGCCATAGGTCAATGCGACCACCGGCATCATCACAGCACCCAGATATTTCAGCGCATCACCTTCATCGCCGATGCGATTTTTCTCAGGCACGATACCGTTAAAGCGAATAGGCATACTGTTATTGCCGCGCATTCCCAGACCGTTCCAGTCTTCCAGTGTTTCCCATTCGACTTTATCGGCCTCAATAAATAATGCGGAGAGTTTGTGGCCTTTCGTTTCAGCACCAACCCGGCAAAGCATAAAGTAATGGGACGCTTGACCCGCCGATGTGACATACGATTTTCGCACCTGATCAAGGATATAGCCTTCATCCCCTTTTTCGACGGAGGACAGCACCATGCCCGGCACCCAATTGTCACCCTTACCCGAGGTTTCACCACCCGCAACAGTGCAAAGAATTTCACCGGCCGCAATTTTTTTAACAAATGCGTCGACCTGATAGTCGCTGGGCATTCGGCTGATAAGCTCAGCGGCTTCGACGTGCATTTTGTAGCACATGGCGGTGGATGCACACTTCTTTGCGAGTTCTTCCACCACCAAGCAGGTTGACAACAAGTCGGCACCGAGCCCACCGTGTTCTTTAGAAACACGTAGCCCCCACAAACCGCTTTCCTTTAAACCGTTCAGAGAAGCCCGCGGAAAAGTCCCTGATTTATCGGTTTCTGCCGCTCGAGGGGCAAGCTCTGTCGTCGCCAGTTGTGCAGCAAGCTCTTTTAAGGCCCGCTGTTCATTGGTTAAGGGGTAATAAGTCACTGTGTCATCCTCTGTTGTTTAGCTTAGGGCATCGCTTTAATATGACCCACCATTCTCTAGCCAATTTGCGCACTCGGGGGTTAGCGTTTTTGCAATGTGCTCATCATAAGTCGACAGCTCATCGTCTGTTAACACCTCGCGCCAACGTCCGTTTGAACCCTTATTAATAAACGTTTGCGCGCCGCCGTCGAATAACATGCCGGCCATAGGTATCACTTCGTCAGCACGTTTTTTCATCGACGCGAAGGTGCATTGCTCAGTAACCTCTGCTAGATATTCCGGGGTTATTGCTATATCGAGATAGTCAGCAATTCGCTGAATTTGACCCTGCAGGTCGGCAAGCATATCAGCATAATTTACCAATAATATATTCGGTAAATGGCGATATTCCCACCAGGTTTTTATGACGTGCAACTGAGACCAAAAAGGGTAACCATCACTTTCCCAGTCAAACCAACCACGGCCAATCCAGTCCCGCCAAAATTCGTGAATATCATCACCGGCCGGCGGGAAGGGATCACCCACTCGGCCAGGCATAGCGTCCAACATTTGGAGAAAGTCCTGAGAATAATTGGAATAATGATTCCACAGTGACATAAATAAATCACGTCCGTCGCGCGTCACAAAAATATGTTTCACCTCTGGATGAAAAGGAAAGCCATCAAGCGCTGTATGCGTTTTAAGAAAGCGGCGGTGAGTTTGCGCTTCTAGCTCTTTTTCAAGCTCATCGACTGGCGTCATACGCATATCGACAAAGACGGACATATCGTGAAAGGGGGCTGGCGGTTTACCATCCTGAAAGAGAAGTAAGGAAATGATTTGTTGGGTCCATGTCGTCCCCGACTTTTGTGTTGTCGCTACGACAATATCATCTGTACGCGGTTTAAATACTTGCCAGCGAGTACTGTCAATATGATGGTTTTGATAAACTCGCGTGACCTCGGGTAATGCATCTTCTTTAGACATAAAAAGCCTTTATATATATTGTTTTAGCTCTAGATACTAACAAGAGCAACCCATTACGTAAATCAATTAGCCGCCTAAAACCGGTTAGCAACAACACAGAAATTCAGAGCGTTGTTACTTTATTTTTTGCCATCGGCTCATACCATTCGACTGAATCAATAATCCGCAGTGTTATCCATTGCGATCTCTTCTCGGTAGGCAAAGGACTACGCCTGCCGCCACTATCTCTGGTTGGCCCAGCCACTACGAACGATCAACCATTCAGCACAACTGCCTGCAAATATTTAAATACCATCGTCTCTACCAATTCTTCACGGCGCTAATAATTCAATCGTCCTACGCGTCGCTGGAAGACGCTGTTCATTCACCGGACTAACGGCCAGCACTGGCATGGCGGCACCCGCCTCCCTAAAGGCTTCTATCTGGTCACGGCACTGATCGGGCACTCCATAAATACAAACTTGCTCTATCATTCTTTCGCTAATAGCAGTAGCAGCGGCGCGACGATCTCCCCCCTCCCACGCTAATTCAGCGGCTGCCATTTCTGCTTCAAAACCACAACGACGCCACTGCAAGCGGTAGTTGGGTAGACCAGCAAAAAAAGCGAGGTTGTGCCGCGCCGCCGATAGTGCCGCGTCATTATCTTCAGAAACAAAGGTCGGAATACTCATTATGCAATCCATACTTTGCCCGTCTTTGCCCACGTTGATCGCAGCATTTTTTGCCGCCTTAATTAATTGTCCCAGATAATCGCGGCCAGCGAGAAACGGCATAATGCCATCGGCTTCGCGGCCCGCGACTTCAGCACTGGCAACTGTCAGGGCAGCCAACAATATCGGTACTTCGTACGGGCAAGCTTTGGCTTCAAAGAAGCCACTACCGGCCTCGCCACTTAAAATACCTTTAATGGTTTGTGTATATTCGCCAAGATAATGGCGAGGGTTGCTCATTTCTATGCCCATGGATTCGAGCAATGGGCGATGGCTCATGCCCAAACCGAGAATTAAACGCCCTTCTGACAGCTCAGCAATGGTTTGTGCGGTCATTGCCGCAAGAAAAGCGTGACGGTAATAAATATTGGCGATATTCGTGCCGACTTTAATAGTCTTTGTTGCCAAAGCAATAGCCTCAGCACAGGCCAGAGCATCGCCACGACCTTCGTTAACGAGTACCGCTGCGTAACCGTGGTCTTCAGCCAATTTGCCAATGGCCATTAATTCACGGGGAGGCGCATCGGTGGCAGTAGATAGCACGATACCCAATCGAGGTTGAGCCATAATATTCTCTTTTTATTATTTATTTTTAAAAAAAAGGCCAGACCTATCAGGTGACTAGCCCATTAACACTTATCCGATTTAAATATCGAATTTAAGCAACTCAAGTAACCAGCGGGCTAAATCATTAAACCCATACGCATTGCGCCATCGATGCGAATACACTCACCGTTCATCATGCTATTTTCAACAATGTGACAAGCCAGCTTGGCGAAATCTTTAGGGTTTCCACCTCGCTTGGGGAAAGGCACAGTGGCAACTAAACGGTCAAAGCCTTCCTGGCCTGTCTCCGCTTTGGCCAGAGGTGTATCGAACACACCGGGGCAAATAGTCATCACACGAATACCATAGGGCGCAAGATCGCGAGCCATAGGCAAGGTCATGCCAATCACACCGGCCTTTGAAGCAGCGTAAGCGGTATTACCCACCGGGCCGTCGTAACCAAAGATGGAAGCGACGTTGACGAAAACACCGCGCTCGCCGTCTTCATTTAATGGATCAAGCGCTATCATTTCAGTACTGGCCAAACGACAAACATCAAAGGTGCCGGTCAAATTGACATTAACCACCTTTAAAAAGCTATCGAGGGGATGGGGGCCTTTTTTATTGGTGATTTTACGGCCAATACCAATGCCCGCCACATTCATCACAATGCGCGCAGTACCCAGCTCGGCCTTTACCGTAGCTAAGGCGGCCTCCACACTATTGCCATCGGCGACGTCTACCTGAACCGCCAGACCACCGACTTCCGCGGCAATGGCCTTCGCCAATTCGAAATTCAGGTCGAGCACGGCCACTTTGGCTCCCTTAGCAGCGAGAGCTCTCACAGTGTCGGCACCGAGGCCGGAGGCTCCACCGGTAACGATGGCAACTTGATTCTTAATATCCATTTCTAATTCCTAAAAAATAATGAGTCGTTAATCGCACAGAGTACGGTTTTCCACTAAAAAAACTTAGCCACGCAAGGCGCCATCGAGGCGAATCACTTCACCGTTAAGCATGGGGTTCTGGCAAATTTCCAGCGCCATGCTGGCAAATTCTGCGGGTTTACCGGCACGCTTAGGAAAGGGCACGCTACCGGCGTAGTCGTCGGGCTCGCCCCGCAGAACACTTGCAGCCAGTGGCGTGTTAAACACGCCAGGGGCAATCGTCACTACGCGAATACCGTAGGCTGATAAGTCTCGGGCCATGGGCAGGGTCATACCAATGACTGCTGCCTTGGTCGCCGCATAGGCGGTTTGACCGAAGGGGCCATCAAGACCAGCGATGGAAGCGACGTTGACAATCACACCCTGCTCTTCGCCTTCTAAGTCATCGAGCTCACGAATGGCGTCGGCACCCAAGCGGCAGATATTAAAAGTGCCCGTCAAGTTAACGGCAATTTGCTGTGTGAGTGCCTCGCGAGGCTGGGGGCCGCCCTTAGTGGCGGTACGCCCAGTAATATCGATACCTGCGCAATTGACCAGTATCCGTGGCGTGCCGTTCATTTTCCCCGCCTCCGCCAGTGCTGCAATCACTGAGGTCTCATCAGCCACATCACACTGGACCGCAGCACAGCCAAACTCGGTGGCGGTAGTTTGGGCGAGTTCTAGATTGCGGTCAAAAATCGTTACTTTCGCGCCTTTTTCAATAAACAGCTTTGCCGCGCCCGCACCCAGACCGGAGGCACCACCGGTAATGGCGACGCTAATATTATTTAAATTCATTTTAGGTCCCCATGCGAATAGCGCCGTCAATACGAATCATCTCGCCATTGAGCATGGTGTTTTCACAAATTTGCTGTACCAAAGCACCAAATTCAAGAGGATTACCCCAGCGCTTGGGAAAGGGCACGGTGGGAATAATACTGTCAATCCAGTCCTGGGGAATTCCCGCTGCCAGTGGCGTTTCAAACATACCCGGAGCTATGGTCATGACGCGAATACCATAGGGTGCGAGGTCGCGGGCCATGGGTAAGGTCATACCCTGCACACCAGCTTTTGATGCCGCATAGGCCGCCTGACCCACGGGACCATCTTGTGCGACAACAGAGGCAATATTAATTACCACACCACGCTCGCCGTCGTCATCCAGAGCATCGAGACCGATCATGCCGTAGGCGGCAACGCGGGCAACATTAAAAGTACCCGTGAGATTGACTCGAATGACCCGCTCAAATTCATCCAGCGGGTGTGGCCCTTTCGCGCTAGCGGTGCGCACGGCAATATCGATACCTGCCGCATTTAAGACGATGCGCGGGACGCCGAGTTTTTCGACCACCTGCGCAATAGCGGCTTCTACTGCCGGGCCATCACTCACATCGCACTCCACCGCCATACCACCTAGCTCTTCTGCGAGCTCTGTGGCCAGGGGCAAATTGCGATCAAGCAGGGCGCACTTTGCCCCCGCTTGACTCAGAATTCTGGCGGCACCCGCCCCCAAACCCGATGCGCCACCGGTAATTAATGCGACTTGTCCTTCTACGTTCATTTTCGACCTCTTTGGATTTACTTTGAATTATTTTCTTGTATCAGCGGTATCACTTAAAAGCGCCCACTGGGATCACCCGCAAGTTATTCATGGGGTGCCGGATTGGGCTGGCGCGGTGCGGCCAACCACAATAGAAGTGGGGATACTACCGCAAGCACAGCACTGACAACCAGTATTACGCTGTATCTGCCGACAGTACCTTAGAAAAGCTGTCAAAAAAGCACTCAATAACAAGCAAATAAAATATTCTATTTGTCGTAAATTCTTTACTCTATCACCTTTACACAAAAGAAGGCGGCATAGTATATTTCACTCTCTAGAAAACAACAGAGCAATCTCATGGATACAACCAAAATCACAGTAAAAATTTTAGACAAACTTCTTTCCAAATTTAACGAAGCCATTAACTCGTCGTTTATTAAAAAAGATGCTTTTCTAAATTACATTATAGAAAGCGAAACAAAGGAGCTTGCTACCGAACTAGACGGGTTCATCTTGTCTGGAGAAGCTCGTCGGTATATCTCTGGAGCGCTTAAAAAAGAAGGCACAAGAACAGTCAATATTACGGTCAACAAATCTACCGCAGAAGCGCTAAATACGGTTGTAAGTAAAACAAATATATCCCGTGATGCTTTTATAAACAGACTTATTTATTTCCTTCTTGGGACACCGAAGTTACTTAAAACACTTGAGTTACCCCGCCACACAAACCACCCCGCCTTAGGTTCAGCTGAAGATATGGAAACAAGTCCACTTCCAGCTATAGCGTCGATTATGAAAAATCCTCTGTTTTATCTACGTATTGCTCATAACGAAATTCACGGCTGTGGCCTGTACTCATCTGGGCAGCCCATAGCACCAAACCTCCATGGTTTATGCTGCAATATTGATGACATACATGTACCAGGAACAAAGACATACCGCAAAGAATGGTCGAGTGACGATCTTTGATTTTGACTCCCACAATCACAACCAGAGTAACTAAACATGATTTCCAAACATTGCGAGATAAGAAGCCAACAACGTTGTATTCCACTATTTATTTTAGAATTATTGATTATATACGGCGATGAACGATTTGATGGTTATGGTGGAATAATCAGATCTTTTTCAAAAAGAAGTATAAAGAATTTGAACAAAGAATATGGAAAAGCTTTCATCAATCACAACAAAAGATGGCTCAATACCTATCTAGTGGAAAGCACATCAACAGGCACTGTAATGACAGCTGGCCGAAGAACTAAACGCATAAAAAATAGATGAATATAACGACCAGTGATTGGCATCACTCATGAGGTGCCGGATTGGGCTGGCGCGGTGCGGCCAACCACAATAAAAATGGGGATACTACCGCAAGCACAGCACTGACAACTAGCATGGCACTGTAACCGCCCGTTACATCGTAGAGCCAACCACCCAGCCAAGCACCAATGGCCGCGCCCAGCGAGCCGGAAATCGCCAGCGTACCGAAGATGGATGGGAAGAAAGGACTGGTAAATAAATCCCGAGAGGTGGCCGGAAATATTGGCGTATTGGCGCCGTAACCAAGGCCGACAAAAATCGCAAAGCTGACCGCCACCCACAGAGCCAGCATAGAGCTAAGATAAACCAGAGCTCCGATAGCCAGAAGGTTACAAACAGCAGCCATGGTATAGGCTCGCTCGCGACCAATGCGGTCGGACAAATTCCCCCAAAACAGTTGCCCCACGATGCTAGAGATACCAATAACGCCAGCAATAAAGGAGCTTTCTGTCTTGGCGATACCCTGGTCGACCATAAAAGCAAATTGATGCATAAGTAGTATTTGCGCGACACAGGCCCCGGTCAAAAAGCAGGCACCAGCCAACCAGAAGCGGGGGGAGCGCAAGGCCGTTTCGAGTATCCAGTCACGATAGAGGGGCTCATTGGGAACGGTGCTTGTTTCAATATCAGCTGAAGTCGTATTTTCATGAGAAGCCACCCCCTCATGGACTGGATCTTCTTCTGGCATCTTCAGCAAAAATAGCGCAGCCGGAATTACCCACGATGCCCCGAAAACAGCTAAGAAAATAAATGTTTGACGCCAACCATAAGTCTCAATCAAAGCATTAATCACCGGAACACCCACCAAAATGCCGAGGCCAATGCCTGCCATGGCAAAGCCCAGAGCGGTACCCATTTTCGTAGGATACCAACGCTCTACAGTAACAATAAAAGGTATCCAGCCAGCCTGAGAAATCCCAATGGCCGTGATCACGCCAAAGGTAATGTAAAGCTGCCACCATGTTTGCACCTGGGAAGTGAGTAACATGCCAATTAGAAAAATAAGCCCACCAAAAGCTATCGTCCATTGAGCACCAATCTTCTCAACCATGCGACCGTTCATAGGACCGGCTAAACCGTGGACAACACTCATCACCGAAATAGCTCCAGCGGTGAGTGAGCGACTCCAACCCATATCTTCTACCAATGCCACAAGAAAGACAGAATAGGCAAACCATACCCCGTAAACGACGCCGAGGGTGATAAAGGCAACAAGAACGGCCATTGGCCCATGCCAAGTGTTTTTCAGGGGGGTACCAGGTGTGGCTTTATCAGGAGTTTGTACTGTCATTTTATGATCTATTCAGTAGAGGCATTTATGAATTAATGGCGGGTTTGTGCTTTACGTGCTTAATGAGTAAAAATTCAAGCCAGCCGCTGCTTGTCAACACTCCAAATCACTATAGCGCACAATCATACCGCTCCCTGCATATAGGGCGGTAACCCGCTTAAAAACGAAGAGCGAGATCTATGGGTAGAAAAACTAAAAGCGGATTCCTAGTGTACGTTTAGTGAGAACTCAGTAGGAAAGTGTTAATAAAGAGCGTCTCTCAGCGGCCGCCGTCAATAACGCAAAGCAGGCGTGGGGAACTTATCCTGCAGCAGGTATTCACCCACACTTCGAGTGCGGAAACTTATGGGGTCATGCAAACTCAATGTGCGAATATCACGCCAAAAACGATCGAGGTTTTGCGTGCGTAATGCTGAGCGGGCACCACAGGCGCTAAAAATATCCTGACATACTTTTAGCCCTGTATCTGTAGCAACAATTTTCGCTTGAGAGACTGCAACCGAGGCGGCAGCGCGCAAGCTTGCCATTTCTTCAACGCTGGCACTTTCTCTTGCATCAAGTGCCACATCGACCAATCGTGCAGCCTCATGAACCATTGCCTCGGCTGCAGCCAACTGCGAGCTGAGAGCGCCTATTGTGTTGAGGATATAGGGATCATCTATCGCTCGATCAAAGTCAAGACCTGGCCAAGGGTGGGCTCGGGTTTTTTCTTTGACATAAGCAATGCCTTCACGCAATGCGCCTTTAGCAGCGCCAATAAAAACGCTCGTAAAACCAACCTGTGTGATGGGTCCAAGTAAGTTGGTCACTGCCATTTGTCGGCTTTCATCAGTTATGCTGGTCATTACTAGCTCGGAGGGTGCGAACACCTTGTTAAAAATTGTCGTGCCACTGCCCGTACCTCTTTGGCCCATAGCATCCCAGTCATCAACAATTTCTAAGCCTTTGGCATCTTTGGGAATAATAGCAAGACCCAGATTGCTACCGCACATACCAATCACAGCGAGTTGATCACCCGCTAAAGAGCCCGTAGAAAAGAATTTTTTACCGGTAATTTCAACACCACCTTCGACAGGTGTCAGCGTCAAGTCATAACCTTTTTTCAGGTTATTATTTTTTTCAGAAGCTGCATTGCCGAGAAACACTTTTCTCTCAACTATATCGGCAAACACTTTGGCCTTTAATTCATCCGGCGCCAATTCATCGAGGAAAGAGGCGCCGAGTAAACAATGCACCAAAAACATTTGGCCAATAGCAGGATTACCCTTCGAAAAAGACATGATGGCTCGCGTTATATCACCACACGACGAACCCAATCCACCATAACTTGTTGGCACAGAAAAACCCAGCACACCACTTTGTTTGAGTTTATCCATTTCTTCTTTAGGGTATTCACCTTTAAGGTCTCGCTCTGCATAAGTTAGAGAAAACTCATCTGAAAGCTTTTCAATACGCTCTAATGCCTCACTAACACTTTCAATTCTCATTTATTACAACCTTAATTACTTTTAAAAAATATAGATTAAAACTGATAAGTTGCGGAAAATACTGTTTCATTGCGACGTATACCGGGTTCTGCCAAGTATGAACCGAGCCCCCAGGGTCCTTGGTCATTGCCACTAACACGCCAATATAAATGTTGCTCCAGTGTAAAAACTAGATGCTTCGAATATAAATATTCCATCTTGATTTTGTTATAGGCTCCGGTAGAACGCGGATCATAGGCAAACACAAATAGCGGCTTCCAAAGACCTGCTGCACCATAGCTCGTCGATGCAGAAAAAGTAATCACAAACTCATCCTGATCAAGCCTATTATTATTCGTACTGACATAACGGCCAGGCACTGATGAACCATTGACTACAGCTGGTTGCACATCATAAAAAGCCCCGCCCTGATAATAATTATTGTAATCAAGATAGCGACGCCAGAAAAACTGGGTTGATATAAAGAATGTTCGCAAACTATTTAATGCCGGAATCCAGGTCGGACGATCCACGCCAATCATCACCACAGACTGACGAGCCGTATCAAAACTATTTCCATTTGGGTTTGCCCTACGAGGTGCACCTGCTGCAATGGCAACGGGAACACCCGACGTAATCGTAGATTCAAGTCGAAAAACAGATTGCGTGTAACGATCTTCAGAAAAACTTGCAGTTACACCAAACACATTAATCCGAGGGTTTACTGTCTCTACCACAGTATTGAATGTACCAAAGCTGTCTAGCCCTGCCGACTTAACTTTTACGCCCGTAGTCTGCGAAAAACCATAAAAGTAGTTGATACTAAAATCTATTTCGTTCCATATCCCCTTGAAACGAAAACCTCCCTGCATATTGCTAAACTTTCTTTCATCAGGGGCTCCATCTATTACTGTGACATTTAGATCGTGCAGAGTATTACCAATCAGTACTGAATTTGCATCATGGTTCTGCAAACCAATACCCCTAACAGCCCAGGGTCGCGGGTATTTAGTCGCAACTATTGTTGGCTTAAAATCATCTGGAATAAGTATGACTTCAAGAAAGGTTTCATCAAATGAACCAATTTTCCCTATATCCCAGATACCTCTGGCCATCCACAATGGAATGCGGATGTCTTCCCAAGATTCACGGGTACCGTGCCATGTTCTATCCAAAGGGTTGATTACATCCAAGGCACGAAAGTTATCAGTCTCACCCCAAACAACCTGTTGCTTCCCCAAGCGAAGAGAAAAAGGGGCCATGAGGATATCAACAAAGGCTTCACGTATTTTATATTCTTCTTTCCCCCTGTCATTCAACACATCGTAACTATCTCGAATATCGTAAGCTGCGTCATAGACAGCACGACCAAGAAAGGTAAATGTTGCCTCTTCAATAGGGCCAGCAGAGAATCGATTAAAGGCCTGCCCATCACGTAAGAAATAATACTTACCTTCCAACTGAGCAGTATTACGCTGATGCGTCAGCTCGCCATCATGTAAAAATGAAGCTCCATTTTTCATGATATTGTAGGTTTTCGCATAACCTTCAAGTTCAAAATCTTCACCAAAATTGATAATTCCCCATGACAACATTGAAGCTAGGGTAGCACTTAAAAAAACGAATAATTTGGCGAACTGGTTCCAGTACATAAGCATGTAGTTAACCTCTATGGTAATTATTTTCAGGCTAGCAATAGCGGATCGAGAGGCTTAATCATCAAGCCTCGTTGTAAATTAAATATTGAGTTAGCGTCGACCGCTGATCATGTTACGCAATGAATAGAATTGCTTAGCACGCGCCGCTGTAAATTCTTTCTTATTGGTGAAGCAATGGGTCATTGTTGCGTGTGGTTTTTTTGCATTAATATCCGTTTGACCCAAATGCATGAAGACTTTATGTCCTAAGGTTTCAGAAAAATCCTGCTTAAGATATGGGGCTTGCGCGGGGGGCTCTTTATCGTAGTCCTCAGAGTACTTAAGAAAATGCTGATTCATACGCAGTAACTGATCATCTTTTGCATCAAATGCAAACATCCAATGAGTCCAGAAGGTTTCAGCATCAACAAAAACAACTCGTGCGCTATACGGATGATCCTCTCTTTTAGGCTTTATAAGAACTACATGAGTATCTCGTACTTCCCAGCGTGTCTTGTGTGGCACCCATAAACTGTCCCCTCCAAATTCAGGGTTAGTCTTGACATTATTTGTGGCCAATATTTTTCGCTTACCTAAATACTCCCAATTATTTTCGTAAACTTTGCCACCAAAACCACTGTTGTCTTCACGAATCATATCCATGCCCATCAACTCTCCCGTTCGCTCGGAAGCGAGTGTTCGACGGGGTTTACGCTGAGCAGGCATATACAGCCAACCAGAGTTTTCTCTATGGTGATCGACGTAACTAATAGACATATCTTTCGCTCCGGCCATATCGCGCGGCGAACGAAACTCCATCACACGCTTGCTTTTAACTTCTTCATAACCAGGTACCAAGCTATGATCACCCCGAGCATAGGTTGTATTTATCGAGGTATATTCCATTATTCTGTCAAGCTTGCCGTTTTCGCCACGCAACCATGTAACCATGGGCATAGTTTGATCATTAGTTCCGGGACGCCAAAGCATATTCCAAATTACTTTCTGAGCGGCCATTGGGTCATCAGCATGAATTTCGGTGAAGGGAAATCTACCACCAGTAAAACCAACAAGAGTACCGTCATCATCCAGCTTATAGTCGACAGGCCATTCTTTTTCCCAATCATCTGACATGGGATAATTTCTGGTTGCCGCAATCTCCATATCCATATCATCAAAGAAGTAATACTTCCATGCCGTATGCGGAATAAGAGCTTCTAACTTACTTTCTCTGTCATTTATAGTGAGGTGTTGACCCGGGGTTAAGGCCTCATCGCCAGGACGATAGTTATCAATCCAGTCACGTAAAGACTGATAACTTTGATCTTCAGCATGTAATAGCGCAGGTATAAACAGAGAAGCGGAGATTGCAAATATTGCTAACTTCTTGATAAAAAGCCTGCAGCTATAGATGCGCCTGAGTGACAACAATAGGGTATTTTTCATAATTATATTTCCTACTAATATTTTGGCACAAAAATTAATAAACAAAATTATGCTTCAATCCCTTGCTTACTGTTCGCATTCCCAAGTCATATTCACGCTATAAATTTGATATTTCACACTTGTGTGGGTTTATCCAAAAAAAGACAATATTGAACTACAGTTACTTCTCTTTAAACTTATCAATATTTTTATATAAAAACATATTGATACTAGCTCGCAACAATAATAATATCAAGCCATAGCTAATCTTCTAAATAGGCATAAAATCAACTCTGCTATAAAATTAGCGTCAACGTTCAAACACATAACTTTAACGTCAGCACCCTAGTAAATGTTGTTCATCACCATAAACGATCACTGGTTGAGGGTTGATTTTCTTCGAGTTTTTTCAGCTCTATAGCCAATTATTTGTCAAAGGGCCATCACAAGTGACGTATTGAGCACATCACTTCTCGGTCGCTATTATCATGATTCTCAGTAGGTCTGATTTCGATGTTCGCATGATTATTGTTATCTAAGCCCAAAGGTGCCGCGATGAAACACCTTTGGGTAAAAATTTAGCGCAACTACCGATAGCCACCTAAATAGACTTGCGCAGGTGACAAACAGTATAAAATTAAAACGCTGCCTCCAATGGCTCCCCCTCGAGCATCACCGCTCCTGCAGAGTGATGGAAACCTCGGCGAGCATCAATCGCCGAAACAACTGCATGAATATTAGCCAGACACCGCTCGAGAGCATGACCTTCCATGAAAGCTGCTCGAGAACCTTTCGTATAAAGCCGACTTACCATTTCGCGTGCCACATCTCCAGCGTAGAAACTGGATGAATACATCTCTGCTTTTATTTCGTTTGGCACAGGCTCACCGCTTTGAAGCGCTCCCCACACTTTATCAAAGGCTTCAAGAGAACCCGCACGTATAGAACGCAGCGCAGCATTGGCATCAGCAATAACAAGCTGGGTTTCTGTTTGGTCTCTTAGCGCCTTACCTGTTATGGAAGACACCTTAGATTTTATTTCACCACTAGCTGCCTCAATAGCACCCTGCAATACCCCAACGGCTACAGCGGCAAATATTGGTAGGGTTAACAAAGAAGGTGCGCTACGAAATAGCGGCCTATCAATTAATGCCGGATTACCGGGTGAGTGAGCTAGTACCTCAGGAACGAAAATATCTTCTGCGCTTGCCTGATTACTACCCGTACCACGCATAGCCGCTGCATGCTGCCAAGTTTGTTCGATTTTCAGCTGCTCAGTGGGCACGAGAAATATACGTGCATCGGGACGACCATTAGCTAATAGGCGCGGTTTATCACCCTCATGCACTATGCCGGCCAGAGCACACCACAGTGAATCATTACAGCCAGTCACCACGGGCCAGGTTCCATTGAGAGAATAGCCACCGTCAACTGGCGTTGCCTTTGCAAGAGCAACAGCAGAAAAACCAAAGTTTCTATCTGGCTCGATAAATAACGCTTGTCGCTCAGCCTTAGGCAGAGCCGCGGCTATCATACAACCTGCCATAGAATTAACGACATACCACCCGACTGCCGGATCTGCAGCACTTATCGCGACTGTTGCACGAAATGCATCAGATGGTGTGAGTTCAAGGCCGCCAACTTCCTTTGGCGCAAACATTCTAAACATGCCTTCTTTACCTACGGCACTCACCACTTCGTAAGCTAGACGCGCGTTAACCTCCCCGTCACGTCGATGCTCTACGATTAAAGGCTGCAAGCTGATCGCAATGTCCTCAATATTTTTACTACTCATGTCTTTATCCCTTAGTTGTTTTCCTAAAAACTTAATCGTTTTCTTTCATTTCCATCTAGAGCTTTACGTTCAAAGCATTTGGGTAAGCGACCAACATTGTTGCCTGCGGCCTCAACCAGTTAATGCCAGCACAGATTAATAGTGCGTAAATCTGGCTTGGCAACCTGGCAAAACTTCTGGCGAAAAGATTTCCTGAGGCTTCTACCATTTGAATAGGATCTTAAAGCCCGAAACGGGTATTAGACAGCCACCGGAACTCACATGACCCGATGTGCTTTTTAGGTGGGTAAATTAATTATTCCAGTGGGGTAAATCACGCACACTTCCTGTATCTGCATTATGTTCTCGATAATGTCTTCACCTTCTGTTGGGAAGAAGGTGCCTTAATTACAAAAAAATCAATATTTAAGCGTTCAAGGAACCGGTATTGATGCCAACACGAACTTGGCTCATGTAAACAAATTCGGAAAGGTTTTTAGAAAAACAAGATTAGTCACACCCCGCCCATAGAAGCCACATTTGTGCTTACGCCACCCTCGCAGAGTGAATAAAAATAGCCGATGGCTTCATTCGCGGCGTCAGTATTTTTGCCGTAGTCAACCCACGTCAATAACAACAACGCGAAGACTGTCCTGAGCAACGGAGCACTAGTGCCACCGAAAACCCTCCTGAAACCGGTTCTTAACCGAGCCCCAATCCACTGTGTTTTTTTCGAGTAAAAAAAAACCCAATGCGGTAAACATTGGGTTTTTTCAAATCAAGCTACGTATTTACTTACGCCGGAATTTTGTCAACAGGCAAGTTGTAGCACTCAATAATATTGTCGCGCATGATCCAGCGTCTATGTTCATCCGTTAAACCAGAGCTGTGTTTTTCAACCAACTCTTGAGACCAAGGCCAAGTTGCATCGCTATGGGGGAAGTCGTTCGCCCAAACCAATTTCTTTGGGTTCATTATATTGGCGACTTTAAAAGCAACCCAATCATCCTGGAAGGTCAGCCATACGTGGTCATTGAGATAGTCACTGGGCATTTTTTCCAAATCTTTGCCACCGCCTAGCCACAAACCATGACGCTCGTAAGCGTGGTCCATGCGGTAGGCATAGTGGGGCAACCAACCGGCATCAGCCTCAGCGGCAATAAATTTCAGCTTGGGATGACGATCAAAAATGCCACCCAGAACGAACAGACCCATTACATCCTGTACACCACGAATGATGTTGAGGAAACCATTGATCTTATTACCACGAGCCATCAGGACTTCGTCAACCGATCCACCTTTTGAAGTCAAAATGTGGAAAGACAGCGGCATTTCTAGCTCAGCAGCACAGGCCCAAAGGTCGTCGTACATGGGGTGATCATAATCTTCATGCTGGGGGTTGCCGGGCATCATAATGCCGACGAAGCCCTTTTTCTTCGCATCTTGAATATCTTTAATCGACTGCTCAACCGACTCACAAGCGGTCTGACCCAGACCAAACAAACGACCTTCCGGCGCATCGGCAATATAGCTTTGCAGCCACTCGTTGTAGGCGTGCATACAAGCAGTTTTGTAAGCAAAATCAGGGTGGTTACACAGAGCCATACCAACTGAAGGGTAGATGATTTCTGAAACCACGCCATCGCGATCCTGATCGGCAACACGACAGCTCGCATCCCAACCACTGCGGTGCAGTGACTCAAAGGTGCTACCTTCACGTCGAGCAGCAAGATCTTCAGGGGTTAAACCAGCTGCAGCAACCAGTCCGAGAGGAATGGTAGAGTCCATACCAGGAATAACATAAATGTCATTGCCCGCAGCATCTCGCTCAATGGTTGGCGCCCTGTCCTTGAACTTGGGGTCAATAAAATCGGTATAGCAATTGGCGGGCTCAACAATGTGAGAATCCGCAGAAATAAAACCAAAGCCTAAGCTACTCATAGTCTCTTACTCCGCTCCATCAGTAGGATCATGAAAATTTATTGAGATAACAGCTCTGCTTCAGAGCCCGCCGAAGGGCGAATTTGACGCCGAAGAGGTGAACCATCGTTACCATAGAGGAAATAATGGTTACCAGCTGTTAACTTGCGGGTATTAAGCAGGGTGTTGACATAAATTGCAAGCGCGATTTAAGTCAACACTGACTCTTTCTTTATAAACAGTTCTTGCGACGCTTTAATGACATCCTAAAACTTTCTTGGTGACTGCCTCACTTACGGTCGCGCATCCAACATTTCACCCCTACTGGCATACAAATGGCCCTGCAGCGGGTGTCACTGTGGTCGGCTTTTTGGTGGTCCATTAGTAGGAAGAGCACGTAGTAGGAAGAGCACGAGAGCGCTGCAAACCTCGTTAACCCGGAGGCGCCCCGTTTGACGCTAACGTAAAAACCAGCTTGGATTAGGAGGCACTTAACGAAATAGTCTTTCGATTCTCTGCCTGTATGGCGGTCAAACCAGGTATTTAGTTTTAGCCAGAACCCTCGTTTACACAGGTACGATTACGGCCCTCGTCCTTCGCTCGATACAGCGCTTGATCAGCTGCATCGACAAGCTCATCTACCTCGTTATACGGTGGTAATGCTGCCAAACCCACACTAAACGTGCATGAAAAATCACCTTTTGAGCAGCGATGTTTAATCATCGCAAACTGCTCTCGGAGGTTGTCCATCAATACACAGGCCGCCTCTAAACTAGTATCGGGTAAAATAATGGCAAACTCCTCTCCCCCATAACGACCAACAATATCGGACTGACGTAAACGCTGGACCAGAAGACAAGAGATATTTTTAATTACCTCATCCCCAACTGGATGGCCATAGTTGTCATTAACCAACTTAAAATGATCGATGTCTATCATGGCAAACACCAGGCCAGTGTCATGCCGCAAGCAACGACTCACCTCTGACTTGAGGTGAGTTTTTAATGTCGCATGGTTAAGTAAGCCACTGAGCATATCAATCTGCATACGTGACCGTAGCTTGCGAAAACGCCGAATACGCGTTCTCACCGCCACCCGCAAGCTCTCGGCGTTAATAGGTTTTGTGAGGAAATCGTCCCCCCCTAGCTTCAATGCCTCCATTTTCCAACTAACGTCATCTCCGGTCGACAGGAATACAATGGGGATGCTAATCCACTCATTTGTCTGACGAATCACTGCCGCTGCTTCAAGCCCTGAACACTCAGGCATGTTGACGTCCATCAGAATCAGATCCGGCTGAAATTCTGACACCAGCATAATTATGCGTGTCACGTCTTCGACAACTAGCGCCTCCATGCCTGC
>JARGOV010000021.1:0-8156 GCA_029212965.1 Porticoccaceae bacterium
GCACTGAGGGTGAAAAAACTATCCTTGAAGAATAGCCGTTGTCGCCATCCTGTGAGAAGAGTGGAAGGTGTGCCAAAATCGAGAGATTGAAGAAGTAGCTCGGCTTCAAAGGCTTTAATGGCGCGGCTTTTACTAAACTGCTGCTTGATGGCATCGCGGAGGGATTTGAAATCCATAGCTTTGTAATAGACAGAAAGATTTTCCCCACTGTTGTTAAGTCCCGCTTTGCAGACATGGGAATATTGTGACGATGTTATCTCCTGTCGTTCGTCAAGCCAATGGACTATTGGTGGTTCGGTGCCCCCTGCAGCAAAGCCTTCGATTTTGTGCAGTGCTTTATTTCGATAAGTGCGCCACGGCCCAGCGCGCTCAAATATAAAGTCTGGATACTGGTAGGGCATTAGGGTTTTCCGTACAGGCTTGGCAATGTTAATTTGTTAGTTTTAATGACGATTACTTGAGCCAATCTAAAAATCCAATGTGGGTAGTTGGTAGACATTAACTGATTGACCTCGGCTATTCTGAAAAGTTTTCAAGCGGTATTTATTGAGGCTTTGCGCTAAAAGTTCCGAATCATTTTTGGATTTTCCCCTGGAGAATACAGCATACCGGTAACCCTCATTTAACAAGCTCTCAAGGTCTATGTATTGTTCTTTAAAGCTGTCGTTACTGTAATCATCGGTGTAGAAGGCAATTTTTTGTTGGTTAAAGTAGATATTTTTCTCGCCATTTAAATGGGTTTTTACCCATTCTCCTGCTTCGCGAATATAGAGTTTGTCATCGTTCAGGCGGCTGTAGGAATAGAGGGAAATCAAAATTGGCAAAGTAAATAACGCATATCTCCAGAGGCGCCCACCCGTTTGCTGTGATGCTGCAAGGCGGTGGTAAGTCTGGCTTAACACTAATGTGATAGGGATAGCGAGTAAAATTGCGGTTAACATAATATAGCGCGGGCTGACAAAGTATTTTGTATAGGCGCTAGCGAGGCCGACAATAACACCGATTAACATATAGCTTGCTAATAATTTATAGCGAGGGTCTGTTAAAAAAGGTCGCTTAATGTCAGCGCGACAGAGGGATAAAAACAACAAGGGTGCGTTGGTGCCCTTTATAATGGTCAGTAATACATGAAAAACTAAGCCGCCGATCAGAAGGTCGTTCACGCTGCGCTGGGCCCATTTGTTCGGCATCAGTGCGGCGATATCGTCCTTTAGTTGCTCGAAGTTGTTCGCGGCTAACTTAAGTGTTGTCAGTTCTTTCTGTAATTTATCGGTGGCAGAAAAACTTAATGCTTTGGTCGATCTGTAGCTTTCACTGGGCGATTGTTGGGTTTCAGGGGATAAAAAAACCCACACAAGTGCGCATGTAAAAAAGATTATGCTGGCAGTTTTCAGCGCTTTATTCGCCGTTACTGGCTTTTTAAAGCAGGTGCCTAGCAGGGTTAAAAGAGGGATTAGTAAAAGATAGGCGAAGCCCTCGGTGCGGTAGATGATTGATAAAGCGCTGAAACCCAACCAAAGCAGTGCAAAGCGCCAGGCTTTATGCCTAACAAAATTCAAACCTGCCCATAGCGCCCACAATTGCAAAGCCCAAAAGCTAAAGCCGCGAATAATATCGGGGCGTAGGTGGTTTAGGTTCGCTATGCTAAAGAAGACTGCGAGGGCAATAAGTTGGGTTGGCACTGAAGTATCAAAGCAGCGTACGGCAGCGATGAAGCCGCTGGCGAGTAAGACCTGCCAGAAGAGGCTAAGTAATTGGGCGCTGGGGTAGAGGTCGATGCCGCTGATGGCGGATATGACGCTTATTTGGCGATAGAAGTGGATCTCCGGACGATAACTTTTCGCCTCGTCGAGCAAGCCTTCTGATAGGGCGTGTGCGGCGTAGATGTAATTGATGCCATCGTCGTTAAGAGTGTCGTTAGTCGCTGCGTAGGCGAAAAAAAATATCAGGCTAAGAGCGCAAGTTAGGCTGTAAATAGCAAGTCCATTGCCCTTCAATTTTCGGTTTTGTACTGCCGTGCACCGGTTTTTTGACATGTCTGCCCAATCTAAGTTCTTGAGGTGGATTTCAAAACGCGTGTTGTTCGAGTGCGGCTTTCACTTGCTCAACACTCAGAGTATTTATGCAGCGGTGATTGACAGGACAGAGTTTTTTTGAGCAGCTGGCTTCGCAGTTTATCGGGTTTCTTATCACATTAGCATTGCTACCTAGTGGACCCCAGCGAACTTCATCGGTGGGGCCAAAAATAGCGTAAACGTCTGTCCCAGTGGCTGCGGCAAGATGCATAGGGCCGCTGTCATTGCCGAGGAAAAACCTGGCTTTTTGAAAGAGGGAGATTAGCTGGCGAATACTTAGTTGATCGCACAAGTTGTAGTGTCTGTGTAGGGCCTTTTTACTGACTTTGCTAATGTAGCTGGCATCGGCAGTTCCGGCGCCAATCAAAATAACTTGCAGGTCATGATCTGCAAGCCAGTCGGCGATGCTCGCATAGTGTTCCACAGGCCAGCGTTTATACGTTTTCGTTGCTCCAACATGAATACAGGCATAGGGCCTGGCAAGGTCGATACCTTGCTTCTGTAAAACAGTTTGTAATTCATCGCGGTGATAGACTTCGTTTGACAGCTGAGGGTATTGTGGTTCGGCAGTTTGTCCGAGGAGTGTTTCAGGGTATAACGCATAGCTCTTAAAGCGGTGACACGGAAGTTGGTTAACCCCGAGAAGTTCGGTATACACCCCTTTTGGGCGGAGGGCATTGGCAGGGCCTATGCGCTTTGGTACCCCGGAAAGTTGAGCGATGGTTGCCGCTTGCCCCTGGCCATCGAAGTCAAGTAATAATTTAGCCTGGTGTTGGCGAAGTTGGCGGTAAAAGCTATAAAGCAATCTAGCTTTTACCGTGATACTAGCCTTTTTCAATTGCCTGCGAGGATAGTAGAGTACCTTTCCTAAATCAGAAACGGATTCAATGATATCGCGGTAGTATTCGTCGACAATCAACAGGCTCTGCCCCCGACTGGCGTTGGCGATGATTTGTATACAGTGCAATGAAACTAGCAGATTGCCCATGTGTTTGGTCGTCATCAGCAATACCACAGGAGTTTGCAAATGTGTCCTGACACTTACTGGTGAGCTATCCTGAGTTATAGCTTGTTCCACTCGTCGAGAGTCCCTTTACGCTACGTATTTGGCAGTAAGTATACCTGATGCTTAGGTGCTAGACAGGCTTGGCTCATACTAGGTCAGGTGTCTAGAAAGTATAGTTCCTCGCCATGTTTTACTGTATCGCTTTTGTCGTTTTTGGCACGAATGATGTGCAGTGAAAACACCGTATAGAAGGCGGGAAGGTGTAGGGGGGCAGTGCCGGCTGTGTTAGCATACGAACGCTTTCAGTTGTGCGGAGTTCCTCCATGCTTGAGTTAGATTTGTTTAGCCGCGAACGCCTCAGAACAGACCCTTACCCCTACCTTGTCGTCCCCAACTTTATACAGGGTGAAGGGCTTGAGTCTGTGTTGCGAGACTTTCCCGATATTCAGCACCCCGGCAGTATTCCCATTTCCGAGGTCATTGGTGGAGAGGCCTATCAAGCGTTATTGGCCGAGTTGCAAGGCGATGCTTTTCGTCGTGTGGTGGCTGATAAGTTTGATCTAAATCTTCAAGGTCTCCCCATATTGACTACGGTGCGGGGGGTGATGCGAGAAAAAGATGGGCGTATTCACACCGACTCGAAAACAAAAGTGGTGACAGTGTTGCTGTATTTAAATGATAGCTGGGAGGCAGAGGGCGGCCATTTGCGGGTGCTACGCGATGGCGAAAATATTGACAATTTTGTGGAAGAAGTTCCCCCCAGTGCGGGTACTCTGATAGCTTTTAAAGTGACTGATAATTGCTGGCACGGCCACAAGCCGGTGGTGGGTAAGCGCCTGTCGATACAAATGAACTATCTGGTCGGTGAGGCTGCAAAAGGAAAGCATCAATTTTTTCATCGCCTCAGTGCAAAACTTAAACGCTTTTTTGGCGGGCGCTCTAACGTCCCCGCTTGAACTGTTATTCACCTTAGTCGTTGTTCGATATTTAGTTAGGCTGACAGCCTTAATCGTTACCCATCAATACCTTAATTTATGAATGTACTAATTGTTAAACTGACCTCGATGGGTGATTTGGTGCAAGCCCTGCCCGCGCTTAGCGATGCAAAAAAGGCTTACCCCAATATTAATTTCGATTGGGCGGTGGACGAGTCTTTTGCGGAAATTCCCCTCTGGCACCCAGCCGTGCGACGCACCCTTGCGACAGCGCATCGACGCTGGCGGGCCACCTTGGGCCAGGTTTGGAAAAGTGGCGAACTGGGTAACTTTGTCAAAGACCTGCGCAGCACCCACTACGATGTCGTTATCGATGCCCAGACTAACTGGAAGAGCGCACTGGTGACACGTCTTGCCCGAGGTGTTAAACACGGCCCCGATAGTCGCTCGGTTAGCGAATGGGTGGCACACTTAGCCTACAATAAGCGCCATTCGATTTCGCGAGATCAGCTGGCCATTGACCGCTGGCGCCAGCTTTTTGCACAGGCTTTAAACTATCCTCTGCCCACCACACCCCCTGATTTTTCTCTCGCCTCAAAACAATGGCCCCAGGCACCCTTTGAATTACCGGCAGCACCTTTTTTGGTGTTTGTACAAAATGCCAGTTGGACTAATAAGCGTTGGGTCGATGAGCATTGGTGCCAACTTATTGCGCGAGCCGGCGAGCAGGGTTATACGGTGCTATTGCCCTGGGGTTCGGAGGGGGAAAAAGCCGAGGCCGAGCACATCGCAGACGCTTTCCCCCATTGCCAGGTGTTGCCGCGACTCAGTCTCGGTGAAATTGCTGGGGTGCTGGTGAACAGTGAGGGGGCGGTTTGTGTCGATACCGGTTTGGCCCATGTCGCCGCCGCTCTCGATGTGCCCACGGTGACGCTGTACGGGGCGACCGATCCTGCTTTAATTGGTGCAACCGGAAAGCGGGCGCGTCATTTACAGGCCTCGGGTTACGCCTGCACACCCTGTTATAAACAGCACTGTGAAACGAAGGCTTATAGCGGGGAGGATGCCCAGTGTATGAAAACCCTTAGTGCCGAAGAAGTGTGGCGGGCTGTCAAAGCCTTGCAGGCGACTGAGCAGCTTTTGTAGGCTCTTGTATTAGGTCAGGGGCTATTGATCGGTAGTACTTATTGCTGAAAGGGATCCTGAACGGGTAATAGTTATACATTCAAAATAGCGCGTTAAACGGAGAGTAGAGTTGAAGGTAGATATGCCGCGCTTTGATAGCGCTCAAATACTGGTAGTGGGTGACTTAATGCTCGATCGTTATTGGCAAGGGCCAACTTCGCGCATCTCGCCCGAAGCGCCGGTGCCTGTGGTCAAAGTCGAGCAGCTCGAAGACCGAGTGGGCGGCGCGGGTAATGTCGCTTTGAATATTGCCGCTCTGGGTGGCGGGGCTTCACTGGTGGGGGTCGTCGGCGCGGATGAGGCCGCTGAGTCACTGCAAACGCGCTTCACTTCAGCGGGTATTCGCACGGATTTTCAAGTTTCAACGGATAAACCTACTATTACCAAATTGCGCGTGATCAGTCGTCACCAACAATTGTTGCGCCTCGATTTTGAGGAGCAATTTACCGCGGCCGATACGGATCAAATTGCCAATAAGGTGACTGCTTTGTTGGCGGGCATTAGTGTGCTGGTGCTCTCAGATTACGGCAAGGGCGCTTTGCAAAACCCGGTTGCGTTAATTCAGGCTGCCCGAGAGCGCGGTATCCCGGTCTTGGCTGACCCCAAGGGCAGCGATTTTAGTCGTTATCAAGGGGCCACGCTGATCACCCCAAATATGGGTGAGTTTGAGGCGGTGGTTGGGCCCTGTGACAGCGAGAGTGCTATCGTCGAAAAAGGGCTGGCCCTACTCAAAGAGCTCAACCTCGATGCCTTACTCGTGACCCGTGGTGAACACGGCATGACCCTGTTGCGTGAGGATAGGCCAGCATTTCACTTGCCGGCACGCGCTAGAGAGGTATTTGACGTGACGGGTGCCGGCGATACCGTGATATCTGTATTGGCCGCTGCACTGGGTGCGGGTGAAGCCTTGCCCGCTGCCGTTGTGTTGGCCAATTTAGCGGCGAGTATTGTCGTCGGTAAGCTGGGTACGGCAACTATCAGTGCGCCCGAATTGCGTCGTGCCCTGAAGCTTGAGCAGGGACATGGGCGTGGCGTGGTCAATGAAGAGCAGTTACTTGTCGATTTGGCCGATGCTCGCGCCCACGGCGAAAGGATCGTTTTTACCAATGGCTGCTTTGATATTCTTCATGCTGGGCATGTCGGCTATCTTGAGCAGGCGCGCGGCCTGGGCGATCGTTTGATCGTTGGGGTCAATGCCGATGAATCGGTGCGCCGGCTCAAGGGTGAGGGTCGGCCCATTAACTCGGAAGATCGACGTATGGCCGTGTTGGCGGGCCTTGAGTCTGTCGACTGGGTGCTGGTGTTTGGCGATGACACCCCGGAAAGGCTGTTGGAATTAGTGCGCCCCGATATTCTGGTTAAAGGCGGCGACTACCAAAAAGAGCAAGTGGTGGGCTGGGAAATTGTCGAAGCCTACGGCGGACAAGTTCGGCCTCTGGATTTTCTCGATGACTGTTCCACCACCGCCATTGTGGAAAAAATACAGGGTGAATAAATAAGGTTAGACAGTAAAACGTCGTTGTCTTCTGGAGGTCAACTGCGGGTGTATTTTCTCTAAATTGAGGAGAAATAAAACTTGGCGGATTTCGGTCTTATTGCGGAAAAGTAGATATTCTCCTTTCCGTAATAGAGTCTAACTTGGCGAATGCTGTGAAGCTTTCAGGATTGGCGCCAAGTGCTTTATCGCATCAAGGTTAGCGCGAAGATGGTTTGGATTAATCGTGCCAACGATAGCGCTGTGAACCCCCGGGTGGGCAAAAATCATTTTGAAGCTTTGTTGTACCGGATCATACACAGGTTCGTTATTAGAGGGCCGGTTTTGGGCGGCATGACCACTGGCGAGGGCTTTCTTAATCAGTATGCCCTTGCCGTGTTGGTGGCAGTAGTCGGCCACCGGTATTTCATCGTGGTGCTGCAGGTTCCAGGTAATCATTACCACGTCACCCTGTGCGGCGGCCAGCAGACCGCCTTCGACGGTTTTAGTCGACATGCCAATTGCACGTACTTTGCCCTCTTTTTTAAGCTCGGCAAGGGTGTTTAGCGTGCCGTGTTGCTCGAGTATAGCCATGTCGTTACCGTCTGAGTGAATCAGAACAATATCTAAGACATCGGTATTGAGACGACGCAGGCTGCGCTCGACACTAAACCGGGTGTGCTCGGGAGAGAAGTCGTAGCGTGATTCGCCATTAATAAACTCTTCGCCAACCTTGGTGCAAATCAACCAGTCCTGGCGTTGACCCTTGAGCAGTTTGCCTAGGCGTTGCTCACTGTTGCCGTAGGCGGGCGCGGTGTCGATCAAGTTAATACCGCTATCTTTCGCAAGATCAATAAGCGTCGCCGCTTCTTTGTCGTCAGGGATCTCGAAACTTTGGGGGTATTTAACCCCCTGGTTGCGGCCCAGTTTAACTGTGCCCAGGCCGAGCAGGCCGACCTCCATGCCGGTGTTGCCGAGGGCGCGTTTGGCTAGCATTGGCCGCCCCCAAAGAGTGTTTGCCAGGGTGGCGATGCAATGCCGGGTGTTTTTAGAGGCAGGGAAGGGGGCGAGGCCGTGTGCGGCTTGATCTCTTTTTTCGTCAACAGTTCGACAACCTGAGTGGCCAGATTGGGTGCCAGCGTGAGTTTGGTGGGCCAGGCGGCAATCACGTTTTGGCAGTTGCCAGCCCAGTCGGCGTAGGCCTGGTCGGGGCGGGCAAAATTGCGCTGCAGAGGTTCCGCCCGTTCGACCGGGAGTGTTGCCCATTGGGCATTGCTGAGATCGACCCAGGGCAGTAATTCACTTAACTCACGTTTTGCGCAGTAGATTAACTCATCGCTGCTTTGGCTCGCGCCTTTTTCTGCCAGTGCGCCGCCGAGATACCACACCTGACTACCGTCGTGACAGGCGTGGCTGGAAATAGTGACCCGAGGGGTCGTTTCTGCGCCCAGGCAGTGGCCAAAAAAACTGTGGGGGTGGCG
>JARGOV010000021.1:8256-16791 GCA_029212965.1 Porticoccaceae bacterium
TCGCCGTCGCCCTGTAGACATTTTCGCCAGTATCCCGGCATATCGGCAATGGCTTCTGAGGCCCCCGTTAACAGGCCGCTCAGGGTGTATTTAATACCACCGTGAATCATGCCCTGGCTGGCGACACTCTGATCACTGCCCAGGGCTTTGTTTTCCAACAGGATGGCGTTATAGCCTGCATTGCAAAGCCGGTGGAGTAGCCAAAGTCCGGCAATGCCACCGCCGATAATGGTGATATCAGTTTGCACGTGTTGTACTTTACTGCTGGCCTTAAAGGTGTCGGAGCTTGATGGCATAAGGGTGTTGGTTTCCTGAGGTGCTTTTTAAGATTATAACGCTTTGTGCAAAACCTTTTGCGGCTATCCATTGGCCTCGGTATGCTGCCCCCATCTGGAGGCACCACTTGGCTCGATTACTTTACACGCTGCTTATTTATCTCTGCTTGCCCTTAATTCTGTTGCGCCTACTTTGGCGTGGCGGTCGTGCACCGGCCTATCGTCGGCGCTGGGGAGAACGCTTTGGGTTTGTCGAGAGACTGGCCGATGCACAGCCAGTGATTTGGGTTCACTCCGTCTCGGTGGGTGAAACCATCGCCGCCGCGCCGATGATTCGTCGCCTGCAAAAAAAATACCCTGACGCGACTCTACTTGTGACGACGATGACACCGACCGGCTCGGCGCAGGTGAAAAAGATCTTTGGTAATCGTGTTGAGCACTGTTACGCCCCCTACGATATGCCTGATGCCATCGCCCGGTTTTTGCGTCGCACTCACCCCGCAATATTGGTGATTATGGAAACTGAGCTGTGGCCGAACTTAATTCACGCTTGTCATCAACGGGCTATCCCTGCGGTGCTGGCTAATGCGCGTTTGTCTGCAAAGTCAGCAGCTGGCTATGCCAAAGTAGGGCGATTGTCTCGACCGATGCTCCGTGAGTTGACAGCCATCGCAGCACAAACCAAAGCCGATGGCGAACGGTTTATACAGCTGGGTGTTAGCAATACAGCCCTTGAGATTACCGGCAATATTAAATTTGACCTGCAACTCGACGCGGCGCTTCGAGAAAAAGCAGCGTTGTTGAAGAAGCAATGGCAGGGTTCTAGCCCTAGACCCGTGTTTCTGGCAGCCAGCACTCACCGGGGTGAAGATGAAATCGTCCTCGATGCTTATAGTCAGGTGCTAGAGCAGCGGCCCGATTTACTGCTGGTGCTGGTCCCGCGCCACCCCGAGCGCTTTGACGAGGTGGCGGCGCTTTGCCGGGAGAGAGACTACTGTCTACAGCGACGTAGTGAGACCGGCCCTGGTGATAGTCGCCAACTTGAGAGTAGTGTGCAGATCCTGCTGGGCGACACGATGGGTGAGCTGTTGAGTTTTTGTGGTGCTAGTGACTTTACCTTTGTTGGCGGCAGCCTGGTGGATGTCGGTGGGCATAACTTGATTGAACCCGCAGCCTGGGGGGTACCAGTGTTGAGTGGCCCGCACCTGTTTAATTTTACGGAGGTAGGCCGCTTGTTGACTGAGGCGGGGGGGCTGGCGATTTCTGCAACAGCCACTGAGCTGGCAGAGCAGGTGGTAGCGCTATTGGTCGATACAGACTTGCATCAGCAGATGTCTAGTGCAGCGCTCGCGGTGACCGAAGCCAACCGCGGAGCGCTGGACAGGCTTACAAAGTTACTCGAGAATCAGATTTACCAACGACCAGCTCAGGTTTCATCCAGGCATTGAGTTTGTTGATGTCGTCCGGGCTTAACAAGCCTGCGACTTCTTTAAGATTGAGCATACTCAAAATATAGTCGTAGCGGGCGTTAGCGTAGTCACGTTGGGCTTGATACAACAAGCGTTGTGAAATCAGCAGATCGACAATATTTCGTGTGCCAACATCGTAACCGGCTTGGGTGGCTTCAAGAGCACTTCGAGCGGAAACAATGCCAAGACCTCTGGCTTTAACGCGAGCGCTATTGGTGTGCACTTTTAGGTGTTGTGACCGCGCTTGTTGGGTGATGCTACGTTGGATATGTAGCAAATTTTCCTGTGCCTGAATAAATTCTTGTTGTGCTATTTTGCGCTCCGCGGTGACCAGTCCACCGGTATATAGGGGCGCATCCATTCGTAACGAGAAGACCAGAGGCTCATCGTCGGCGGAAAAGGGTTGGTTGTTTCCACTGTCGGGTGAAAAGTTACCCTCGGTATGTTGGTTGGAGTAGCTTACCTGGGCAGTGACTGTTGGCAAATGCTCAGCGCGTTTGGCTTTTGCGTTTTTTTCAGCGGCCAGCATACTTAAGCGTGCAGCAGCTAGAGAGAAATTATTGTCCTGAGCAAACTTCACCCATGCTTCTCGGTCAGCGAGTTCACCCGGCTTGATAGGGAATTCTGCGGAAAGACCCGCTAATTGAGTGTGGGTTTGGCCCGTCATCACTTCCAGTGCTTCGAAAGCGATATCGAGTTCACTCTCCGCCTCAAGAGTGTTTACACGGGCATCATCGTGAGCCGCTTGAGCTTCATGGACATTGGTTATGGCCAGCAGTCCGACTTCAAAGCGTTCTTTGGTTTGTTCAAGTTGACGGCCAATTGCGCGTTGTTCCGCTTTGGCGGTGACTAAATTTTCACTGGTACGCAAGACCTCCGTATAAGCCTTGGCAACGCGTATAATTAAGGATTGCTGTTCAGCCGCAAGTTGGGCAGTAGCTTGTTGGTCGAGGTCAAAGCCCTGCTTGAAGGTGAACCAGGCGGGCAAATCAAAGAGAGGTTGGGTCAGTGTGAGGAAGTAAAATTCGCTTTCATCATCATTTTCACCGGTTGCGCCGACCTGAAGGGCATTCCCGGGTACGTTGAGGGTGCGAAAGGAACTGGTATCACCATCGCCATCACTGATGACGATACCGCCCGTTAGATTGGGCAAGAGGCCCGCGCGTGCTTTCGGAATGGACTGCTTGCCCGCGTTAAAGGCAGCATGGGCTGCTTTTAATTGAGCATCATTGTTCAATGCCAGCTGATAGATTTCAGCCAGTGTTTCCGCTTGTAAAGGTGCGGCACAGCTCGCTGTTAACAGCAGGCGTCCCAGAGTTTTTGAGATCAGCTTAGACATGAACTTGTCCTATGAACGTGATTGAATGGGAAATTAATAGCTCGCTAGTCTAGCAGATAGAAACGGCTGCGTACCCTTTGCTCGATTTTTTTAACTACAAATTGTGCACTAATTGGTGAGGTGGGGAAGGAGTGAAAGTGGATGAAAAAAATTAAATCTTTTGGTGAGCGAGATGTTGAATTGGTTTCTCGTGAAGTCGTTTACAACGGCTTTTTCTCGATGGAAAAATTGCACTTGCGCCATCGCTTGTTCGAGGGAGGGTGGAGCCAGACGTTTACCCGTGAATTGTTTGTTCGTGGTCGGGCTGTTGGTGTTTTACTTTACGACCCGGAACGAGAACTGGTAGGCATGATAGAGCAATTTCGCGTTGGGGCCATGGGTTTGCCCCAAGGGCCATGGCAACTTGAAGTGGTTGCCGGTATCGTTGAGACTGGCGAAACCTCAGAGAATGTGGCAAACCGTGAGTTGATCGAAGAGGCGGGTATTGATCACGTCAAGTTACTACCCATTTGTGAATACCTTGTTAGCCCCGGGGGCACCAATGAACGACTAGAACTGTTTTGTGGGCTAGGAGATTTGCGTGATAAAGGCGGTAACTTTGGTTTGGTTAGTGAGAATGAAGATATTCTTTTGCATATCATGAGTGAGCGAGATGCTTTTGACGCCCTGGCTGCAGGAGAGTGTAATAATGCGGCGACTATTATTTGCTTGCAATGGTTGAAACTCAATCGAGACAAGCTGCAGACTGAGCGAAGTTAAGTTCAGGTGAAGTGGTTATCAGAACTTTACGGAACAAAAAAGATTGATCAAAAAGAGGCATGATTTGCGTTATCGAATTGATTTGAAAGCATTTATGGCCTGTTGTGAGGCTAATTATTTTCGTTTGCTGGGTTTATTTCCTAACCTGCAAGGCGAGGATGAGCGGCGCATTGGGCTGTCTTTTGGTGCTGAGGTTGAAACCGTGTTGACGGTGCTTGAGCGAACGACCTATACCACCTTGCTATCTATTGCTCAGCAAAAAAGAGACACGGCCGAGGCACTCGACACTCGGTCGGAGAGGACTGATAAATCAGTCACAGTTCGTTGGTTCAAACCACCGATGCTAACGGTCCGCTTGTATCATGATGCGCAAATAGCCGAAGTTATTACCTATGGCAGTAATCGTGGTGTGCGACCAAAAAATGCTTATCCTAATCAACAAATGTTTCAGCCTGATGAAAAGCGACAGTGGAACCATTTCCTCGAGGAGTGGCTGGTGTTGTGCCGTCAACACGGCTATGCCGTGGCTGAGTCAGTGCCGGCACTTGATGAGACCTGCGAATAAGTTTTTAGAGAAGAGTGTATTAAGTGCTTTTTCGTCTTTCCCCATCCTTTCTAGCTACCTAACTCAGTGGACTTTAATTCCACACTTCTTGTTCTCGGCTGACCAGATACAACGCGTTCAATTTGACACTCTAGCAGGGGTGGTTCGATGATTGACCGTAATGTGCGGCACCTGGTGCAAATTTCTGATCTTCATATTGGTGAAACGCGCGAGCACTCCTTAGCTGGAATTTGTACATACGACAGCTTCAGCAAAGTGCTCGCTGATATTTCTTCGCGCCGCGATTTTGCCGATATGATGATGGTCTCGGGTGATGTCGCTGCTGAAGGTAAACATAGCGCCTACCGTTTGTTTTCTGAGCAAGCCCAGTTTTTCGAAATTCCCTATGCCTGGTTGCCAGGCAATCACGATGACTTTGCTGTGATGCAAAGTGGCTTTATTTCTTCTCCCTATTGGCCTTTGCTGGAGCTTGGTTCCTGGCGGGTGTTGTCCCTGAATACGGCCATACCCGGACAAGTAGGGGGCAGACTGGTCGATGAGGAATTAGTGTTTCTTGAGCAGAGCCTGCGCGGCGAGCCGGAATCACCTTTTGTGATTTTTATGCATCACCCCCCCATGCCAGTGGGCTGTGACTGGCTGGATAAACAACGCATTGCCAATGCGGATGAGTTTGAGAGCATCGTTCGGGCAGCGGGTAATGTTAAAGCATTGTTCACCGGTCATGTACACCAGGAATTTTCTGCTAAATGGGCAGGTTGCGATGTTTATACGACACCATCAACTTGTTTTCAGTTTGCCAGTGAGAGTGCCGATTTCGCGATGAGTGATGGTTTGCCAGGTTATCGCTGGATAGACCTGCATCCTGACGGCCAGCTCATCACAGGTGTGCGTCACTTGTCTGACATCGAGCACAATGTCGATCATGCAGTTGCTGGCTATTAATTAGCCATTTATAACAATTTTTGACGCTGTGGGCGGTTGTTCAAGACGGTGCGCCTGCTATTAATTATTATCCCCCAGTCGCTATAATCATGCCTTTTTCGATGCGAAACAAGATTGTGGCCTCACTCGTTTATATTCACGGTTTCAACAGCTCGCCAAATTCTGACAAGGCACGTCAGACCAGAGTCTGGCTGACAGGAAATCGCCCCGAAATCGATTTTATTTGTCCCTTTTTGAGTCCTTTTCCCAGCGTGGCGATGGCGCAGCTAGAAGCCATTGTTGCTGACTTGTCTGGCACCCTCTATTTTGCCGGCAGCTCCATGGGTGGCTTTTATGCGACCTATCTTGCTGCAAAGCATCATTCTCGAGCTGTATTGATTAACCCAGCAGTGCGCCCTTGGTTGGGGCGTGAGTATTTGCTTGGTGACCAGGCTAACTACCACACTGGCGAGGTGCATCGCATTGAGCAAGAGCATTTGGAGCAACTCCAGTGTTTTAATGTCGAGCTAATAACTCACCCCACCGACTTTTTAGTGTTGCTACAAACCGGTGACGAGGTGCTCGATTATCGCTTGGCGGCAGAAAAGTACGCCGACTGCCGGCTTGTGGTTGAACCCGGTGGTGATCACGGCTTTGTTGGTTTTGAAAAACATATCCCTGCTATTATCGAATTTCTTACCCACTGATCAGAATTAACTCAATATGCTCCCAGCAGATAATAAGGCTCGATACTAAAAGATGAGCGATTACAACGCAGATTCCATTGAGGTTCTAACCGGCCTCGACCCCGTGCGCAAGCGCCCGGGTATGTACACCGACACTACGCGGCCGAACCATCTTGCTCAAGAGGTGATCGACAATAGTGTCGATGAGGCATTGGCCGGCTTCGCCAGTAAAATTACCGTCATTTTACATAAAGATGGTGCTATTACCGTGGGCGATGATGGTCGGGGGATGCCGGTTGACCTTCATCCCGAGCAGGGCTTACCGGGAGTAGAAGTGATTCTCTCGACCCTCCACGCGGGTGGCAAATTCTCCGGTGACAGTTACGAATTCTCCGGTGGTCTACACGGGGTGGGTGTGTCGGTGGTCAATGCTTTGTCGCTCGAGTTGCAAGTCAGTATTCGCCGTGGTGGCCAAGTGTATTGCATGCGCTTCGCCAATGGCGAAAAAACTTCCGCACTAGAAGTGGTCGACACTTGTGGCAAGCGCAATACCGGCACTGAAATCAAATTCCGCGCGGACGGTCAATATTTCGACAGTGTCAAATATTCCCTGCCTCGGCTTAAACATGTCTTGCGCGCGAAGGCCGTGCTGTGCGCCGGGCTGGAGGTCAAGTTTACAGACGAAGCCTCTGGAGAGAGCGAAACCTGGCTCTATGAAGCGGGCTTGTCTGACTATTTACAGACTGCGACTAAAGGCTGGGAAGTACTCCCCGCCGAGCCATTTACCGGCAGCCTTAGCGCCGCTGCGGCTGCCGTCGACTGGGCTGTACAGTGGTTGCCAGAGGGAGGTGAAATTACTCAGGAAAGCTACGTAAATTTAATCCCTACCGCTCAGGGTGGCACCCATGTCAATGGTTTTCGCACCGGACTGCTGGAGGCAACGCGGGAGTTTTGTGAGTTCCGCAACCTACTACCGCGAGGGGTGAAGCTAACACCTGATGATATTTGGGATAAGTGTTGCTTCGTGCTTTCAGCCAAACTGCGCGATCCGCAGTTTTCGGGGCAGACTAAAGAGCGCTTGTCTTCCCGCGAAGCGGCGGCGTTTATTTCTGGCGTGGTAAAAGACGTTTTCAGTTTATGGCTCAACCAGCACACTGAAGAGGCTGAGAAACTGGCTGAATTGTGCATTGCCAATGCCCAGCGGCGTATGCGCCTAAGTAAAAAAGTGGCGCGCAAAAAAGTGACCACCGGCCCCGCTTTGCCGGGCAAACTGGCCGATTGCTCCAGTGGTGAGCCCGAACGCTCGGAGTTGTTTCTGGTCGAGGGAGACTCAGCAGGTGGTTCTGCTAAGCAAGCTCGCAGTCGTGAGTTTCAGGCCATCATGCCCCTGCGCGGTAAAATCCTGAACACTTGGGAAGTCGATAGCCAGCAAATCCTCGCCTCTCAAGAAGTGCACGATATCTCCGTGGCTATTGGCCTCGACCCCGATAGCAACGATCTCAGTGCCTTGCGCTACCACAAGGTGTGTATTTTGGCCGATGCGGACTCCGACGGCGCTCACATTGCCACCTTGATTTGCGCACTGTTTGTACGCCACTTTCGGCCCCTGGTGGCGGCCGGCCATGTGTATGTGGCGATGCCGCCACTGTTTCGCATCGATGTGGGTAAAGAGGTGTTTTATGCCCTCGACGAGCAGGAAAAACAGGGCGTGCTGGACAGAATTGAAGCCGAAAAAATGAGCGGAAAAGTGCAGGTGACGCGCTTCAAGGGCCTGGGAGAAATGAACCCCATTCAACTGCGCGAAACCACCATGGACCCCGACACTCGCCGTCTGGTACGCCTCACCATTGATGACGCCGACAATGCACGGGAGCTATTCGACATGTTGCTCGCGAAAAAGCGTGCGGGTGACCGTAAAGCCTGGTTGGAAGAGAAAGGCGATCTCGCTGAAACGGCCTAAACCGTTGCCATTTTTTCGCTGTAACTAATTTCCTTGAAGATTCTTTTTTATGACAGATTCAGTAATAGGCATTGATACCCCCGAAAGTCGCCCGGTCAGCGAATACGCTGAAAAGGCCTATCTCGACTACTCCATGTATGTGATTCTCGATCGCGCGCTGCCCCATATAAGCGACGGCCTAAAGCCGGTGCAGCGACGCATTATTTACGCTATGAGCGAGCTGGGCTTACGCTCCACCGCCAAGCACAAAAAATCCGCGCGCACAGTGGGCGACGTGATTGGTAAGTTTCACCCCCACGGCGACAGCGCTTCTTACGAGGCCATGGTGTTGATGGCCCAGTCATTTTCCTATCGTTACCCGTTGGTCGACGGGCAAGGCAACTGGGGCTCTCCCGATGACCCCAAATCCTTTGCGGCGATGCGTTATACAGAATCCCGCCTCGACAAGTTCGCCGATTTGCTATTGGGCGAGCTGGGGCAGGGCACGGTGGAGTGGCAGCTGAATTTTGATGGCTCGCTAGAAGAGCCCCAGGTACTACCCGCCCAGGTGCCCCATGTTTT
>JARGOV010000021.1:16891-21479 GCA_029212965.1 Porticoccaceae bacterium
TACGAAAGCCCCACGCGCCTGGTGATAGTCCCTCGCTCTAATCGGGTTGATCTCGATGCTTTGATGAACCATCTCTTTGCCACCACTGACTTGCAGCGCAATTACCGGGTTAATCTCAATATGATCGGCATGGATGGCCGCCCCAGCGTTAAACCGCTAAACATCATCCTCGGCGAGTGGTTGAAGTTTCGTATCGCCACTGTGCGTCGCCGTCTCGAATACCGCCTTGAGCGGGTGCTCGCGCGTTTACACATACTCGATGGCTTGCTGGCGGCCTTTCTTAATATTGACGAAGTGATTGCCATTATTCGCCACGAAGATGATCCCAAGCACGAATTAATGGCGCGCTACGAGCTCTCGGATATCCAGGCAGAGGCGATTTTGAATTTACGCCTGCGTCAACTGGCCAAGCTCGAAGAGTTTAAAATTCGTGCCGAACAGGACGAGCTCAGTGCCGAGCGGGATAGTCTGAAAAAAATACTTGGTTCCGAAAGGCGCTTAAAAACTCTGGTGCGTAAAGAGCTGGAAGCTATCGCCGAAGAGTTTGGCGATGCGCGGCGCTCAGCCCTTGTGCAGCGCGATGAGGCTCAGGCCTTTAGCGAAGCAGATCTGCTCAGTGCCGACCCCGTGACGGTGGTGTTGTCGGAAAAGGGCTGGATTCGTGCCGCGAAGGGCCATGAGGTGGATGGCGCTAGCCTGAACTATAAATCTGGGGATAGCTTCTTTACCTCCGCCCAGGGGCGCAGTAATCAACAGGTGATACTACTCGACTCCACCGGGCGCAGTTATGCCCTGGCGGCCCATACATTGCCATCGGCGCGGGGGCAGGGCGAACCGGTAACGGGGCGTCTCAATGTGCCATCGGGAGCAAGTTTTTGTGGCCTACTGATGGGTGATGATGAGCATCGGGTGCTGTTGGCAACCGATGCCGGTTACGGTTTCGTGGCTAAAATGGCCGACCTTTACACTAAAAACCGCTCGGGCAAGGCACTTATTAGTATTCCAAAAGGCGGCCAAATACTGCCTCCCATTGCCAATGTGAATGTTGAGGGAGGATTCGTTGTCGCGATTAGCAATGAAGGGCGCATGCTAGCTTTTCCGCTTACAGAGTTGCCCGAGTTAGCGCGGGGTAAGGGAAACAGAATTATTAACATCCCCACCTCAAGGTTGCAGGCTAGAGAGGAGTTTATGCTCACTGTTGCGGTGGTGGCAGAGGGGCAGAGCCTGGTTATTTATTCGGGTAAACGCCATCACAGTGTGAAGTTTTCAGACTTAGAGCATTATATTGGTGAGCGCGGCAGGCGCGGTAATAAATTGCCACGAGGCTTTCAAAAGGTGGATCGAGTTGAGGTGGCGTAGTCTTAAACGGCTGTAACCTGTGCTGCGGGAGAATTAACCGTGTTGTCTTTGCTGTGGACTGGTGTGGGCTCCTGCCACTGGTTTTTGTGACGCGGGCTTAGCGCTATCAGCAAAATACCTTGTCCAGCAGGCGGTTAAGGCCTGCTGGTCTTCCGCGTCCGGTAGTGTCAATTCGCTGCGCTGATAAATCGCCCAGGCGATGGCGCTTGAGTAGCCTAGGTTGGTCGCTAGCTCGAGGTGTGGGTTCTGCAAAAAAGCCTTTTGGGAAGCCAGGCCGCGAACCGTACTCGCCAAATCGGGCTTAAACGCGAGATACCCATCCCATATTTCCAGGTGAGCGCTGGGCTCGATTCTGTAAAGCCCCAGTCCACTTTGCGGTTTTGTGGCATAGTGTTGGGCTTGTAAACTTGCAGTCAGTTCGAGGAGTTTTACGGCAGCCGTAGAATTCTCACCGAGAATTTGCAGAGTGTGGGCGATGACGAATTGAATGGTGTCGCTATCGAAGTTGTTCATAATATGTCAGCCTGACCAAATGTGTCAGTCAGGCATTTTTTTTGTCGCCCGACGTCAGAAAACTGGTCTTATTCCCAGGTTATGTTTCCACTGTAAGTAACATGCAGGTTTAGTGCCGTAATATCAGCTTATAGGGGAGTAGGTACTTGGTTTTGATCAACAAAAGATACTGGCTGCTTATCGTTGTACTGCTCGGTGGCTGTACGGCCATTGGCACGCTGCAATTTGAAAGGCATTTCGGAAAGAGTGAAGTGAAGAACCGAGTGGTCGACGTGTTACCACCCGGCACTATCGATTATTGGTCTGAAGTAAAACCTGTTCTGGAAAAACGCTGTGTCGTTTGCCACGGCTGTTATGACGCCTCTTGCCAGTTAAAAATGAGTTCCATTGAAGGCATTGAACGTGGGGCTAGCAGCGAGAAGGTTTACGCTGCGCGACTTACAGCAGCGCCGCCTACTCGTATTTTTGAAGACGCTCACTCCACCAGAGAATGGCGAGAGAAAGGCTTTTATCCGGTGTTGAATGAGCGAGAAGATACTGCTGAGGCCAACCGAGAGGCCAGCGTTATGTATCGCATGTTGGCCTTAAAAGAAAAAAACCCTTTGCCCGCTGTAAAACAACTACCGGACAGCTTTGACCTGTCACTATCGCGTGAGCAGTCCTGCGCCAGAGATGAAACCTTCAGTCAATTTGCTCGTAATCACCCACTCTGGGGAATGCCTTATGCCCTGCCGGGTTTGCCGGATGCTGAGCAGGTAGTGCTAAAAAAATGGCTTGAACAGGGTGCGCTCTACACGCCTCGCCCAGCTTTGTCGTCGGACTATATTGCCCGCATTAAACGTTGGGAGGACTTTTTGAATGGCGATTCATTAAAAGAACAGTTGATTAGTCGCTATATTTTTGAACATCTCTATTTTGCCCATTTATTTTTTCCAGAATTGAGTCAGCGCCAATTTTTTACCCTTGTGCGCTCGGCGACGCCTCCCGGTGAGCCGGTACAACATATTGCCACGCGCCGCCCTTACGATAACCCAGGGGTTGAGCGTGTTTATTATCGTATCCAGCCGGTGCTTCATACTGTAGTGGCAAAAACACATATGCCCTACCGGCTCGACGAGCAGCGTATGCAGCGCTGGCAATCGTTATTTGTCGATGAGCCTTTTGATGTCATGCAACTCCCGTCTTATGCGCCAGAGCAAGCGTCCAACCCGTTCGTGACGTTTGATGACATGCCGGTGCACTCACGCTACCAGTTTTTACTCGACGAAGCCCAGTTTACTGTGATGGCCTTTATTAAAGGCACTGTTTGCCGGGGGCAGGTGGCTCTCAGTGTCATTCAGGACAATTTTTGGGTGTTTTTTGTCAACCCGGACCCAGAGCGGCTAGAGATTTTCGACGACTTTCAGGCCACGCGTGAAGGGCATTTAACCTTGCCTGCTGCTCTTGGTGACATTTATCGCCCTCTCAAGCACTGGAACACTTACAAGGAACAACAGAAAAAATTAATGGAAGATCAGGGCGCCTATCTTGCCAAGCACTTGCCTGCCAGCGCTATCGATTTAAAGTTGATTTGGGATGGTAACAAGACCAATGATAACGCTGCCCTCACGGTATTCAGGCACTTTGACAGTGCGTCTGTCGAAAAGGGTTTGATTGGTCAAACACCAAAAACGGCGTGGCTTATTGGCTATGGTTTACTTGAGCGCATCCACTATCTATTGGTGGCGGGCTATGATGTTTTTGGCAATGCCGGACACCAGTTGCTTACGCGCCTGTATATGGATTTTATGCGTATGGAGGCTGAGACAGCCTTTTTGCAGTTGTTGCCGAAATCGGCGCGGGACAGGGAGAGGAAGCTCTGGTATCAAGGGGTTGATGCTAGCGAAATTCATGCTTATCTGACATTACCCGTTTTCGAGCAAAAATCAGCCCCATCGATTAATTATCAAAGCAATGATGAGAAAAACGAGCTCTTTGATCTTTTGGCCCAGCGCCTGGAAAAGGTGCTCCCGTCTAAAAATATAATGACAACGATGGGCTCAACACCGCTGCGAGAGGCCTTAAACAAGCTGCATTTACTGAAAGGTAAGCCGGTGACACGTTTGCCCGAAATTGCTTTTGTGCAAATTAGCGATGAGAAAGGTGATGAGTATGTAACGCTTGTTGTTAATCGGGCCTATTCAAGTATGACCTCAATGTTGAAAGAGCAAGAAAACCGTCTACCCGCAGAAGATACATTGTCAGTGGTTCCTGGTTTTATCGGCGCTTATCCGAATGCTTTTTTTCAGGTAAAAAGCATTGAAGTGCCTGACTTTGTTGGTGCAATAGCCCGTATTGAGTCAGAAGATGACTACGAGTACTTACTTGATAGTTACGGCGTGAGACGGACAGATCCCAAATTCTGGCGCACGAGTGATACGTTTCATCGCGCTTATCGTCAACGCCACCCTTTGACATCGGGAATACTCGATTTTAATCGATTGGATAACCGCTAAATGAGGCACTACGAAAGCAGTTTGTTGTTTTTATTGAGAAGCTGAAAACGATTGCATTTAAAGTGGTGGATGATGGTGTGCGAGCACGTTTTTATTCATAGCCTTATAAAAATGAGTGATACGGTTTAGGGCTGTGAATTCCTTCTCCAGCAAGTGACTGAATATCGATAAGCAGCATGCCTAGGGTCTAGAGTAATGGCTCCTGATCGAAGATAGCGGGG
>JARGOV010000021.1:21579-33328 GCA_029212965.1 Porticoccaceae bacterium
GTGGTATGAGCCGTGTCAATACCTGTTAGTCAACGACCACAGTTTACCGGCTATGCTCGTTACTCTATAGTAACCTGTTGTTATGGGCCGTTCACGTTGGGTGCTATTCAAATAGGCTCGGGCTGTGGCTTGTTGTCATTAATAATATTTGTGCCTGTGGAGCGCTTCTCCTCATTTTAATAAGGTGAGTCAAAGTTAGGTAAGGTGAGTCAAAAACGCTTGCAGAATAGAATTTAAAACAAGGGGTGAATCATGTCGGATCTTGAACAATTCAGGGCGCAAACCCGGGAGTGGCTTGAAGCCAATTGCCCGGCTTCTCAGCGTCTGCCAGTGATGGAGTTTGAAGACAGGTGTTGGGGTGGCACTAAATGGTGCTTTGTTAACGAGGACCAAAAGCGATGGTTGGAGGTGATGGCTGAGCGTGGCTGGACGGCCCCCGATTGGCCGGCAGAATACGGCGGTGGCGGTCTCAGCAAGGAGGAGACAAAAATCCTTCGCGAAGAGATGTATCGCATTGATGCCCGCCCCCCACTGTTCAGCATGGGGCTGTCGATGATAGGTCCCGCGCTTTTGAAATACGGCTCTGAGGAACTTAAGCGCCAGCATATCCCTAATATCGTGAAGGGCAAAATTTGGTGGTGCCAGGGCTACAGCGAGCCGAACTATGGCTCCGACTTGGCGGGCTTGCAGACCCGTTGTGAGGATAAGGGCGACCATTTTTTGGTCAATGGCCAAAAAGTTTGGACTTCCTATGCTGAGCGTGCCGACTGGATGTTCTGCTTGGTGCGCACCGACCCTGATGCGGTTAAACATGCTGGCATTAGTCTTGTGCTGTTTGATATGACCACGCCGGGGGTGCGCACGAGCCCCATTAAATTAATATCGGGCAATTCGCCCTTTTGCGAAACCTTTCTCGATGATGTGAGGGTCGAAAAAGACCAGCTAGTGGGTAATATCAACCAGGGGTGGGAGCTGGCTTCCTATCTTCTTACCCATGAGCGGGCAATGATCGGTAATATGGGCCACACTGCCGCCAGCGAGAAAAGCTTGCATCAACATGCCATTGATGTCGCCGGTGGTCTTGAAAACGGTCAGCTGGGTGACAGCGCACTGCGCACCGATATTGCCCAGTGGGAAATCGACATCCTCGCCTTTGAATTAACTCAGGAGCGTATCGACGATGAAACCAAAGCGGGCACCGGCACAGGTGCAACATCGTCTATGCTCAAATATGCCGGTACTGAGCTGAATAAACAGCGCTTTGAGTTACTGACCGACATCCATGGTCAGGCGGGCTTGGCCTGGGAAGGCGAAGCCTTCGATGACGGTTTGCTTGCCAGCCAGTGGTTAAGAACCAAGGGTAACTCGATAGAGGGCGGCACTTCAGAAATTCAACTCAATATCATTAGCAAGCGCATTCTCGGTCTAGGCCAAAAAGCGTAGAGAACAAGGGGTAGGAAAATGGCATTAGTACTGAATGAAGAACAAACTATGCTCAAAGAGTCCGCCCAGGGTTTTTTGAGCGAGCACGCGCCAGTGTCACAACTGCGCCAACTGCGTGATGAACGCAGCGAAACAGGTTATGACAAAGCAACCTGGCAGCAAATGGTGGAGCTGGGTTGGTCGGGTATTTTAGTGCCCGAAGCGCATGGTGGTTTGGCGTTTGGCCATGTCGGTATGGGCCAGGTGATGGAAGAAAATGGCCGTACTTTAACCGCATCTCCTTTGTTATCAACAGCGGTACTGGCGACCTCGGCCATTAATTACGCGGGCACCGAGACGCAAAAAAAGGCGCTGCTACCGGCTATTGTCGATGGCTCCCTGTTATTTGCGCTAGGCCTTGATGAAGGCCCCAAATATCGCCCGTCTCTCGTCAAGGCTACGGCGACAGCGAGTGGCGAAGGTTATGTCCTTAATGGTGAAAAGCAGTTTGTTGCCGATGGCCACATTGCTGATAAGCTGATTGTGAGTGCGCGCACTTCAGGTGATGCAGGCGATGACCAGGGTGTCAGTTTGTTTATTGTTGATAGCGTAGCTTCAGGTGTTGAAATCGAACGGGTGCACTTGGCGGATAGCCGCAATAGTGCAATGCTACGTTTGACCCATGTCACGCTGCCAGCGGATGCTAGGTTGGGTGAGCAAGGTGGCGCAACGAGCCTTATCAACTATCTTACGGATGTGGCTAATATTCATCTCTCTGCAGAATTATTAGGTGTCTCTCAAGAGGTGTTTGAACGCACGGTGCAATACATGAAGGAGCGCAGTCAGTACGGTGCTCTTATTGGCTCCTACCAGGCTTTGCAGCATCGCGCCGCCCACATGTTTAGCGAGATAGAATTGGCGAAATCGATCGTCATAAAAGCGCAGCAAGCCTTAGATGCTAATGACGCGCAGTTGAGCCTGTTGGCAAGTGCCTGTAAAGCAAAAGTCAGCGATGTGGTGACCCTGGTTACTAACGAAGGGGTACAGCTGCATGGCGGTATCGGTATGACGGACGAGCTGGATATCGGATTTTTTATGAAGCGTGCTCGCGTTGCCGAACAGCAGTTTGGCGATAGGCGTTATCACCTGAAGCGTTTTGCGAGCTTGCAAAATTATTAATCATAGTCTGAAGAAACATTTTTCAACGACAATCAATAAGGAAAATAACCATGACGATCAAAGTTAATACCAGTGATTTACAGTCCCATATCGGCGATGATTGCGGGACCTCAGATTGGTTTGAAATCACCCAGCAGCAGGTCAATGATTTTGCCGATGTCACACTCGATCATCAGTTTATTCATGTCGATCCGGTGAAAGCGGCCGAAAGCCCCTTTGGCACCACGATTGCCCATGGTTTTCTGACGCTCTCAATGCTGGCACATTTCTTACAAAAGGGCGTTGGCGTCAACGTGCCAAACCGCACTATGGGTGTGAACTATGGCTTTGATAAAGTGCGCTTTCTGACGCCTGTTAAAGTTGGCAGCCGCGTGCGTGCCAATGCAGTGTTGTTGGAGGCGACCGAGAAAAACCCGGGCCAGTACCTCTTTAAGCTGGATATTACTGTTGAAATTGAAGGTGAAGATAAACCGGCACTCAAGGCCGAGTGGTTGAATATGGTTTTTGCAGCTTAGCCTGCGGCATGCCAATAATTTTTTTCGGAGAAATACGATGACAATTCGTTTTGATGACCGCGTCGCCATTATTACCGGTGCCGGCAATGGCTTGGGTAAATCCCACGCTCTGGCACTGGCTGAGCGCGGCTGTAAAGTGGTAGTTAATGACCTGGGCGGTGCTGTTGACGGCAGTGGTAGTTCCGCGACGCTGGCCGAACAGGTGGTGGCAGAAATTGAAGCCGCAGGCGGTGAGGCCATTGCCAATGGTGCGAATGTCGCCAATTACGACGAAGTCGAAGCCATGGTCGCCCAGGCAGAAGCAAAATGGGGTCGGGTTGATATTCTAGTAAATAACGCCGGTATTTTGCGTGATAAAAGTTTTGCCAAAGCCGATCTCGATAATTTTCGTGCCGTGGTTGAAGTGCACTTAATGGGCTCGGTCAATTGTACAAAAGCGGTGTGGGAAACAATGCGTGAGCAGGAGTACGGCCGCATCGTTATGACCACTTCTGCGAGCGGCCTTTACGGTAACTTTGGGCAGGCCAGTTACGGCGCCGCGAAAATGGCCGTCGTTGGTTTGATGAACACCTTGGTACTTGAGGGGCATAAGTACGGTATTCATATCAATGCATTGGCGCCCTCGGCTTATACACGTATGACAGCCGATATTTTTTCCGACGCTAGCGCCGAAGAATTAATGCCACCTGAAGCGGTGACGACGGGCTTGCTGACCTTATGTGATGAGGGTGCCCCCACACGAACGATTCTTGCCGCCGGAGCGGGTGGTTACGCGACCACACGCATTTATGAAACGGATGGTATTTACTTGCCACCGCAAGAGCGTACCCCGGAGAATATTCGCGCCGCGTGGGCCGATGTCGAAGCAGAGAGTGGGCAGCGAATTTTGACCAATGCCGGGCAGCAAACCCAGAAATTTCTTAAAAAAAGTAAACAGCAATAGATAGACAACAGGAGTTTAGAAAATGAGAGAAGCCGTTATTGTTTCAAGTGCCCGTACCCCTATCGGTAAAGCCTACCGTGGCCTTTTTAATGACACCGATGGCCCAACCCTGGGGGCAATACCGATTCGAGAGGCTATCGCTCGCGCTGGTGTTGATCCCGCTGAAATTGACGATGTCATCATGGGCTGTGCCCTGCAACAAGGTACCACTGGCTATAACATTGGTCGTCTATCTGCCTTGCGCGCCGGCTTGCCCGATACGGTCAGTGGCATGAGTATCGAGCGCCAATGCTCCTCTGGTTTAATGTCTATCGCCACGGCTGCTAAGCAAATTATGTGTGACGGTATGACCACGGTAGTGGGTGGTGGTATTGAACACATCAGCCTGGTGCAGAACGAACACGCCAATTCTTTTCGCAACCGCGATGCAGGGCTGATCGCCATGCAGAAAGATATTTACATCTCCATGCTTGAAACCGCCGAAATTGTCGCCAATCGCTACAATGTCAGCCGAGAAGCTCAGGATGAATATGCTCTGCAGTCGCAGCAGCGCACGGCAGCAGCTCAGGAAGCGGGCCTTTTTGACGATGAAATCGTGGAAGTCACCGCATCTATGCAAGTCATGGACAAAGCCACCAAAGAGGTCTCGAGTGTTGAGAAAACTCTAAAGCTCGACGAAGGCAATCGCCCCAGCACTAATGCCGAAGGCCTGGCATCACTCGGCCCCGTTATTGAAGGGGGCAGTATCACTGCGGGTAATGCTAGTCAGTTGTCAGACGGTTCGGCAGCTTGTGTCCTGATGGAGCGTAAAGCCGCTGAACAGCGAGGTCTCGAACCCCTGGGCATTTACCGCGGTATGGCCGTTGCCGGTTGTGGGCCTGAGGAAATGGGGATCGGTCCTGTTTTTGCGATTCCGAAGTTACTGAAAGCTAACGGCTTGAAGATGGACGATATCGGCGTTTGGGAGTTGAACGAGGCCTTCGCTGTGCAGGTTATCTACTGCCGTGATCAATTGGGTATCCCCAATGAAAAGCTCAATATCAATGGCGGCGCTATCTCCATTGGCCACCCCTACGGCATGAGTGGTGCGCGCATGGTGGGTCATGCGCTGCGCGAAGGAAAGCGTCGCGGCGAGAAATACGTTGTTATCACTATGTGTGTTGGCGGCGGCATGGGCGCTGCGGGCTTGTTTGAAGTGGCATGATGAGGGCCTAATGGCTCATAGCTGAGACTTTGCTGTTAAACAGAGCTGCTATCCACAAAGCCACATAAATAAAGGGGAGTGCATGAAATTGATGCGCTCCCCTTTTTTATTGGGCTCGAGTGCTCAGAGAGAGGCCAAAGTTTTTGGTAATGTCTTGCTGATGTTTTGACAGAAGTAGTGGCAAGTAGGGAGAAAAGGCGATAAATGAAAAGTAAACTATCCAGTGGCTTGAGAGCGTACTTAGTAGGGTTTTTATTGCTTATATACAGTTTATCCCTTACCGCGTCTAACGAACCTGTACTGACATTGGTGACAGGGGATATGGGAACTGGACTTTATCATTCGCCGGAGCAGACAGGCCTGGTCGATGAATTACTCGAACTGGCCTTAGAAAGAATGGGTTACCGTCTGCGTGTGTTGGCTGTGCCAACAGAAAGAAGTCTCAAAATGGCCGCTGCGGGGTATGCCGATGGTGAGCTATTGCGTACTGTTGCTATTGAGGCGTATTTCCCAAGCTTGTTACAAGTGCCTGAAGTGCTAGTTGAAGGTGAATTTGTAGTTTATTCTCATGAGCCCATTGATTTAAGTGAGGGCTGGCAGGGCTTGTCGGGAAAATCCGTGGGCATTATTATTGGCATGAAAATTATTGAAAATAATATGCCTGCAAGTGCGAACATCACTAAAGTAAAAGATGAAAAACTGCTATTTACCTTGTTGAAAAGGAAAAGAATAGACTACGCCGTTTTTCTCAAAGATATTGGGCAGTATTATTTACACAAAAATAATATAAAAGGCTTGCTCGTCAATACAATGCATCTTGATAAGGTCCCAGCCTATACCTACCTACATCCTAAACACGCGGCTTTAGTACCGCGCTTGGCAAATACTTTGAAAGCGATGAAAGAGGATGGTTCATTTGAAATGCTGGTTAAGAAACATTTGCTACTAATAGATAGTACTTATCCTGAAAGCGATTTCGTACAGTAGTCAATAAAATAGCAACCTATAAATAGTAGTACAAACGTTGCGTTAAAATATTAATCTGTTAGGGGCCAGGCTGGCTATGCAAAAACATCGCGCGAAACTAACAGGTCCTCTGGCTCGGGGCCTAGGCCTATCTGTTTTTTTTGCAAGTATCATCATTACTATCTTTACCTCAGGTATCTACCTTTATTACGGATTAAAAGTTGATATTAAAAATATCGAGGCACAGCTTGAGGAAGTTGAAAGCCTTTATTTACCGAGCATAAGTGCTCGGCTTTGGGTTGCTGATATCGACTCGTTACAACTTGATTTAGAAGCCTTGCAGAATTTACAGTCGATTGAATACCTCTCTATCACGGAACAGGGAAAGTTGCTTATAGAAGTTGGAGAGCGACCGTTAGAAAATACAATTATCCGTGAAACTCCGATCTTATATAGACTCGATAGTGAGCAGCAGAAAATAGGACTCCTCACCATTGTGGCATCCACTGCGGATATCTATAACCTGTTTTATGAGACGGCCCTTTCTTCTATTCTAATAGTGGCTTTTCAAACGTTTCTGGTTGCTGGCTTTGTATTGCTGTTAGTCAACAGGCGCGTTACTCGACACCTGAGGACGATCTCTAATTTTGCGCAGGATCTTGGCGTATCTAATCTTGGGCAGGAGTTAGCTCTCAATCGTTCACGTAAAATCGGCAAAGAACCCGATGAGCTGGATGTATTGGTCGACGCTTTAATGACGATGCAAAAGCAACTCAGTGGGTCTGTAAATGCCTTAAGAGATAGTGAGGAGAACCTGACGCTCACGCTGGACTGTATTGGAGATGCGGTCATTGCAACGGATGGAGAAGGGCGGGTCACCCGAATGAATCCCGTGGCGGAAGAAATGACCGGCTGGGCTTTAAGTGAAGCGATAGGTTACTCAGTGCGTGAGGTTTTTGCCATCGTCGATGCTTCAACGCTAAAGCCCGTTGCTAATCCCGTCCACCAGGCTTTGACGTCGGGTGAAATTGTCACCCTCAGTAACAGCACAACGTTGCTGGCAAAAAATGGGATGGAATATCAAATTGCTGATAGTGCAGCACCAATACGCAATGGTGAGAGCATTATTGGTGCCATTCTTGTATTCCACGACGTCACTGAGCAGTACCGAGTACGCCAGCAATTAGTCGATAGCCAAAAGCGTTTAAGGCTTCATATTGAACAGACACCGTTAGCAGTGATTGAATGGGATCGGGAGTTTGTGGTGACGGGCTGGAATCCTGCTGCTGAGACAATGTTCGGATACAGTAAAGGTGAGGCCATAGGTCATAGTTCGTCTGAATTGATTGTTCCCCCCGCAGTGCGCCCTGAGATCGATGGTGTATGGCAAAAACTCTTATCCAATCGAGCCGTGGTCCATCAAATTAATGAGAATATAACTAAAACCGGAGAAACCCTGGTCTGTGAATGGTACAACACGCCTTTAGTTGATGACGGTGGTCAGGTTATAGGGGTGGCGTCATTTGTCGATGATATTTCTCAGCGTGTGCGGGCTGAAGAAAAGAATCGTGAACACCAGTTGGAGCAAAAACAGCTTCTTGATAACTTATTAGACGCGGTTATTACTGTCGATGAAGACGGGATTGTTTTGAGTTATAACCTGTCGGCAGAAAAGCTGTTTGGTTATATGGATGGAGAGCTTGTTGGCCAACACTTTGGCCTCATTATGCCGAAAGACATCGCACAAAATTATCAGCAGTTTCTCTATCAAAGTGTCGAGGGTCTGGGCTTTGACATTCTTAACCGAGCCCATGAAACGGTCATGATGAATAGAACCGGTGAGCAATTTCCAGTGCGCTTATCGGTGACGACAGCTCCTCGAATAGGCTCCAACAAGGTGCTGTTCATTGCTTCTATTCACGATCTTAGTGAGGAGAAAAAAATCGAAGAGCAGTTACGCCACAGTTTGAAAATGGATGCCCTGGGGAAATTAACTGGGGGCATAGCCCATGATTACAACAATATGCTTGGCATTGTTCTGGGGTATGCCGAGTTATTACAAAACGCTCTGACGGGTCAGCCAAAGCTGCTTGCTTATAGCGAACAAATTAGTCAGGCGGGTGAAAGGGGTGCAAACTTAACGAAAAAACTGCTGGCTTTTTCAAAACAAGAAATGTTTGAAGCTGTTGAGCTTGATATCAATGCTTTATTAAAAGATCAGCGATCTTTATTACAAACAGTCGTCACTGCAAGAATTGCTGTCAAGATGGATTTGTCCGCGAGTTTATGGCCAATCTGGGTAGATAAGGGTGACCTTGAAGACGTGCTGATGAATCTGTGTATCAATGCTATGCACGCCATGGCGGTAGGCGATGGGGTTTTATCAATTGAAACATCAAATCAAAGTTTAAGTATTGTAGATGCGGAAAGCCTGGGTATTATCGCGGGTGATTATGTCAGGCTTTGTATTAGCGATACTGGTGTAGGTATGGATAAAGCCACTGTCGAAAAAATATTTGATCCCTTTTTTACTACCAAAGGCGAGCATGGAACAGGTCTGGGTTTAAGCCAGGTTTACGGTTTCGTTGAGCGTAGCAAAGGAGGGGTACGTGTCTATTCTGAGCCGGGTATGGGCACTCGGTTTAACCTGTTTTTTCCGCGTTATTGCGGAGAATCACCCACTAATAAAGTGTTTTCACCTGCGCAAATGGCTTTGTTGTGTGGTGACGAAAACATTCTTGTTGTTGACGATGAATCGAGCTTACTTGCTCTGGCCGAGAATGTCTTAAGCCAACAGGGTTATAACGTTTTGTGTGCAACGAATGGTGACGATGCTTTAAATATACTACGTAGCAATGCGGTCGATTTAGTGATATCTGATGTGATCATGCCCGGGATGAACGGCTACGAACTCGCTAGAAAGTTACAAACTGAATTTCCAGACATAAAAGTGCTTATCGTTAGTGGTTTTGATGAGACTGCTTATACTGATGAATATGATCAAGTGCTTAAACCCGATGTGCTTACTAAACCCTATAGCTCCTGGGATTTATTAGAGCGGGTGCGGCGATTATTAAATCGGTTTCCAGACAAAACAGCCAAGGAGTAATTAGTGTTGATGCTATTATTTTTGTCGTAACCTAATATTTTAATGGCTCTTGACAGTAGCTGTATTGGTGTTAAAAAGGGAGTGCACATAAGTGCACTCCCTTTCTTTTTCATAAAGCACTATAGAGAAGGGTTTTGGTCTGGCTGAAAAGCCACTACATAGTGGAGTATGAATAATGGACAATATGGATTCGATTGTTTCAACCCTCATTGGGTGGTTGACCTTATATGGGGTAAAAATTATTGCTGCCCTGGTGATATTTGTTATTGGTAAATGGGTAGCCAGGAAGCTGGGAGACGTTACTGAAAAATTAATGGTGACTCGCGAAGTTGATGCGGCATTGGTTAATTTTACCTCGAGCCTTGTATATTACGCATTGTTAGTCATTGTGGTGATTGCTGCCCTGGGCCAGATTGGTATTCAAACGGCCTCTTTTGTCGCCATCGTCGGTGCTGCAGGCTTAGCAATTGGTCTGGCAATGCAAGGCTCGTTGTCGAACTTTGCTGCGGGCGTGTTAATTATTATTTTTAAACCCTTCAGAATCGGTGATTATGTCGAAATGGCGGGAACAGCTGGTGTCGTAGAAAATATTATGATTTTCACGACGGAGATGAAAACGCCTGATAATAAAAAAATTATCGTGCCTAATTCCTCAGTTTTAGGAGGCGTTATCACCAACTACTCAGCCAATGAAACTCGTCGTGTAGATTTGGTTATAGGTATCGGCTACGACGATGATATCGATAAAGCTAAAGGCGTTATTGAAGGTCTTATTAATGCCGATGAGCGTATATTAAAGGACCCCGCTCCATTGGTCGCGGTGTCAGAACTGGCTGATAGCAGTGTAAATTTTGTGGTTCGCTCTTGGGTGAATTCAGCTGATTACTGGGGTGTTTATTTTAGTTTGACCGAAGCAGTGAAAAAACGTTTTGACCAGGAAGGTATTTCTATCCCCTATCCGCAGCAAGATGTCCACCTTCATAAAGCCGAAAGCTAAGATGCTTGTTGGTGAGTAGAAAGGTTACCCCCGCCTTTTATATTTACTATAGAGCCCTATTTAAGTACTGCTGCCTGGTTAAAAGGAGACGGTCAGGCTAGCGGTATGCGTGCCGCTAGCCCCTCAAGGGACAGATAGGTCGAGATAGGCCCGTGGAAAGTGTATGTCGCAATGCCACAAAAAGAGAAAAGATCAGTACATCGATAAAACGGGAAATCTCTGCAGGCCTGGTTTAAACAGCGCGCGCAAAAGGCTAAGGGTCAAAGGGGCTTAGGCCGGGGTTTTGGACAAGAGTAGAAAACGGAGAGAAGCGCATAGTCGATAATAGTGGAAGTGCTTTCTGGGGTGAGTAACGCCAGTGCGGCTATTATAATGCATCGATAGAACAATATATTTCTTACATAGGAGGTCTTTAATGGGAATCTTAGCGTGGCTACTATTAGGTGCTATAGCAGGCTATGTGGCGAAGTGGTTGATACCAGATAAAATGCCAGAAAGTACTATAGCCACTGTACTAATTGGTATAGCCGGTGCTATTTTGGGTCGGTGGGTAGTGGCATTATTGGCTCTTGGTGCAACGGGTGGATTTGGTATTTTAACCATTGTGGTTGGGATCTTGGGTACTTTGCTATTGGTTTATATTTATAACAAGGTGGCCGGTGAATAATTGCCTTTATCTGATGTTACATAAACTTTCTAGAAAAATACGTCTGAGATATATCAGGCTCTCAGACGTATTCATAGTTCAATAATCTAATAGTTCAGTTATTGTTTAAAGGATTTAACCGGCCATCGATACACCACCACTGACAGAAATGGTTTGCCCTGTGACATAACCCGCTTGTTCCGAGGCGAGAAAACCCACCGTGTGGGCGATGTCTTCTGGCTGCCCCATACGGCCAAGGGGTAGCGACTTCTTAATGGCGTTAATCCCCCGGTCAGCAATCGGGTTGATAGCGGTAATTTCGCCAATCAGTGGCGTGTCGGTTAACCCAGGGCACACGCTGTTAACGGTGATTTGATTGCGTGCGTATTCTCGTGCGAGAGTTTTTGAGAAAGCAATTAAACCGCCTTTAGTGCCGGAGTAAATAGCCTCTAAGGCGGAGCCAATGCGCCCAGCATCAGAGGCAATATTAATAATGCGGCCGCTGCCATTGGCAATTAAACCGGGTAAAAAGGCGCGACAAACTCGCACAGGGCCGGCGTAGTTGATGGCGATGACCTTTTCCTGGAATTCTTCATCTGTGTCGAGAAAGGGCATCAGGTTATCCCAACCAGCATTGTTGACGACGATGGTGGGAGCCCCAATTTGCTCTTTAATATACACTGCTGCTGCGTTGACTGAAACTGCATTGGTAACATCCATTTCAACCGCCAAGCCGCCGAGTTCTGCGGCCAGGTTTTGTGCGGCGCT
>JARGOV010000021.1:33428-36319 GCA_029212965.1 Porticoccaceae bacterium
CCCCATAAAACCTTTCGGCGGAGCTCTTCGTAATGGCGTTTGAAAATGGGCCAGGTGGTTTTCTCGTTCTGGTTTTCAAGGTCAAACCAACCGGTTTTTTGACCTGCAAAATAGACGGCAGGGTGTGTCCATCGCTGTGCTGCTTTGGGATGGGGGGCCATGCAAGCTTGTAAATAAGCATCGTGAGGGGTGGGCAGACCAATACGTGAGCCCTGCTCGTCGCAGCTGCTGATCATTTTTTGCAGGGTCGGGAGGTATTCCGACTGCTCAATAATTTGCCGGGCACCCAGTAAAATATATTCCACGGGGTAATCACGTAGGGCATCGAGCCATAGACGTTTCGCCTGATTGAGAAGAGACGTGTCGTTAAACGCCGCGTAAAACTGGTTGTGATAATTGATGCGAAACAGGGCGAAGACCTGGTTGATGGTGTCGACCAGAGCGTCGTCTTTAGTTTGCCCAGCTGCGGTCGCCGAGCTCGTCTGCGATGTTTCGATGTCGTGTACTGCTTTGTCGATCAGGTCTTTGTTTGCCATGGCTCTGTGTCATAGTGGTGGCGGTGTTTGCCGCCTGTTGGTGGGTATAGGCCCATTGTTTTTTCGCGAACTGCAGGAACTTGGTATTCCAGGAGCTGACAAGGTGGCCGCTGTCTCGCCAGTAGATAATGAATTCAGGCACCAGGTTCTGTGCGAATTGCCGGTCGATGTTACCCATTTGTAGGATGTCGAACACGGTTTCGTCGGGTTGCCAGTTGTTGCGAATGGGCCGCGGCGTGGTGTCCATTTGCAAGGTGTGAGTGTAGCTCGCCCACTGGCGCTTAATGTGTTGAATAAAACGCGAATTCCAGGTGCTGGAGTGGGTGCCTCGTTCCTGCCAATAGAGGATGAACTCGGGGATTGCATCTTCCACAAAGTTGCGATTAATACCGGCTGATACGGTGAGAATATCTAGTGCATCGGCGCTGGGCTGCCAGTCTTCACTCATGGCGACCTCTTTGCTCTGGCGCGCACTACGTGTTTCTTGCTGACGCCACAGTCGCAGCACGTGCTTGAGATAGCGCGAGCCCCAACTGTAGCGAGGCTCGTTGCGCTCGGTCCAGTAGGTGACAAACTCAGCGACCTGTTCCAGGGCGAAATCCTGGGGAATACCGTATTGGGCAAGTTGCGCGAGCAGGTCGTTTTCTGGTTGCCAGCCCTTTGCTATTGCTTGCGGGCGTTGTGCGGGAGCAGAAGAGACAGGGGTAGAAGCCGCTGGTGACGGTTGCAATGAAGCTGCAGACAAGGCTGCCTTTTGCGAAGAAGGTGCGCTTGCTGGTACAGAGATAGCGCTGTTATCGCGCTCGTTAATGGCGAAGCGAAATCGCCCGCCCGTTTGAAAGGTCTGGGCACCGATCAGTAAAATACCCTGCTCGCGCAGATTATTGGTTATGCGTTGAATATCAGCTGCCTGCCAGAAGGGCAGGGTTTGTAATAACGTATCGGCATTGATTTCACACCAGGCAAAACCCTGCTGGTTTTCGGCTTCAGTCTGGGTGAGAAAGGCTTGCAGTGTTTGCACCATGACAGCTTCTTCCAGCCCCAGGGCAACAGCGAGCTGGGGGTAGAAAAGCAGGGGTGTTTCGGGGATCAATGACATGGCGCCACTCTAGCAGATTTGCCCCGCCTTGGCGCATCTGGTGAGTCGCAGAAAGCTTGTATCTGAACGCTATCAATCGACCGGCGCCTAACTCTGATTGTCCCACCGCAGCAGTCACGGTAGGATGCGGGCTTTCGGTAACAGGTGGTGCAGTCGGTGGCAAAAAAGAAAAACTCAGCATTCGTTTGCAACGACTGTGGCGCAGATTACACAAAATGGCAGGGTCAGTGTAGTGAATGCCATGCTTGGAATACCCTCAGCGAGGTGCGTCTGGCCGTTGCCAAACCTTCTGCATCGGGTGGTCGGGCAGGGTACGCCGGTGTTGCCGACGCCGATGTCAATCTACTGTCCGATATTGAAATCGATGAGCTGCCCCGCATAGCTACCGGTGCGAGTGAGCTCGATTTGGTGCTCGGTGGTGGCCTGGTGACGGGAAGTTGCGTATTAATTGGCGGTGAACCGGGGGCCGGTAAAAGTACACTGTTACTGCAAACTCTGTGTCATCTCGCCGAGGGGCATAAATGCTTGTATGTCACTGGTGAAGAGTCACCCCAGCAGGTGGCGATGCGCGCCAAGCGCCTGGGTTTGCCGACCACCAAGGTCAATATTATGGCTGAAACCTCCGCCGAGACCGTATGTGCCACAGCCCTGCGCCAGCAACCGAAAGTACTGGTTGTCGACTCCATTCAAGTGATGCACTGCGAAGATATCAGCTCGGCGCCGGGTAGTGTCTCCCAAGTGCGCGAGAGTGCGGCCCTGTTAATTCGTTTGGCGAAACAGAGCGGAATTATTTTGCTGCTGGTGGGTCACGTTACGAAAGAGGGTTCGCTGGCGGGGCCGAAAGTGTTGGAACATATGATCGATTGCTCGCTGATGCTCGAAGGTTCTGCCGATACCCGTTTTCGCACCTTGCGCAGTCACAAAAACCGCTTTGGTGCCGTCAATGAGCTGGGTGTGTTTGCCATGACTGAACAGGGCTTAAAGGAAGTGGCCAATCCATCGGCGATATTTCTCCAGCGCGGTGAAGAAATAGCCTCGGGCAGCGTGGTGATGGTGGTCTGGGAGGGTACTCGACCGCTTTTGGTGGAATTGCAGGCTCTAGTCGACGACAGTAGCTTTGGCAACCCCAGGCGCATTACTGTGGGCCTCGACCAAAACCGGTTGGCCATGTTACTGGCGGTGCTGCATCGCCATGGAGGGCTGATGGTCGGTGACCAAGACGTTTTTGTGAACGTAGTGGGCGGCGTCAAAGTCCT
>JARGOV010000021.1:36419-40662 GCA_029212965.1 Porticoccaceae bacterium
GTGAATAGGGTGAAAGAATGATGTTAGATCCTCAATGGCTGATCTGCTTTCTTTTACTTGGTGCTGTTGTCGGTTTTATGGCGGGGCTATTGGGTATTGGTGGTGGCGGTATTATGGTCCCCGCACTTACCACGATATTTTTACTCCAGGGCGTGCCGGTTGAACAAGTGGTGCATTTGGCCCTCGGTACCTCTATGGCCTCTATTATTGCGACTTCCTTTTCTAGTATGCGTGCGCATCACCGCAATGGCGGTGTACTTTGGCCTGTGGTCAGGGCTGTCACGCCGGGTATTATTGTCGGAACGTTTCTGGCGACCTTTGTGGCTAAAAATATTAGTTCGGTACATTTGGCTCTGTTTTTTGCCGTTTTTATGAGCGTTGTAGCCGTGCAAATGTTTCTGGATAAAAAGCCTAAACCTAGCCGGGAATTAGCGGGTGCGACGGGGTTGCTAGCGGCGGGCTCGGGGATCGGTGCTATATCGGCGCTAGTGTCTATTGGCGGTGGATCTTTAACTGTGCCCTTTCTCACCTGGCAGAATGTTGACGTTCGCAAGGCTATTGGCACTTCCGCCGCTATTGGCTTGCCAATTTCTATTGCCGGGACACTGGGCTATGTCGTCAATGGCTGGGCGCACTCTTCGCCTGAAAATTACACCTTTGGCTTTATTTACTTGCCCGCCGTGTTGTCGATATCTGTGGTGAGTTTTTTTACGGCGCCACTTGGCGCACGAATGGCGCATCGATTACCGGTGCCTGCGGTGAAAAAAATATTTGCAATTCTACTTGTGGCGCTGGGTCTTAAAATGCTGTTTTCGGTCATTTGAGACGATGAATACAAGGCTGGGCTTGCGATAAAGTAAGCCCAGCCTTGTTGTTAAGTTCTGTTCGTTAATAGGGTTTAAGACACCTCAATTAACTCCACAGTCCCGTCGGGTAGCACTTCATGCATATGGCCTTTCGGCTCTTCAATAAACTGCACAAGTACCAGGCAGGTGGCAGCGGCTGCGGCAATAATCATAAAAAATGTCGAGGTATCGACGAAGGAATACACGGTGAGAAAAGTCACGCCACCGACGTTGCCATAGGCACCAACCATGCCCGCAATCTGCCCGGTCATACGGCGTTTAACCAAGGGCACCATGGCAAACACGGCGCCCTCGCCAGCTTGCACAAAGAAAGAGCAGAACATGACAGCCATTACGGCTAGAGCAATGCTCCAGGTACTTCCAACGGTCGACAAAATTAGATAGCCAATGGTTAAACCGCCTATCAAAATGGACATGGTTTTCTTACGCCCGAATTTATCGGAGAGATAGCCACCGCCAGGGCGAGCAACTAAATTCATAATCGCAAATGCACCACCGAGTAAGCCAGCCTTCACCGGCGTGAGGTCAAAAGTTTCCATAAAAAAGGCCGGTAGCATAGACACTACCGCTAGCTCGGAACCAAAGGTAACAAAATAGGCCCAGTCGAGAATGGCCACTTGTTTAAATTTGTATTGTTCGATTTCAGGCAGGCTATGCTCAAGGTGTTCTTTGTTGACTTGATAAATATGGTAGAGCTGGTAGTTAAACAGTGCGAACAATATAAACCAGATAATTTGGGTATAGGTCTCTGTCAGAAGGCCTATATCGGGGGATGATAGTTTCCAGGTCAGTACCGCCAGGGCTAGATACATCGGTACATTCATAGCCACGTAGAGATAGAAGTCGCGTTTGTTTGACACCTCCAGGCCACCGGATTTTTTGGGTTTAAAATAGGTCGAGCCCTTCGGGGTATTGCGGGCGGTTTTGTAAAAGAAAAAGCTATAGAGAAAAGCTACTGCACCTGTGGTCGCAATGGCATAGCGCCAGCCGTCGTCGCCACCGTAAAGGTAGGCGGCAACAGCAGGCAAGGTCCAGGCTGCAGCGGCAGAGCCAAAGTTACCCCAGCCGCCGTAAATCCCTTCGGCCAGACCAACGGTCTTGGCAGGGAACCACTCGCCAACGAGCCGGATACCGATCACAAAACCTGCGCCGATAAAGCCACAAAGGAAGCGAAATAGGGCCAGCTGCTCGTAGCTTTGTGCGAAGGCAAAGCCCCAGCACAAGAAAGCCGAGGCAGCTAGAAGTCCACTGTAGACCAGTCGTGGCCCGAACTTGTCGACCATTATGCCGACCACGATCCTGGCTGGAATAGTCAGTGCAACATTGAGAATGAGCAGGGCCTTCCACTGGGCATTGCTCATGTCGAATGCGGCCATAATGAATGGCTTCATCGGTGCATGGGAAAACCACATAACAAAGGTCAGGAAAAAGGCAAACCAGGCCGTGTGCAGCGTTTTAATTGAGCTATTGGAAAAATCCAGAAGGTTGAGTTTGGTTTCGCTCATAAATCATCTCTGTTGTGCAATGTGATTAGGGAGGGCATAGCCATCGAAAAACAGAGATATGCAACTAGTGGGCCATTTTTCTAGTGAGGTTGAAACAGAGGATTGTTATGGCTTTGCCGGCGTTTTGGCATCGCCCCGATTAGTCAAAGTGGCGAGCCTGCCAGAAAATGGGTCACGACTCTGCACCATTTTGTTACGCTGAGAAGCACTACATTGGCAAGGCTGCTTACTTTTGGAACAAAACCAGACGGTAATAATAGTGCTTGCTATCGATGTGGTTTCGTAGAGTGCTAGTACATAGCCTGAATTTCTGTTTGATATTTTTGATTGACTATATTGCGCTTTATTTTCAGGGTTGGGGTCAGTTCTCCGCCTTCAATACTGAAGTCCTGAGTTAAAAGGGTAAATTTTTTAATGGTTTGCGCTTGTGCCAGAGTTTCATTAATTTCGTTAACTTGATGCTGAATATAGTTACGTAACTTTTTGCACTGGGCTGCTTCCTCTATGCCAACGGCCTTACTACCACAGTTGCGGAGTTCATTGTTTAGGGTTTCTTCATCGAGTGTGATGAGGGCCGTGAGGTATTTACGCTGGTCGCCAATGACCACAGCCTGGCTGACAGCCGTTATTGCTTTTATTTTGCCTTCAAGAAGTTGTGGTGCGACATTTTCACCACCAGAGGTGATGATAATATCTTTCTTTCTGCCAGTGACTTGTAAGAAGCCCCGACTATCAAGCTCGCCAACATCTCCGGTGTGCAACCACTGTTCACTATCAATGGACTCGCGAGTGGCTGATTCATTGTTCATGTACCCAGCAAAAATATGGGGGCCGCGTATTAATATTTCACCGTCATCGGCAATACGCATTTCAGTACCGGGCAGGCAAGGCCCCAGTTTGTCAGTATCGTAATTGTTCGCTAGCCCAACAGTTGCAGGGCCCGAGCACTCGCTCATACCGTATATTTCACAGATCGGTAGTCCCAAACTGAGAAAGAACTCAAGTGTGTCGAGGGAAATCGGTGCCGCCGAAGAGAGCAAGTTGCGACATCGGTCAAAGCCGAGCTGCTGTCTCGCCTTTGAGAAAACAAGTTTGTCGGCAAGTCCATAAAATAAAGGCATAGGCTTGTGTTGTTGTCGGGCGTATCCTCCAACGAGGCCCTTTTTGCGCGCCCAGGCAACCACTTTTTTTCGCAGCGTAGAGCTGTCGCTGCCGGCAAGTAATATTTTGGTTTGGATCTTTTCCCAGACTCGAGGTACCGCGACAAAACTGGTTGGGCGAACTTCTTGAAGGTTCTCGCCCAGTTTATTTAGACTCTCCGCGAAAGAGGTGCAGCCACCACAATACATTGGTATGTAAAGACTGAAGACTTGTTCGGCGATATGACTCAGGGGTAGGTAGCTGATGATGCGTTCATCAAAAGTGCAGTTATAGGTAGTAGCACAATTCTGGGCCATCCATGTGAGGTTGCTGTGGCTTAGCATCACGCCCTTGGGGTTACCAGTAGTGCCCGAAGTATAAATCAGCGTGCATACATCGTCGGGCTGCTGGGTTTTAATGCGCTCATCGAGGGCTTGTTCTGAGGTTTTTTCCGCCAGTTTTGGCAAGTCGCTCCAGGCATGTATGTGCTCGGCAGTATCACCGCCCTCCATCAACACAATGGCTTTTAGTTTAGGGAGCTGACTGGCAATGGCCTTAAATTTTTCCAACTGAGCTACATTTTCTACGACAGCGACGGTGGCATCACAATCGTCAGCGATATATTGGCATTGTTCGGGGCTGCTGGTGGTATAAATACCAGCAGGTATAGCGCCGCAGTAAATGGCTGCAACATTACTAATAAACCATTGGTGGCAGTTATCGCCAATAATG